>NZ_AKIY01000292.1 GCF_000282615.1 Bradyrhizobium sp. YR681 | reverse complement strand
AGCCTGCCGCTGGCGTTCAGGACGCGGCTCGACACGATCCCGTTCGCGGATCGTTACCTTCCCGCGCCCCCGGCCGAGCGTGTGAAGGCGTGGGAAGACCGGCTTGAAGGCCTGACCGGCCCCCGCAATCGCC
This sequence comes from Bradyrhizobium sp. YR681, assembly GCF_000282615.1. GTDB lineage: Bacteria > Pseudomonadota > Alphaproteobacteria > Rhizobiales > Xanthobacteraceae > Bradyrhizobium. Next base: position 52,725 of record NZ_AKIY01000292.1, on the reverse strand, counting down.
TCCGCGTTGGTCTCGTCTGGTCGGGAAATCCGGATCACAAGAACGACAGCAACCGATCGATGACCCTGCGCACGCTCGCGCCCCTGCTGGAGACCGACGTTCAGTTCGTCAGCCTGCAAAAGGGCATCCGGGACCAGGACCGGGCCTACCTCGGCGAACGTCCTGATATCATCGACCTGACGGACCAGCTCAAGGATTTCACCGATACGGCGGCGCTGTTGTCCTGCCTCGATCTGGTGATCTCGGTCGACACCAGCGTCGTTCACCTGACCGGCGCGCTGGGCGTTCCGGTCTGGACGATGGTGCCGTTCAACCCGGACTGGCGCTGGATGCTCAACCGCGACGACAGCCCTTGGTATCAATCCATGAGGCTGTTCAGGCAAGTGACGCGAGGCGACTGGGTCAGCGTCGTGGACAACGTTCGCCGCGAGCTGGAGGACCTGGTTTCCACGCGGCAGCCGGGAGCACGGCTGCATCAGAGCAAGGCCCTGCCCTCCAAGCCACAGGATGCGGGCCGCGCGAATTCGCTCGGCAGCCTGCTCCAGCAACTCAAGCGCACGGAAGAGGCGGAGCTGCGCGTGCAGCGGGTGCCGAAGCTCGATCCGAAAATCCTGGATGCCGTGAACAGAAGCGGCGAACAGCTGTTCAATCTCGGCCGGTACGCGGAGGCGCTGGAACGCTTCAACGCGGCCGAGAAACTGAACCCGAACTCCGCGGTTCTCTATCAAATGCGCGGCGTTTGCCTCCAGGAGGCGAACCGGTTCGAGGAGGCGGAGGCCGACTACACCAGGTCCATTGCGCTCGACCCCCGCCTGCCGGAAACCCACAACAACCTCGGTTTGCTGTATTCGAGACTTGGCCGGATGGAGCAGGCATTGGCGCAATTCGATCGGGCGCTTGAACTTCGACCGGATTTCACCGCAGTCCTCAACAACAAGGCATTGGCGTTGCTGAAGCTGCAATTGCTGGATGAAGCCTTCGCGACCTTTCGCAGATCCCTGGCGGTCGACCCGCAGCACGCGCCGACGACCTATAATCTGGCCACGCTTCAGCTGCTGACCGGAGACTTCGAGCGAGGCTGGCCTGGGCGCGAAGAGCGCTGGAAGCTTCCCGTCGGCTTGCTCGATCGCGGCTTTTCCCAACCCCTCTGGCGCGGTGACCAGCCGATCGAAGGCAAGACCATATTGCTTCACGCCGACGAGGGATTGGGCGATGCGATCCAGTTCGCGCGCTATGTGCCCATGGTGGCCGCGCTCGGAGCGCGCGTGATCCTGGAGGTCCAGCCTCCGATCCAGCGGCTGCTGGCCGGGGTGCCCGGCGTCGCAAATTGCATCAGCCGCCCGTCCGCAACGTCGCTGGCGTTCGACCTGCACTGTCCGCTTGGAGCCCTGCCCGCCGTGTTCGCGACACGGCTCGGTACGATCCCGTTCGCGAAGTCGTATCTTCCCGCGCCTCCGGCGGCGCGCGTGAACGCCTGGGAAGGCCGGCTCGAGGACCGGCTTGGCCGGCGCAATCGCTTCCGCGTCGGTCTCGTCTGGTCGGGACAACCGGAGCATAAGAACGATCACAACCGATCGATGGCCCTGCGCGCGCTTGCCCCTGTGCTGGATTGCGACGTCCAATTCGTCAGCCTGCAAAAAGGCGTCCGGGATCAGGATCGCGCCTTCCTCGGCGAACGTCCCGACATCGTCGACCTGACGGAACGGCTTACGGATTTCAGCGACACGGCGGCGCTGGTCTGCTGCCTCGACCTGGTGATCTCGGTCGACACCAGCGTCGTTCACCTCGCCGGCGCGCTGGGCGTTCCGGTCTGGACGATGGTGCCTTTCAGCCCGGACTGGCGCTGGCTGCTCAACCGCGACGACAGCCCGTGGTATCGGTCGATGCGGCTGTTCCGGCAACCAGCGCCGGGCGACTGGGCCAGCGTCGTGGATGGCGTTCGCCGCGAGCTGGAGCGCGCGGTCTCCGCGTGGCGCAGCCGCGACAATGCGGATGACGAGGCGATCCCCGCACTTGCACGTCGCCTCACGCCTCCACCCGGTACAGCCGCCAGCGCTCCGGCACGCCCTTGAGCTGATGGACGCCGTGATCCCTGAAGCTGATCGTTGACGGCGACGTCATCAGCTCCTTCACCGCGCTCGACACCAGAACCTCGCCGGCGCGCGCCTTGGCGGCGACGCGGGTGCCGATGTGGAGGGCGAGACCGACCATCTCGCCGCCGCTCATCGAATACTCGCCGGCGTGCAGGCCCACCCTGATGTCGAGGCCGAGGGTGCGCACCGCCTTCTGGATCGCAGTCGCGCAATTGATCCCGGCCGCCGGCACCCTGAACGTCGCCAGCACGCCGTCACCCGTCGTCACGATTTCCTTGCCGCGCGAACTCTTCAGCTCCTTGCGGACGGCGGCGTAATAATGGCCGATGATCTTCGTCCAGCGCGCATCGCCGAGCTTGGCGGCCTTTGCGGTCGACCCGACGATGTCGACGATCAGGATGGTGGCGACAGCCTGTTTGCTGTCCGCGCTTCCGCCGGCCGATCGGGGCCGGTTCGCAATCGGCCCGCTCAGCGGCTCATAGCGATGGCTGCGGCGCCGCGCGATCGCGGCCTTTGCATAATCCTGGGCCCGCTCCGCCGTGCGGCAGCGGATCGTCTTCTCCTGCGGCAAACGCGTCCAATAGACCTTTCGCCCGCTACCCGCGCCCTGGACCTCGACGGCACCCCATTTCAGGAAAATCGTCGAGCCGGCGCGCCTGACGCACCACGCCTTCGACGTGTACCCTGACACGTTCGACTGGTGGACACCGATACGAAGAAATTTCGGCATGACCGCGCGGCAATCGTGAGACCGTTTGAGCTGGCGAGCGTAAAGCGTAGTGGTACACGCTCGCGTTGGCAATACGATCCGCCACGAGCAAGGCCGAAGTGCGGACGACGCAGCGCTTGACGCGTGGGACGAGACCGGCAAATCTGGCCGCATTGCAGGCGCGGCCCGCGTCCCGGTAGACCGTTCGTTTTTCAGACAATGCAATTTTTTCAGACAATGCAATTGAGACACATGCAGTATGCAGAACCGATTTCGATATCGCCCCGAAGCCGCGCTGCTGTCAGCCGCGCTCGCGATCGTCGCCTTGCCCGATACGGCGCGGGCGCAATCCGGAAGCGCAGGCGGCAGCATCGGCAATGACGAAAAGTCGTTGTCCGGCTCGCGCGAGGCGCCGCGGGCAGCCGAGCCTTCGAAACCGGCGCGGCGCAGCAGGCCCGAGGCCGACGCGCCGGGCCGCGCGCCGCAAAGGAGCGGTGGAGGTGGCAATTATGATGGCGCATGGGTTTTGACGAGCGTCGGCAAGACCTGCGCCGGCTCCACCGACACGGTGGTCATCACCAGCGGCAAGATGATCGGGCAATACGGCACTGCTCAGGTCAGTCCGAATGGCGCAACATCCGGAACGGGAGCCGCCGGGGGCCTGAGCTGGACCATGTCCGGCCGATTCTCGGGCCGCAGCGGCTCCGGCACATTCCAGCGATCCGACGGCTGCGTCGGGACCTGGACCGGAGCCAAGCAGTAGAACGGCGCATTGCCGGCGATTGATCACAGAACGGTCGCCAGCACATAGATCAAGACGGCTCCCCCAAGACAACGCCGCCATGGATTCACGCCGCGAACGATCTCGTCGAGCGCCCAGACGACGAGGCCACCCCTGAACACGATATCCAAAGCCATGGCGGGCATGCCTGGCGAAGGCCATAGCCAGCGCAGAACACCGGCCGCAATGACGACCCAGAGAACCAGGTTGGGCGCCTGGGCGATCGTGATCTCACCGGTTTTGCGGTTTCGAAAGAACCATCGCAGGAACTGGGGCATTGCGCCGTTGCTTCTCCGATGGCTCGGCGTTTCGGCCACATCGACAAAGGACGCCGTTGCCGGCGTCCTTTTTTCGGTTGCCGCGCCTATCGGCTGAAGTGCATCGCGCGCCGCTGCGGCGCGTAGGCCCTCATCGGATTGATGCCGCAACCCTCATTGGTGCCGCTCGCGGTGGCCATGCACTGCTGGTAGCTCGAGAATTCGCAATTGCCGGGGTAGCCGGATTGACGGCCTTGCAGGCAATAACTGTCCTGCACACGCTCCGTGGCCGAAGCAGCGGAATATGTTCCGGCGACTGCCAGGGCGGAAACCGCGGCAAGAACTGCGATGGATAAATGACGATGCATGAGATGGCTCCAATTCGGTGATGCCGCGTTCTGCGACACCGTTCCTGGAAGATACGTTCGAGCGGGCGAAGGAGTTCAAACCGGGCGATTAAATCGCCGTCATGTTGCGCGGGCGAAAGGTGCCGCCGACATCGCGCTCAAATAAGGGCCCCGCGATTCGCGGAGCCCTTATGCTGTCTTCGTCTGGACGGTTTACTTCATGTTGCCTGGCGAAGCGCGGGTGCCACCCTGGTCGCTACCCGGGCCGGAACCGCCCTGGCCGGATGCGTCGGGCTGCATGCCGCCCTTGGTCATGTCATTGTTCGTCCCGTTGCTCATGCCGGTGGTGCCCTTGGTCATCGAGCCCTTGTCGGCGTTGTGCATACCGGGCTTCTGCATATTGTCGGATTGCGGCGCGGGGCCGGTCGAGTTCTGGGCGAATGCGGAGCCGCACATCAGGGCGAGAGCGGCGGACGCAATAATGATCTTCTTCATGGAAAACTCCTGGTTCATGTGTGCGAGGACAACGTCGCGCAAAGTGGCCTCGTTCCTAACGAGCCCACGGAGCCGGCCAAACATTCTCCTCGAGAATCCGAAACTTCCGACGCGGCACGCCGTAGCCCGAACGTTTCAGCCGCATGACAGGAATTCAAGCCGCCGACGGCTCCAATCGCATGGGCCGTTGTCCACACGGCGGATAGGAACTGCTGCGCCGGTCGGCCATTGGTGCACGCCGGGTCCCACAACACCGGCACTTTGGCGGCTCCGGCTCTTAGCCCCCCTGCGGAGTCGGAGCCGTCTTGAGGAACCAATCATCGATGGATGAAAGCCTGAGGGTCGTCTTCGCGATCGGCGCCACTGCGGCTGTCGTCGCCGGGGCGTATCTTGCGATCCGGTTCTTCGCCGGCTTTCATTAAGTCCGGCGAATTACACGCTCAGCCCTGAAACGCGAACAGCTCGATCGGATCGCTGAAGCCGCGCACTTCATATCGGCCCACCCGCTCCAGCTCGAACTCCGGCTGCACCAGCTCGGCGAAATCGCGCGACAGCAGCACCGGCCGTCCGACCTGCTTGGTGAGAGCTTCAAGACGCGAGGCCATGTTGACGGCGGGGCCGATCACGGTGAAATCGAGCCGGGTGGTCGAACCGATATTGCCGTACATGACGTCGCCGACATGGACGCCGATGCCGTAATTCAGCGGCGCGCGACCCGTCCCGTTGTTGCGCTCGTTCAGCGCGGCCATGGCCCCCCTCGCCTCGGTCACGGCCTGCAGGAGATTGGCGCAGGCATTGGGCTCATGAAGCGGGAAGATCGCGAGCAGGCCGTCGCCGATGAATTTCAGGATCTCGCCGCCGTGCCGCGCGATCGGCTCCGACATCGCGTCGAAATAGTCGTTGAGGAGATCGATGACGTCGTCGCGCGGCCAGTTGTCGGAGATCTTCGTGAAGTCGCGCAGATCGCAGATCATGATCGCGGCGCGCACCGTGGTGCCGGTGCCGCGCCGGGTCGCCCCGGCCAAAATCAGCTCGCCGGCGTGGGAGCCGACATAGGTTTCCAGCAGGGTTCGCGCCAGGCGATTCTTGATGCGGATTTCGCTGACCAGCGCCAGCACCGGCAGCAGGTTCTTCAGCGCTGCGATATGCGCCTCGTCGAAGCCGCCGGGCCGGTCGGTCGCAAAGGTGACGAGATGGCGCTTGCCGAGCGTGTGGTAGAGCGGCCAGGCGACATAGTCGGTCAGGCCGTTCGCCCGCATCTCGTCATAGAGGGCGTGCCTGCGGCCGAGCGCCGGATCCCGCTCGAGATTCTCGCGCACCTCGCTCGCGCCGTCCTGCATTTCGTTGGCGGGACTGCCGATATACTCGGAACGCTCCCGCACGTCGAAATCGACCCGCGAGATCTCCGCCTCGCGCATGCCGTCCGACCACATGAAGCGGGCCCCCAGCCATTGCGGATGCTGGATCAGGACGTGGAGCGTCGACCGCTTGAGCGGAATGCCCGCCTGCTGGAGGCGGATGCACATCTGCGCAAAGATGTTGTCGATGAAGCGCTCGTCGCGCGTGCCGTTGGTCAGCCAGTGGACGACGCCGTCGGACAGCGTGGCGGGTGGCCTTTCGTCTGGCGCGTTCATATCCTGTCCCTGTGCGGCGGTCTGCATCGACGCGGATATAGTGCGCCGGCCGGCCCGTGCCAACCTGGCCAGTTGCACGGATTGTACGCAAAGGCACGGCCGTCGTGATCTAGCCGGCGACCCGGATCGAGCCCAGCACCACGCACCCCGAGATCAGCGCAAGCCTCGACGCTTCGGTCAGCTCGACCTTCAGCGTGTTGCCGCCGGAGATGACAAACGCCTCGCTATTGAGACGAATGCCGCAATCACCGGAAACCGCGTAGACGAGATGCGTGCCGGCGGACAATGGAAGCTCGCCGGGCTCTCTCAGCGCCACGAGCTCGATTTCCGCCGCACCGCGCCGGGCCATCAAATTCACGACCTCGACGGGACCGGCCTCGAGCTCGGTCACGATCTCCATCTCGCCGGTGAAGCGCACGGTCGTAAAAGGTTCACGCTCATCGAATTCCTGCGTGGGCGATTTCAGCACCAGGCCGCGCCCGGCGATGACCATTTGCAAGCGGTCGATACCCGGCATGTGGGAGAACGGGCCGGGTTCCACGATCGGCGTGGAGGCGAAGCGCCAGAGCAGACTGTCCCAATTCTTCACCGGGCTGCCCGGACGATGGGCATCCGCGATATCTGTGAAAATGCCGCCGCCATTCTTCCAGGGCGAGCGGGTGTAGTCTTCGGATCTGAGCAGCGTGGTTTTCATGTCGTGGAGCTGTCCGGGAGGCATGTGGCCGATATCATCCGCGCATCATGCGCGAGATGGGCCTGTTTTGCCAACGGGTTCGATGAGCGCAAATTTCTCTACTTCGTCGGACAGGGCGCACCGGCCATGCCCCAATCCTCAACGATTTTGCCGAGCTCTTTCGCCGAATAAGGCGGCTTTCGTTCCGACTCGACCGTCCATGCCCAGAGAACCAGAGGCTCCGTCGTGACGTGATGAGCGAGCGCGGCGATCTCGCGATTGCCATTGCTCTCTTTGGCCTTGAACTGCTTGCAGATCTCGGCACTCGATTTGCCGAACCACTGCATCTCGACCGGCGCGAGCTTCCACTCCGCGACGCCCTTACTCGTAGCCCCGGGCGGACCGTGCGGCGTAGCGGAGTTTTGCTTCGAGTGACAGGTCGTGCAGACGAGATAGTTGGCGCCGTCGTCGGCGCCCTTGCCACTGATGTTCATGCCATGCGGCCGCGGCGCGGCTCCGTATTCCGGTCCGGACCACATCGGCACGCGATCGGTTCCGACGTGACAATTGGCGCAGCGCGGGTGCGAGAAGACCTCGTGGATCTTGCCCCAAAGCTCGAGGCCGGGCGTGGAATCCTGGGCCAGCACCTGCGCGGGACCCGCGACCAGCAGGATGGCGAGCGCGTAGCGGATCATTGGCCCCTCCTCTCAGACGAACCTGATCTTGTCATGGCTGATCAGCGGCAGTCGGCGCGCCCGGATCCCGGTCGCGGCGAAGATGGCGTTGGCGAGCGCGGGCGCGGCCGGCGGAACGGCGGGCTCGCCGATGCCGCGGATGTGCGCGAGCCCGGTGGTCTCGAGCGCCTTGACCTCGATCCGCGGCGCCTGATGCAGCCGCATGCCCTCATACTGATGATAGTTGGTCTGAACGGCCTTGCCGTCGGCAAAGGTGAGCTCGGCATTCATCGCGTGCCCGAGCGCCCAGATCACAGCGCCTTCGACCTGGTTTTTCAGATTGTCGGGGTCCAGCACCTTGCCGACCTCGGCCGCGACGCAGACACGATCGATCGTGATGATCCTCCGCTCGCCATCCGGCGTGGCGGTGACCTCGACCACTTCGGCGACGGGCACGCCGAAAGACAGTGTGAACGCAAGACCCCGTCCGCGGTTGGGCCCGAGGTCGCGGCCCCAGTCCGACATCTCCCCGATGGCCTTGAGCACCTCGCTGGACGGCCCGTGCGAGCAGAGCCTGCGCCGCTCCTGGAGCGGATCGGCACCGGCGGCATGGATCAGCTCGTCGAGGAAGCACTCGTGCATGAAGGCGTTGCCGGACGCGCCGACCGATCGCCAGGAACTGACCGGCACGAGTTCCGGCACGCGATAGCCCGTGACGCGGTAGTGCGGAATCCTGAACGGCTGATCCCAGGCCCCGGCGACGATCGCCATGTCGGGTCCCGGTATGGACAGGCTCAAGCGACCGAACTGCGAGGCGACCACGGAAGGAGACGCGATGGCGAGATCGTAGGCATCGACCTGGCGATCCTTCGCAGCTCCGCGCATGCGGGCGACCGCGAGCGGACGCGGGAAGTCGTGCGTCATGTCCTCCTCGCGCGTCCACGTCATCTTGATCGGATGGCCCTGATACGCCATTGCGAGCTCGATGCCCTGACGCACATAGTCGTCCTCCAGGCGGCGACCGAAACTTCCGCCGCACAGCTGTGCGTGAACATGGACGTCGTCGGCGGCAAGCCCGGTCATCTCCCGCGCCGTCTTGACCAGGAACGCCGGAATCTGCGTTCCCGTCCAGATATCGAGGCGGCCGTCCTTGAGCTGGACCACGGCGTTCATCGGCTCGAGCGGCGCATGGGCAAGGTAAGGCACGCGGTATTCGGCCTTGATCACCTTTGCGCCGGCGAGCGCGGCATCGACGTCACCTTCGTTCTTGCAGCGACTGTCGCGGCGTTTCGGGACGAAGGAGGCCTTCACCTTCCTGAACATCGCTGCGCTGCTCGCGGGATAGGGCGCCTTGCCCCACTCGAATTTGATGAGCTTCGCGGCCTGGAAGGCGCGCCAGGTATTGTCGGCGATGACGCCGACGCCGCCCTTGACCGGGACGATCTTGAGGACGCCCCGCGCCTTCGCGGCCAGGGAATCGTCATAGCTCCGCAGCGCGCCGCCGAGATTCGGATTGGCGCAGACCGTGGCGTAGACCATGCCGGGCAGCCGGATGTCGATGCCGAACGTGGCCGTGCCCGTGCACTTGGCGACCATGTCGATCCGCTGCATCGGCTTGCCGAGATAGCGCCAGTCCCTCTCGTCGCGGAGCTTGACGTCAGTCGGCACCGCGATCGTCGCCGCGATCTCGGCAAGCGAGGCATAGCTGAGCGCGCGTCCGCCCGGGACGATCACCGCACCGTCGCGTGTCACCAGCTTGTCCCTGGCAATGCCCGTCTGCGTCTCGGCCGCACGCAGCAGCACCTCGCGCGCGGCGGCGCCGGCGAGGCGAAGCTTGTTGCAGGAATCGGCCACCGTCGACGAGCCGCCGGTCAACTGAAGTCCCAAAAACCTGCCGACACCGTCGCTGATGATTTCTGCGATCGAATCGAGCCGGCCATTGGTGGCGGCAACCGGCAGGCCCTCCCTGATGACCCGGGCGTTGTAATAGACCGAGCTGGGCGCGCCCGGATCGACCTTGATGTCGTTCCAGGCAATGTCCAGCTCTTCGGCGACGAGTGCGGCCTGGATGGAGTACGCGCCCTGGCCGAGATCGGCGCGCGGCGTGATGATGGTGACGCCGTCACGGTCGATCCGCACATAGGGCGTCAGCATGTGCTGGCCCTTCTGCAGGCCGCTGCCGAGGCGCCGGTTCACGCGGAACGGCTCGGTATAGTAGAAGCCGAAGACGAGACCGCCGGCCACGCCGGCCGCTCCGAGCAGCGCGAGGCGCCGCGTGATCGTACCGGCGCGGCTCACGGCCTTTGTCCTTGCAGTTTCGCGGCTGCGCTCTTGATGGCGGCGCGGATGCGCATGTAGGTGCCACAACGGCAGAGATTGGCCGACATCGCGTGGTTGATATGATCGTCGAGATCCGCGTCGGACAGCGGCGGCTTTCCCGCCACCTTGTCGTGCAGCAGCGCCGCCGCGGCCATGATCTGCCCGGGCTGACAATAGCCGCACTGCGCCACCTGATGCTCGATCCACGCCGCCTGCACCGCATGCAGCGCCTGCGGCGTTCCGAGCCCCCGGATCGTAGTCACTTTGGCGCCCTCGGCGACATCACCGATCCGAAGCGAGCACGACCGCACGGGCCGATCGTCGACATACACCGTGCAGGCTCCGCACATCGCGATGCCGCAACCATATTTCGGACCGGTGGCGCCTACTTCGTCGCGCAGCACCCACAACAGGGGCATGTCGCCTTCGACATCCACTTTGTGCGGCTCTCCGTCGACCCAGATCACGCGCATGACGGCTCCGGAAAACAAATGGTTCTGACGAAATCGATCGCCGGGCAGCCGGCGCTGTCTCAACTTAAGGCTTCAATATGCCGCCATTGTCGCGCGGGAAAGCCGCCAAGGCAAGGCGCAGTCCAGGGTCTTTCGCGCTGAATTCACGCTGCGGTCACGGTCGCGCCGTCGCCCTGAGGACGCGGACCCGGATTTCGCTTGCGCTCCATCCGGGCTGCACGGCCACAGGTGCCTTACTCGCCCTTGCCGGCCTTCAGCTTCGGCAGCGTCTCGACGATCTTCTGCTTGCCGTCGATGATCTCGGCGAGGAAGCTGGCGCGGTCGATGTCACCGTTCTGGTCCCAGCTGGCTTCCATCAGCATGCCGGGCGCCTTGTCGGGCGTCAGCGTCAGGCCCTTCATCGCCGCGCCGAAGGCCTTGCTGTCGAACTTGCCGATTTTTTCGGTGACGTATTTGACGAGATAGACCGCGGTATAGCCCTTGATGCCGTTGTGGTCGGGCCGGTATTTGAAGCGCGCGCTGAACTTGTTGGTGAACGCCTCGATCGCCGGCACCGGCGCATCGGCGGACAAGCCGACATGGCCGCGCACGCCGTTGGCGGCGGGGCCGGCGAGCTCGACCACCTTCTGGCTCAGCAGCGTGGTCTCGCCGAACAGCGGCGTTGCGATACCCTGCCGCTTCGCCTCGATCAGGAAGCGCGCGCTCTCCTCCTCGTTGGTGTAGACAAAGATCGCGTCGGCCCTGGCGCTCTTGAGCTTGATGACGTCCGAGCCGAAATCGACCTGGCCCTGCTCGGTGGAGATGTCAGCTGCGATCTCGATATTGCGCGCCTTCATCTCCTTGACGAAATTGTCGCGGCCGCCCTTGCCGAAATCGTTGTTGACCCACACCACCGCGACCGTCTTCACCTTGAGCTTGTCGTGCAGATAGTTGGCGATCTTCGGCATCGAAAACTGCTGGCCGAAGGCGGTGCGGAACACGAAGGGATTGCCCTGCGTGGTGATGTCGGCGGCCTCGGCGCCGACGATCTGCGGGATCTCGGCTTGTTGCGTCAGCGCCATGTTGACCTTGACCGAGCCGGAATAGATCGGCCCGAGCACGACATAGGGATCCTTGTCCAACACCTTCTGCACCTGTGCGCGCGAGATGCCGGGATTGCTCTGGGTGTCCAGATGCTCGGTCTGGATCTTGCGGCCCAGAATGCCGCCGGCATTGTTGATCTCGTCGACGGCGAGCGCGACGCCGTCGCGCCAGTTGGTGCCGGACACCGCGCCGGGTCCGGAGAGCTCGATCACGTCGGGGATATAGACCGTGGTCTGCGCCTGCGCGACGCTCGCCCACAGCGATGCGGCAATCGCGATGCCGACCGGCCCTGTAAAGTGCCTCATGACGTTCTCCCTCCCGTTTTGTGTTATCTTGTTGTGTCCGCCGCCTCGTCGAAGCCGAGCAGCCTCGCCGGCGTTCGCCATAACAGGCGATGCTGATCGCCAGGATCCGGAAACAGCTTTGTCAGCACCGCGAGCAACGGGCCGTAATCCAGCCGCTCCGGCGCGCGCAGGAACGGATAGTCCGAGCCCCAGACGCAGCGGTCGAGCGTGAAGGCCTCGACCAGCGCGGCGATGAACGGCCAAGTGTCGTTGTAGGGATGCGGCTGCTGCGAGAACTTGTAATAACCGGACAGCTTGACGTGCGCGTCGCGTTCGCGGCCGACGGCCAGCAGCGCCTGGAAGGCCTTGCCCTGCAATCCTTGCGCGACCGAGGGACGGCCGCAATGGTCGAACACCAGAGCTACGTCCGATTTTTCGATCAGTGGCAGCAGATCGAGCAACTGGTCCTGCTCGACCTGAATCTGGAGGAACAGGTCGAGGCTGGTCAGCTTCTCCAGCAGTGGCGCGGCCTTAAGATAATAGTCGGCGCCGTGGAACGGCACGTTGAAGGCGACGCCGATCACGCCGGCCGCCTTCAACCGTTCGAGCTCTTCGATCTCGACGTCGTTCTCGACGACGGCAACGCCCCTGAAACGGCCGCCGCCCTGCCTCAAGGTGTCGAGCAGGATGCGGCTGTCGCTGCCATAGCCGGTGTTGGTGGCGACGACGAGCGCGTGGCGGACATCAAAGGCGTCGAACACCCGGATCAGCTGGGCTGCGGGCGCAATCTCCTGCCCGCTCGGCCGGTACGGGGTGTCGGCAGCGTAGGGAAAGCGGACGGGATCGATGGCGTGGATGTGGCAGTCGATCCTGGGGGACGCCGGTAGTGTCATGGCGCAAAGCTCCCCGGTGTTCGTATCAGAACGTTGCCTCAATGGCCTTGATCAGTTCGGGCGTCACGTCGGGCATGACACCGAACCAGGCCTTGAAGGCGAGCCGGGCCTGGTTGAGCAGCAGGCCGAGTCCGTTCACGGTGACGCAACCGCGCGCGCGGGCCTCGGCCAGGAACGGCGTTTCCAGCGGCGTGTAGATCAGGTCGGCGGTGAGCGTCGTGGGCTTCAGCTGCGACAGATCGATCTCCAGCGCGTCCTTGCCGACCATGCCGCGATCGGTGCAGTTGACGAGCAGGGCGACATCGCTGAGCGCGGCGCCGCGATCGTCCCACGCAACGGTGCTGATGGCGGAACCGAATTCCTTCGCGATCGCCTGCGCTTTCTCCGCCGTGCGATTGGCGATGCGGATCTCGCGCGCGCCATTTTCGAGCAGCGCCACGACGACCGCGCGTGAGGCGCCGCCTGCGCCGAGCAGCAGGATCGGCCCCGCATCGCCGCGCCAGTCGGCCCTGGCATCGCGCAGGCTCTGCACAAAGCCGTTGCCGTCATTGTTGAAGCCGGAGAGCGTGCCGTCCGCTTCGACCACGATGGTGTTGACGGCGCCGATGCGCCTCGCGGTCTCGTTGACGTGGTCGAGCAGCGGCATCGCCGTCTGCTTGTGCGGCATGGTGACGTTGCAGCCGCGGAAGCCGAGCGCGATCAGCCCGTCGAGCGCATCCTCCAGCCGCTCCGGCTTCACCGCCAGCGGCACATAGGAGCCGCGGATGCCGTGCGCCTTCAGCCAGTAATTGTGGATGACCGGCGAGCGCGAATGGGCGACCGGCATGCCGATCACGCCCGCCAGTCCGAATCCGTCCTGCGACATGCTGCGCTTCCCGTCCCGAACCGCGCCCCTTCGGCGCGCGACCATGTTATTTGGTCATTTGTCCAATTTTATTATGCGGAACGGCTACTGGTTGCAATCTGAATCTCGGATGGGACCGGGCAAAACAGGACCGGCGCAATGCGCCTGCAATGGCAGACTCATGCGGACCACTCGGTGCTCACCTCGGGGCTATTTTGCCGTCAACGCGGCGATCGGGCGCCACGCCGCATCGGGCGCGGCGTCAACAAGCTTCCGGCAGCGGTCGCGCATCAGTTCGGCCGGACGATCGTGGCTTCGCACGCTCAGGACGGCCTCGAAATCGGCGAGCGCGGCGGCAAACCGCCGCGCGCGGTAGTTGGCGAGACCGCGCTCGTAATCCGCGATCCAACCCGCCGCCATCGCGCCGTCATCCAAGATCCCGATGAGTTCGTGGACGGCGAGCCCCTCTTCCCGCCCGTAGACCGCGATGCTGTCGACCTCACGGGTGACGACGGCGCCACGCGCGAGACGTTCGGTCGTCTCGCCGATCAGGATATGCGTTCCATAGGATTTGTTGGCGCCTTCGAGCCGGCTCGCGACGTTCACGGCATCCCCGATCACTGTATAGTTCAGCCGCAGCTCCGAGCCGATATTGCCGACCAGCATGCGGCCGGAGTTGATGCCGATGCGGATCTGGAGCGGCTGGCCGATATCGTCTGCCAAGCCGGATTGTTCGATCGCCCTGCGGCAGGCCAGCGCCGCGCGGCAGCACCGCGCCGCGTGATCCTCTTGCGGCTGCGGCGCACCCCAGAACGCCATGACGGCGTCGCCGATGAACTTGTCGATGGTCCCGCCATTGGCAACGATGATCTCCGACGAGAGGTCGAGATAGCGTGACAGCAGCGGCACGACACGGTCGCCGAGCCGCTCCGACAGTCCGGTGAAGCCGGCGATGTCGATGAACATCACGCTGAGCTCCTGAATGCTACCGCCGGGCCGCGCCTCGACGCCCTGGCGCAACAGCGCGCGGACGAGATCGGCCGGGATGAATTTGCGGAACGCGGACAGACCGGACGCCATCTCGGCGATGGCACCCGACAGGCTGGCAATCTCCTTGAGCCGCGACGGATGGCGGCGGACCTGTTCCAGCGCAAACGCCTCGACATGGCGAAGCTCGCCAACGACGCGCGACAGCGGCGCGGCAATGACGGAGCGCGCCAGCATGGCCGAGGCCAATGCCGCCAGCACGGAACCGATGGCAAGGCCGACGATCAGCCGCCGCAGCGTCGTCTCGACGGGCCCGAGAAATTCGGCTTCAGGGATCACGGTCGCGAGCGACCAGCCGGGAAACGGCAAAGGTGTCAGCGCGAACTCGTAAGCCGCGCCGCCTGAAATGAGCCGGCTCCGCCAGGCCTCCTTGCGGCCGGCCTCGCCCGCCGCGTCGAGCGCGACGCGCGCGAGCGGAAGCAGCCTGGTGTCGCCGCGGGCCGGATGCAGCTCGTCGGCATCCTTGTCGGGCGCTGCGACGAGCTCGCCGCTACCATCGACGATGAACGCCGTTCCCGTACGCCCGACCTCGAGCTGCGACAGGAAGCGCGCAAGCCTTGTATGTTCGATCACGACGGCAAGAACGCCCTGCCGCTCCTGATAGACGTCGATCGGGCCGGCAAAGGCAATCGACGGCCGCTCGCCGGTCGGATGGTCCATCACCCTGAACCATTGCGGCTCTTCGGCGGTGAGCCCGGCCTTGAACCAGGCCTGACCGGCGACGCGGAAATCGGTCGGCTCGAAGCGGCGATTGGCGAATTCGATATCGCCGGGCACCACGTCATATTCATCGACGCGACGCTGTCCGGGATGATCGGTCAGCGAGATCTCCATCATCTCCAGCCGGCGGTCGCCGAGCTTGTGCGCGGCGAAGAACGACCCGTCGGGCCAGCCAAAGGCGACCCAGGAGATCGTCGCCTGCGACTGCAATTGCGAGAGAAACACGAACTCGCGCTTGTCGGCCTCGCGGGTGTCGAGCACGTTCTGGAGGAACAGGGTGCGGATCGCGGTGTGCGCGGCGCGTGCCTCGTCGACGATGGCCGCGACCTCCTTGCGCACCGCCGCCACGATCTGCTCGTTGATGGTGGAAGCGAGCTGCCGGCTCGTCGCCTCCGCCGTGCGCCACCACAGCAGGCTGGAGAGCGACGCCGTCAGCAGGATCGCTGCCAGGACCAGCGTGGATATTGCGAGGCGGATGCTGACCGTCAGCCTTGCGATCGCGTGAAGCTGCTCGGGGAAGACCTTCATCGCCAATTCCGCCCTGTGGCTGGCTCGCCTGATAGCTCTACGTCGCGTGCGCCCGTTCGTTACCGCTCGCAGATGCCGGCGGCTGCATCCAATGCCCTCCGGCTAACGTCTCGATAGCGCCAAGGCATTGGATTTGAGCGACCGCCTGGCGCTAATCCTGGCCCCAAGCGTACCGCGCGTGCGCCTCATTCGACCGCCTCACGAACTCGTGAGCCGCCCGATTGGTAACGCGGGCAACGAACGAGGCGAACGGGACAATGCGCCTTCGCTTTGCCAAGCGATGCAATCTTGAACAGGAGAACACCGATGTCTGCCAAACACGCCATCACCACGCTCGCTCTCGCCGGCGCCATCTCGACCGCGCTCGCGACCCTCGCCGCCGCCGCCCCGCTGACCAAGGCCGAGGCCGAGGCCGCCGTCGCCGCCAAGAAGGAGAAGTGTTTTGGCGTCGCACTGAAAGGCCAGAACGATTGCGCCGCGGGCCCGGGCACGACCTGCCAGGGCACCTCGACCGTCGACTTCCAGGGCAATGCCTGGAAATTCGTCCAGGGCGGCACGTGCACCAGCATCGACCTGCCCGGCGGCAAGAAGGGTTCTCTGAAGCCGGTCTGACGCCGGCCAGCCGACGCGCCTCGCCAACAGGACAAAGCGGAGAAGCATCATGATCAAGGCCATCAAGCCGGCCACCGTGCCGCTCCGCTTTTCGCTTCCGATCGGCGGCGTTGCCGGGACCAGCTTCAAGCCTGAACATCTCGCTGCGATGCTGGAGGCCGGCCCGCAAGCCGGCTTCTTCGAGGTGCACGCCGAGAACTACATGGGTGCGGGCGGCCCGCCGCATCGCGCGCTGGAGACGATCCGCCGCGACCACCCGCTGTCCCTGCACGGCGTCTGCATGTCGATCGGCGGACCGCAGCCGCTCGACAAGGCGCATCTGGCGCGTTTCCGCAGCCTCGTCGCACGTTATCAGCCCGCACTCGTCTCCGAGCATCTGGCCTGGTCGACGCATGAAACCAGCTTCTTCAACGACCTGCTGCCGCTGCCCTATACCGAGGCCACACTGGCCTGCGTCTGCGATCACATCGAGCAGGTGCAGGAGGCGATCCGCCGGCCGCTGCTGCTGGAGAATCCGTCGACCTATGTGACCTTCCGCGAATCCGCGATGAGCGAGACCGATTTCATTCGCGCGGTCGTGGCGCGCACCGGCTGCGGCCTGCTGCTGGACATCAACAACGTGTTCGTGTCCGCGACCAATCACGGCTTCTCCGCGCTCGACTATCTCGCCGATTTTCCGCTTGGTCATGTCGGAGAGATTCACCTTGCCGGCCACGCCGAGCAGACCGACGATGACGGCAATCTTCTCCTGATCGACAGCCATGATGGCCCGGTCGCCGATGCCGTGTGGAAACTGTTCGAAATCATCGTGACGCGCCGCGGCCCCGTGCCGACGCTGATCGAATGGGACAGCAACATCCCGGACTGGCCGGTCCTGCGTGAGGAGGCGGCTGCCGCGCAAAACATCCTCGATCGTTGCAAGCCCGCTGCAAGCGCGGAGGATCGCCGTGCAGCCTGAAGCTGACCCTGGCTTTGCGGCAGCCTTTGCGCCGGGGCTGCTCGATCCTGCGCGCGAGGTGCCCTCAGCCGTGGCCGGCCTGAACGGCAAGCCAGCGGGCCGGCGCTATGACGTCTATCGCAACAACGTCACGGTCAGCCTGGTCGACGCGCTGGCCGCGATCTATCCGGCGGTGCAGCGCATCACCGGCACCGATTTCTTCCGCGCCATGGCGCGCGTCCATGTCCGCAGCACGCCGCCGACCTCTCCGCTGCTGTTCGACTATGGGCGCAACTTCCCGGATTTCGTCGAGACCTACCAGCATGCGCGAGACCTGCCCTGGCTCGGCGACGTCGCCCGCATCGAGCGCGCCTGGCTCGATGCCTATCATGCCGCGGATGCACCGCCGCTGTCGCCGGCGCAGCTGTCCGCAATTGCACCGGACCAGCTCAGCCATCTCGTTTTCTTGCCGCATCCAGCGGCGCAGATCGTGCTCTCTCAATATTCAGCCGTGACGATCTTCGCCGCCAACCGCGACAGCGCACCTGCGGCCCGCATCGACGCTTCCGCGCCGGAGGACGCGCTCATCACCCGGCCCGGATTCGACGTCGCTGTGCGACACCTTCCGCCCGGCGGCGCCGTCTTCGCCGCTTACCTGATGTGCGGCCAAACGCTCGGCGCAGCCGCGGCGAACGCATTCTTTGCATCCGCCGAATTCGACATCGCCGCCAACATCGCAGGCTTGATCGATGCCGGCGCTTTCACCTCAATCGCTTTTGGAGATGCAGAATGATCACGGACCAGCGCATGCCCGCAAGCAGCAGCCTTCCACCGCTCGGACTGCTGGTCGACAGGGCCAATCATCTGGTGCAGACGATTGCCGTGCCGTCGATCGTTCAGCTCGTGCTGCGCGTGGCGCTTGCGGTGCCGTTCTGGCGTTCCGGCATTCTCAAATGGGGCGGCTTTCTCCGGCTCAACGACACCGCGGTGACGCTGTTCAGCGACGAGTTCATGCTGCATCTGCCCGGCGGGCCCTATCATTTCCCGGTACCGACGGTGATGGCCTTCCTGTCGGGATGCGGAGAGATCATGTTTCCGATCCTGCTGGTGCTGGGCCTCGGCACGAGGTTCGCCGGGCTCGGGTTGCTGTTCATGACCCTGATCGTCGAGCTCACCGTACCCGACGGCTGGCCGATCCATCTCACCTGGGCGGCGATGGCGCTGGCCCTCATGGCTTACGGGCCCGGCAACATCTCGCTCGACCATCTGATCTGTCGCGCGCGATCGCAGGTGCGATAGACCCCCTTTTGTGTCCGCAAGCACGCCGTCATCCTGAGGTGCGCGCCCTTGCGCGCCTCGAAGGATGACGGCGGTGGGTGTGGTGGATGCCTGTAGCCCGGATGGAGCGCAGCGCAATCCGGGGCGATCTTCCGCAGGCACGAAACCCGGATTACACTTTCGCTCCATCCGGGCTACGGATGGTGACCTACATCCCGCTCAAACCGCTATCGACCGCCAGCGTCTGCGCGGTGACATAGACGCTTTCATCCGACAGGAAGAACAGCACGGCGTAGGCGATCTCCCAGGCCGTGGCCTGGCGGCCGAAGGGGACGTGGCCCTTGCCGCGATTGGGGCGGCCGGCGCCGGCTTCGCGGCCATTGGGGGTGTCGACGAGGCCGGGATAGACGAGGTTGGCGCGGATGCCGCGGCGCGCGCCGAGATGGGCGATGTTGCGCATCAGGCCGCCAAGCGCGGCTTTCGAGGAGTCATACACCGCCATCTGCGATCCCGCTTTCAGCGCGGCGATCGAGGAGATGAAGACGATCGCGCCGCCATTGTCGAACTTCGGCAGGCCGGCCCGGCAGCACAGCATCGGGCCGCGGACATTGACGTCGTAGATCCTGTTCCACTCCTCCGGGCTGACGTTATCGAGGCCGGTCTTGCCGAAGGTGCCGATGTTCAGCACCATGCCGTCGAGGCCGCCCATGGCGCGGTGGGCTTCGTCGATCATGCGCTGCACGTCGGCTTCGGACGTGACGTCGGCCGTGATGGCAAAGCCCTCGCCGCCTTCGTCGGTGATGTGCTTGACGGTCTGCTGCGCAGAGGTGCGGTTGAGATCGGCGACCGCGACCCTGGCGCCCTCGCGTGCGCACAAGATGCTCATGGCGCGGCCGTTGCCGATCGGATCGGTGGCCGCGTCGAACACGCGCTGGCCGCCGCCGACGATCAGGATGCGGCGTCCCGTCAGGCGCCCCCTGCCCGGCGCTTCGCCAAGCGACTCCGCGCTCGGGGGACGGACGTAACGGTCCGGCTTGCTCTCTGTGTCCGCCATGTCAGCCGCCCTACTTCTTGCCGCCGTCATAGACCGTCATGCCGGCCGCGGGATCGAGATCGGTCTCCGTCGCCTCGGTGAGGCGCGCCATCATCATGTAGAAGCCGAGCGCGACGATGGACTCGACGATCTCCTGGTCGCTGAAATGTTTTCGCGCAGCGGCGAAGATAGCCTCGGGCACGCGGACGTTCTCGACCACCTCGCGGCCGAACTTCAGCAGCGCGCGTTCGGCCTCGCTCAGCGCGGTTGAGTCATAATCGCTGCGTTCGACCGCATCGACCTGCCCCTGCGTGCAGCCGACGCCGAGCGCGATCGGCACGTGCTGGCGCCATTCATAGGCGCCGCCTTCGAGTTGGGCAGCCTGGAGGATCAAGAGCTCGCGGTTGACCGCGCCGAGCTTCTGCTTGTGCAGGATGGAATTGCCGAGCCGCATCGCCGGAATCATGTTGGCCTCGGCATGGGCCATCATGCGAAAGATGTTGAGCTTGACCGGCATGCGGTCGAACGAGGCGCGGATGTCGCCGCTCGTCGTCTCCGGATCAATCAGGGGCAGCCTTGCCACGCGTTTCTCCCTTGGGTTTTCGTTTCTTGTTGTCGTTCGTCCCGCTATCCGCCGCGATCAGCGACAGGAAGAAGGCGAGATAGCGGTCGATCGCCTCGATCACTTTCGGCCGCGGCGAGGGCGCCGCGCCCATCACATAATGTTCGAGGCGGATATAGATCAGGCCCGCCGCGAACAGCCGCGCGGTCTCGCGCGGGTCCGGCGTCGAGACGAGACCCGCAAGCGCAAAACCGCGAAAATAGTCCGTCATCATGCTCTGCTCGCGCGCATAGAAATGGTCGGCGAACTTGGCGCGGATGCCGGGCACGCGGTTACGCTCGGCGGTGATGACCTTCTGGAACTGGTGCTCGCGCGGATCGGACCATTGCTCGACGAGGTCCAATGCAAACTGGCGGCAGAACGCGGCGGGCTGGCGCGCGAGCTGCTTGTAGCGCGGTTCTTCAAGCCTACTCGCCGAACTGGCGGGACCATGCTCGCTGACGATCGCTTCCAGGATCGCAGCCTTGCCGGAGAAGTGATTGTAGAGGCTGCTCTCGCGGATGCCGACGCGGCGGGCGAGCTCGCGCATCGAGGCGCCGCCATAGCCGCTCTGCGCGAACAGATCGAGCGCCTCGGTGAGGATGCGCTCGCGGGTGGTGGGCGCGGCCGCTTCCGCCGCGCTGGTGGTGTGGACAGCCATGACGGCTTGACTAACGAACGATCGTTCGCTAGTCAACCGTACGAACGATCGTTCGTTTCGCCAGTCTGGCGGCAACGGTCGCGGCCCGCAAGTCCGCTTGCCGGCGCTGTTCTCGCGTTTCAACTCCGCCCCTTGAGAGGCGGAGAGCAATTTGGGGAGACAACGTCATGGCGCGCTTTGCCCGCCTTCGCCTGGGTGCGGCCTGCATCCTGTTGCCGCTGCTCGCAGCCGGCGCCGCTTCTGCCCAAAGCAAGTATGATCCCGGCGCCGACGACAAGACCATCAAGATCGGCACCACTGCGCCACTCAGCGGCCCGGTCTCGGCGTTCGCGCAGATCGCGAAATCGGCCGAAGCCTATTTCCGCAAGGTGAACGACGATGGCGGCGTCAACGGGCGGCGCATCCAGATGATCATCGCCGATGACGCTTACAGCCCGCCGAAGACGGTGGAGCAGACACGGCGTCTGGTCGAGAGCGAGGAAGTGCTGCTGATCTTCGGCGGCGTCGGCACGCCGACCAACAGCGCCGTGCACAAATATCTCAACGACCGCAAGGTGCCTCAGCTCTTTCTGGGCTCCGGCGCGGCGAAGTGGGACGACCCGAAGAATTTCCCGTGGACCGTCGGCTGGCAGCCGACCTATCGCGATGAGGCGATCGCCTACGCCAAATACATCAGGGCGAGCCACGCCAATGCGAAGATCGGGGTGCTCTACCAGAACGACGATCTCGGCAAGGACTATCTGAAGGCGCTGGAGGAAGGACTCGGCAGCGGCGAAGCCATTGTCGCGCGCGTGGCCTACGAGACCTCCGCGCCGACCGTGGACACGCAAATTCTCCAGCTCAAGACCGCCGGCGCGGACGTGGTGCTGGTCGCGGCGACGCCGAAGTTTGCGGCGCAGGCGATCCGCAAGATCGGCGAGATCGGCTGGAAGCCCGTGACCATCATCTCCAACGTCTCGGCCTCGATCAGCGGCGTGCTGGAGCCGGCCGGCAAGGACAATTCGACCGGCGTCATCTCCAGCCAGTATCTGAAGGACGCGACCGATCCGGCCAACAAGGACGATGCCGGCTACAAGGAATGGCTGACGTTCATGGACAAATATTTGCCCGACGCCAACAAGAGCGACTGGCTCAACGTCTACGGCTACACCATCGCGCAGACGCTGGTCACGGTGCTGAAGGCGTCCGGCAACGACCTTACCCGCGCCAATGTGATGAAGCAGGCGACGTCGCTCAAGGACGTCAAGCTACCGATGCTGATCAACGGCACCGCGGTGAACAACTCGCCCGGGCATTATACGCCGATGACCAGCCTCCAGCTCATCCGCTTCGACGGCACGCGCTGGGTGCCGTTCGGCGACCTCCTGAAGAACTGAAGCATGCGGGGGTTGCGGATCGGCAGCATGCGGGTCGATCTCGTCAGCGAGATCGCTTCGCTTGCGTTCGACAAGACCTGGCTGTTCGCCAACGTCACCGACGCCGTGATCGCGGAGAACCGGAGCTGGCTCGACCACCGCTATATCGAGCCGGAGACCGGCCGCTTCATCCTCAGCCATCACTCCTATCTCGTGCGGACGCCGCGCTGGACCGCCATCGTCGACACCTGCTGCGGCAATCACAAGAAGCGGCCGCGCGTGCCGGTGTGGAACGATCTGAACCAGCCCTATCTCGACAACATGCGGGCGCTGGGCGTTACGCCAGAAGAGGTCGACTTCGTGATGTGCACGCACCTGCATGTCGATCACGTCGGCTGGAACACGCGGCTCCTCGACGGCCGCTGGGTGCCGAGCTTCCCGAACGCCCGCTATCTGATGGGGCGCGAGGAGTACCGGCACTTCGAGGCCGCACACAATGCCGCGCCAAAGAGCCCGGTGAATCACGGCTCGTTCGAGGATTCCGTGCTGCCGGTGGTCGCAGCCGGCCTTGCCGAGCTGGTCGAGACCGACCATCACCTGTTTGCCGATCGCGACGCCGCCTTGCGCTTCGCGCCGGCGCCCGGGCACACCGCCGGCAACATGCAGATCCACCTCAATGGCGGCCACGATCACGCGGTGATGTCGGGCGACGTCATCCATCATCCGATCCAGTGCGCCGCGCCGTGGCTGTCGAACGCCGCCGATGTCGATCCGGCCGCCGCGGTTGCGACGCGGATGGCGCTGCTGGAGGAGCTTGCGGACACGCCAAGCTATCTGCTCACCGGCCATTTTCCGGCGCCGACCGCGGGACGCGTTGTCAGGCACCGCGATGCCTACAGATTTCGTTTCGAAGATCAGGGAATGCCATCATGATGCTGCGTACCGTCACGCTTTCGTTTCTCGCATTGCTGTCGGCGGCCTTGCCGGCCCAGGCGCAAGATCCAGCCGCCTATCCCACCCGCAAGATCCGCATGCTGTTGCCCTATGCGGCCGGCGGCGGCGGCGACGTGGTCGGCCGGCTGCTCGCCGACAAGATGGGCAAGACGCTCGGGCAGAGCATCTATATCGAGAACCACACGGGCGCTGCCGGCACGCTCGGCACGCAGATGGTCGCGACCTCGCCCAATGACGGCTACACCATCACCGTCGGCGGCATGACCACGCATGTGCTGGCGCCGGCGATCTATCCGAAGCTGCCCTACGATTCGATCAAGGATTTTACGACGATCGGGCGCGTCGGCGTCTCCGCGATCATCCTGGTGGCGACCAAGGACTTTGCCGCCAATGATATCAAGGAACTGGTTGCGCTCGCCAGGAAGGGCCAAGCGATCCAGTACGGCAGCTGGGGTATCGGCTCGACCGGGCAGTTCTGTGCGGAAATCCTGATGCAGCAGACCGGCATCAAGATGGAGCACGTGCCGTTCAACGGCATCGCCAAGCTCGCGGGCGACCTGCTCGGCGGCCACATCTCGCTGGCGACGCTCGACGTGGCGACGGCGACGCCTCTGGTGAAGGACGGCTCGATCAAGGCGCTGGCCGCCTGCGGCGAGCGCTCGCCGAGCCTTCCCGATGTCGCCAGCTACAAGGAACAGGGCGTGCCGTTCGACCGCAGCCTGTCCTGGGCGATGTATGCGCCGGCGGGTCTTGCGCCGCCGATCGCGCAAAAGCTGTCGGCAGCGCTCAAGGACGCGCTCGACGATGCCGAGGTGAAGCAGAAGCTCCTGGGCCTCGGCATCACGCCGCAATTCGTCCCCGGCGACGAGCAGCGCGACATCAACGCCCGCGACATCGCGGCGTGGAAGCAGGTTGCCAAGGACGCAGGGATCGAGGTCAAGTGAATCGCAGAGTTATCGTAAATGAGGGTAAGACGTGGCGGAGAGCTCGCTTGCGGCCATCCTTCGAGACGCCCGCCTGCGGCGGGCCCTCAGGATGAGGTCCCGTTTTGCAGCGAGGTATCAGACCCTCATGGTGAGGAGCCCGCCAAAGCGGGCGTCTCGAACCATGCAGGCCGTGCTCGTCCGCATCCTTCCGCTGCCATATGCGATAGCTTCGAAGTGACCAGAACAGGAGCGCGGGCATGAGCCGCATCTTCGGCGCGGTGCGCCAGAACGGATATGTGGTGCGGGACATCCAGGCCGCGATGAAGCACTGGATCGAAACCATGGGCGTCGGCCCCTGGTACTACATGGACCGCGTCAAGACCGACTGGTTCCGCCATCGTGGCCAGGACTCGGCCGTCGAGATGAGCATTGCACTCGCCAACACCGGCGATCTCCAGATCGAGCTGATCCAGCAGCGCAACGACGCGCCCTCGCTTTATAGAGAGTTTCTGGATGCCGGCCATGAAGGCCTCCAGCATATGTCCTACTGGAGCCACGACTACCAGGTGCTCTACGACAAGGCGCTCGGGCTCGGCTACAGGATCGGCCACGAGGGCCAGATCGGCGGCGACAAGGGCCGCTTTGCCTATTTCGACACGCAGGCGCACCCGGGAACCGTGATCGAGATCTCCGACATCAGCGGCGCCAAGGGTCCGTTCTTCGAAAAAGTCCGGCAGGCGGCCTTGAGCTGGGACGGCTCACGACCGATCCGCGAGGTCGTCACGAAATCGTAACCGCAGGCGCTGCGACGCGGAGAAGCATCCGCGAGCACCAAATAGAAATTGTATTGCGGCCCCGGTCGGATATTCTTTCCGGCATTTCCAGATCCCGGCTTGGGGGCCGTGATGAAGTTCTTTTATCTCTTTGTTCTCGGCGCATTGACGCTTCTTGTCGAGCCGCCCGCGGCGCTTGCCGACCAGCGCATGGCGCTGGTGATGGGCAATTCGGCCTATCAGCGCGCGCCCAAGCTCGCCAACGCCACCAACGATGCGGGCCTTCTGGTCGAGACTTTCAAGAAGGCCGGCTTCACCGTCGTCGATGCGCGCAACGACCTCTCGGCCCAGGACATGCGGCGAACCTTGCGCGATTTCGGTGCCAAGGCGCGCAGCGCCGATATCGCCGTGGTCTATTACGCCGGCCACGGCATCGAGATCGACGGCAACAACTATATCGTTCCGGTCGACGCCCAGCTCGAGAACGACACCGACGTCTATGACGAGACCATCGGGCTCGACCGCATTCTGGTCGCCATCGAGCCGGCGAAACGGCTGCGCCTCGTCATTCTCGATGCCTGCCGCGACAATCCGTTCGCCAGGAACATGAAGCGCACGATGGCCTCGCGCGCGGTCGCACGCGGCCTTGCCAAGGTCGAACCGTCGAGTCCCAACACGCTGGTGGCCTTTGCCGCCAAGGCCGGTCTGACCGCACTCGACGGCGACGGCAAGAACAGCCCGTTCGCGACCGCGCTGGCGCATCACCTCGCAACCCCGGGCCTCGATCTGCGCAAGGCGTTCGGCTATGTCCGCGACGAGGTGCTGCAGGCCACGACCAACAAGCAGGAGCCGTTCATCTACGGCTCGCTCGGCGGCGACGATGTCGTGCTGGCGCCGGCGGCAACGCCCATTGCTCCGCCGCCTGCACCCGTTGCGTCCACCGACACCAGCGCATCGCGCGACTACGAATTTTCCGAGCGTGTCGGCACGGTGGAAGCCTGGGACCTCTACATCGCCGCACATCCGAACGGGTTCTACACCGATCTCGCAAAGGCCCAGCGCAACAAGCTCGCGGCGGCCGTTCGTCCCGCACCAGCGCCAGCTCCGGCTGCCGTCGTGGTCGAAGCCAAGAAGGCACCCTCACCGGTCTTGCCGCCTCCGGAGCCGACAAAACCCGTCACCGCGCCGAAGCTTGCAGCCGCACCTGCCACCGTCGCACCGCTCGCGCTTGCCACGCCACCGGCAAGCGAGACCAAGAGCGTCGCCGCCGTGCCGTCCTCCACCTGCACCACGCGAATGGCGCGGCGCGGCAGCGATGCCGTCGGCGGGCCCTTCATTCCGGTCTCGATCAAGCCCAATGTCGAGGGCGCAAGCGTCCGCGCCATCGCGGTTGCTCCCAACGGACGGGAGATCGCCACCGCCGGCGACGACGGCGCGATCCGGCTGTGGGATGCATCCTCGTTCCGGCAGACGCGCGTGCTGAAGGGACATGCCGGCGCGGTATACGCGCTCGACTACTGGGCCGACAGCACGATGCTCGCCTCCGCCGGATGGGACGGCAAGGTCAAGCTGTGGGATCTCAAGAGCGACGGCCAGAGTCTGACGTTCGATGCCGGCACAAAACAATTCGCGGTCGCGTTCGCGCCGGAGGCCTCGCTCAGATATCTGGCCTCGGCCGGCGAAGACGGCGTCGTGCGGATCTGGAATCTCGGAACGCGCGAGCTTGCCAAGAGCAGGCTCGATCACCAGAGCGGCGATCCCGCGCGCGTGGCGGTGCGCTCGCTGAGCTACGCGCCATCAGGCTCCGGCGAGTTCGTCTCGGCCGGCTTCGATGGCAAGATCAGGTTTCATCGCACCAGCGGCGCCATCGACGCGAAGGATGCCTACGGCCGCAAGGCGCTGCGCGTGGCCTATTCGCCCGACGGGACACGAATCGTCACCGCCGGCTCCGATGCGGAACTCGGCTCCGCGAAGATCTTCGACGTCAGAACCGGCGCATCGCGACTGCTCGCCGGCCACCGCGACTACGTGGTGTCGGCGAGCTGGTCGGCGGACAGCAAACGCATCGTCACGGGCGGTGGCGGGCGCGACAAGTCGGTGAATTTGTGGGACGCCGAGAGCGGCCGCCTGCTCGCAAGCTTTGCGGGCCATCAGGAAGACGTCGAGGCGGTCGCGTTCTTCCCGGGCGGCACGCGGCTGATCTCCGCGAGCGAGGACAAGACCATCAAGGTCTGGGACATCGCCGAACGCCGCATGCTGCTCACCGCCATCGGCTTCGGCGACGACGGCTATGTCAGCTACACGCCCGAAGGCTGTTACGCCGGATCGAGCGGCGTCGAAAGCCGGCTTAGCATCTCCAGCGGCAGCCGCTTCGAGCCGATGTCGCTGGAGGCGCGCAAGGCGATGCAGGAACCGGCGGGCTTCACCTCCCTGCTGGGGCGGTAATCGGCAATCCGTGGTAATGTGAGCCTCGTGTCCGAACCTTCAGCGAGGCAAGCATGTCCAGCACTGACAAGGTTTTCGCCGGCTCGATCCCGAAGCTCTACGACGAATATCTGGTCCCGATGATCTTCTCCGTCTATGCGGAGGACATCGCAAGACGGGTCGCGGCGCGCTCTCCTACCGTGCTGCTCGAGATCGCGGCGGGCACCGGCGCGGTGACGCGCGCAGTGGCAGCGGCGCTGCCGCGCGGCATCCGCTACGTCGCGACCGACCTCAACGAGCCGATGCTCGCGGTCGCGGCGCAGCGCCAGGCGGATGACGACCGCATCGCGTGGCGCCAGGCGGACGGCATGGCCCTGCCCTTTGGCAACGCCGAATTCGACCTGGTCTGCTGCCAGTTCGGCGCGATGTTCTTTCCGGATCGCGTCAAGGCATATGGGGAAGTCAAGCGCGTCCTGAAGGGCGACGGCACGTTCGTGTTCAACGTCTGGGACCGCATCGAGGACAATGTGCTGACGCATGAGGCGACAATTGCGCTCGGCAAGATGTTTCCCGACGATCCGCCCCGCTTCATGATCCGGACGCCGCACGGCTATCACGACAGGGACGTCATCAGGACCGACCTCGAACGTGCGGGCTTCCGCGACATAGCGATCGAAACACGAACTGAAATCAGCCGTGCACCCTCGGCGGAGTATGTCGCGATCGCGCTGTGCCAGGGCACGCCGCTGCGCAACGAGATCGAGGCCAGGGACGCCAGCAAGCTTCAGGCCGCGACCGACCTCGTGGCCGAGGCACTCCGAGCCCGCCACGGGCTAGGGGCAATCGAGGGCAAGATCCAGGCGATCGTGATCGAAGCGCGGTAGTTGCAGGAGGGCGTCAGCCCCTGTGCCCTACCAGAAGCTCCGCTGCATCGGCTGCTGCGGCTGATAATACTGGTACTGGCCACCGCGCTGGCGGCGCGGATTGACCGGCTGGGGATTGGGATCGCGCTGCCCAAAGAAGAAACCACCAAAACCGTTGCCGCCCCAGCCGTCGTCGCTTGCCATTTCCATCGGCGGCGGCGCGGTCGGCTTCCGGGTGATGAAGCCGCCCTGCGGATGGTTGCTCAGCACCGCCACGAACTCGGTGCGGTAGTTGGTCTCGGCGCTCAGCGGCTCGTCCGAGATGACGATGGACGAGCGCGGCAATGCGGTCGGCCCGATACGATCCCACACCTCCTGCGGGATGGTGACGCGATCGAGCGCGTCCTTGGCATCGTCGCCGCTTTCGATCGTGACCACGCTCCAGCGCAGGCCGGTATCGGTCTTCGCCATCGCGGTGAAGATATGCGTGCCGAGCGGCTGGTCCGGATTGCGGATGGTGACGGGAACTTCGATGCTGGTGTCGAACACTTCGCCGCCGCCATCGGGCGCCGGCTTGTGCGTGTTCCGCCGCACATAGAGTTTTTGCGTCGCGCGGCTGATGTAAACGGAGACCGGCTCCAGCGCGAGCTTGGCATCGGTCGCTGCCGTTACGGCCTCGGCCTTTTTGGTCGCCGCGACCTTGGCGGCTTCCTTCGTGGCGGCGACAGCGTCACGCTTCGGCTGCGCGGCGGCCTTGGCGGCATCGAGCGCCGACGCAGCATCGGCCGCCTTGGTGGCGACCTTCTGCTTCAGCTCCTCGGCCTGCGCCCGGGCCTGATCGGTCTTGGCGGCAGCGACCTTCTTGTCGGCGAAGGCGAGCTCGGAATCGGCCTTGGCCTTCTGCTGTTCCAGCTTGCGCAGCGATGCCGGAAGCGACGCCGCCTCCTTCGCGGCTGCGGCCGCAGCCTTCTTGGCCTCGGCGGCAGCCTGGGTCGCCTGCTCGGCTTCAGCGGAGAGCTTGTCGGCACGGCTCGGCACCGCCGCGATGGCCTCCCGCTTCGGCACGAACAGCGAGGGATGGGTAAAATCGATCGGAGCCGCGTCGTTCGGCGAGATGATCACCCGCATCCCGATATTGGTCTTGTCGAACAGGCCCTCGGCGAAGTTGAAGGGCATGCGCACGCAGCCATGCGAGGCGGCATAGCCGGGCAGCGGCCCGCCATGCAGCGCGATGCCATTCCAGGTGATGCGCTGCATGTTCGGCATCCAGGCATCGTCATACATGGTCGAGCGGTGATCCTTGTCCTTCTCGACGATGGCGAAGACCCCGGCCGGCGTCTCGCGGCCGGTGGTGCCGGTCGAGACCGGCGCGCGGAGAATCCAGCCGTCGGCATCGTAGAAGGTGACCTGCTGGCTCTTGATCGACACGATCGCCATGATCGGCTCGCCCGCCTCGCGCGGCGCCACGGCCTCGGCCGGCTGGCGCGCCTGCTTGGCCGCGGTCGCCGGGCCCACTGCCGCAAAAGCGAGCATCGCCGCCAGGGTCACAAGTCCGGGAGGCCCCCAACGCCGCATCGCCACGGTGGATTGCGCCGTTGTCATCAGGTTTCTCATGCCATCCTCGGTCGAAATGCCAATCCGCCGGTCATATCAGATTGCGATCTTTGGATTAAGAAATCGCAGCCACCCTTCCGGCCGATTGCGGGAACATCCGGCGCGTTCAGGGGACAAATCTCTCATATACGACAGCCCGCGCGGGCGAAAGGGCGGCCGCGGCCGAGGGCTTCATCCGCTGGTCGCTGGACGCCGGAAAATCACAGGCCGAAACGCTCAACCGTTCCGTTGCCGCCGGCGCCGGGAGCTGTTCGGCGATGCCGGCGAAGGTGTCACCGACGGCCGACGGACCGGCCAGCCTCTCCAAAGGAGACGAGCCGCAGCCGCCCCTCATCCCACAAGGCCAGCCGCACGGTCCGCAAACTCTGGAGCAGCGTTATCCGCCCGATTCCAGCGAGCTGCGGATGGTCGCGCAGCACATCCGACAACCGATAGCTGGGAATCCGACTGGACAAATGATGGATGTGGTGGACGCCGATATTTGCCGTGAACCAGCGCAGGACACCCGGCAAGTGGTAATGGGAACTGCCGTGCAGCGCAGCGTCGTGAAAATTCCAGGTCTCGCCATTGGACCAGTATGTGTGCTCGAACTGGTGCTGGACGTAAAACAGCCAGACGCCGATCGACGCCGCCAGAACAATGATCGGCAGATGTACGAGCAGCAGCGGCCCGTAACCGACCAGCCAGATCATGGCGGCGACGAGAACCGCGATCGCGGAGTTCGTGCCCATTGTGCTCAGCCAGGGCTTCCAGCCGCCGCGCATCATCCCGAGCGGCAATCGATGCTTCAGGATGAACAGATACGAGGGACCTACGCCAAACATCACCATGGGATGCCGATACAAACGATACAGCGTCCGGCGCCATCGCGGCTGCGCGAGAAACTCGCGCACGGTCAACGTATCGATGTCGCCCAGGCCCCTGTGATCGAGATTGCCGGAGCCGGCATGATGGTGTGCATGGTTATGCCGCCAGTAACCGTAGGGCGTCAGTGTCATCACACCGATGGCCCGGCCGACCCAATCGTTCGCAACGCGGCCGCGGAAGAACGAGCCGTGTCCGCAATCGTGCTGGATCATGAAGAGGCGGACCAGCAGGCCCGCCGCCGGCACCTCGAGCAGCAGAGCCAGCCAGTAGCCATGGTCGAGAGCGGCCCAGATCAGAGCCCAGATGACGAGGAACGGCACCGCCGTGATCGCCAGCTCGAGGACACCGCGCGCACTGTCGGGCTCGCGATAACGGGCGAGCAACTGCGCCGATGCGCGGATTTCCGGCGTCCTTTGAATCATGACTGCTCTGCTCCTGAAAATGCCCGCCTTGAGAGGCACGGTCGCTGCCCACGGCCGCCTGCGGCCGTTGTGCCCCGTGCATTCTCATATTGATCCGTGCCTGGATATCGGGCCGGGCGACCTTGCTCACGCCAAGAGCCTGCGCTCCCGCCGGCTGCACAATACCCCGCGACCGAGGCCGAAAGCCAGCACTACCATCCTGTCATCAGCAGGCGGCGGGCATATTGCCGGCCGGCCCGCGATTTTTCGGGATGTGAGCGATATTGAACGGTGGCCGCCTCCGGAGCGCGGCATCGCAGCCGGCGAATCGGCTAATGTCCGCGGCGGCCCCGGGGCAGCGCCGCCGCAGCCTCGCGAGACAGCGCGGCTAGACGCCCAGCGCCTTCCGATTGAACGTTCTCAGGAAGCGCAGGGACAGTGTCCGTATATTCGCGACGTTCAGCAGCCATGCCGCGGCGGCGTAAGCGAGACCGCCGGCAAGGCTCACGACGATGAGCGGAACGAGGCCGGAACCATTGACCTGGGATCGCGCGACAAGGATCGCAGCCGCCATCGCCGCCGCGGACACAGCGACGCCGGCGAGGCGGCTAACGTCGAACGGCACGGGATGGGCGCGGTGCATCAGGACGATCGCGACGACGAAGCCGAGCGCCTCGGTCGCGAGCGTCGCCAGCGCCGCACCATAGAGGCCGTAGCCCGCGACCAGCGCGAACATCAGCGCCACGCTCACCGCCAGCGTCAGGAAGGACTGCGCCGCCAGCATGAAGGGTCGCTCGGCGAGCTGAAAGCTGATCTGGACGTAGAACTGGTTGGCGATGCCGAAGAAGCGGGCGAGCACCAGGATCGGCAGCAGCGCCGACACGCCGGCGCGGAAATCGACGCCGACGAGCGTGCCTGCGACCTGATCGGCCGCGAGCGCCAGCCAGATCGCGACGGGCGCGACGACGACAAGCAGCAGTTCGAGGCTCTCGCTCAGCCGCTCGCGTGTCGTCTCGTTGTTCTTCTCAGATAGCGACCGGAATACCAGCGGCACGGTCGCCGCAGCAACGCTCGAGGCGATCATGACCATGAACTGCCGCGGCAGATCGGCGGCGACGCCAAAGATGCCGGCGGCGTCCCTGCCGAGCAGGTAGGCGACGATCAGACGATCGCAGGTCGAGTACAGCGCGACCGAGAGGCCGGCGAGCGTCAGCGGCAGGCCATAGCGCGCCAGCTGCATGAACTGGCTGCGCTCGAAGCGTGCGATCCTGGTGCGGTCGCCGACGAGGTTGAGAATGATGCCGGTGAGTGAGCCGAGGCCGAACGCCGCGAGCAGGCCCATGCCGCCCCAGCCGAGCCAGATGCCGACAAGGCCGAAGCCAACGCTCGACACGCTGCGCACGATCGAAATCGCCGCGAAGCGATAGGGCCGCAGCTTGGCGCGCTCGAACTCCTGGCCGACGTCGACCGCATTGGCCATGATCGCGACGAACATGCTGGCGAGCAGCAGCTCGACGCTGACATCGCTGCGGAACAGAAAGACCAGCGGGGTCGTGGCGCAGAGCACCGCGACCGTGAGCCCGAAGGCGACCATCGCGGTGCCGCGAAAATCCACTTCCGCCGACATCGCCTGATAGCGCGACACCGACAGCTTGATCCAGGCGAAGAAGATCGCGCCCAGAATGCCGGCCAGGCTGATGCCGACGACATAGACGCCGTATTCGGCGGGCGTCAGCAGCCGCGTATAGGCGGTGACGGCGAAGAAGCCCACCGCGGCGGGCAGGATGTAGGCGACGAGATAGATCGAGAAATGGCGGTTCAGCATGCGGGCACGGGACCGGAAGCGGTCTTGCGAGTTTTGCGGCCGTTGATCAGTTGGACCTTGGCGTGACGATCCGAGGCCTGGCAATCGGACTGCGGCGCAGCATCCCCGAAGAGTGTCACATAAGTCTGCAGATCGGTCCGCGAATGGGGCGTTGCGGCGGATTTCGCGCGTTAGCGTTAAATTTGCCCTTTCCTTGAACGGGCCGCCGCGATCACCGAAAAGAAACCATGATTTCAAAACGTCCTCCGACGTTTTTCAGTGCCTGGACGTGATCAAGATGGACGTTGTCGAGCGTATACGGGCAAACCCGGCTCTGCTGCCGCACGGCGGCATTGACGCGCCCCTGGTTCCGGCGGAACCGGGCGGCGGTGAGCGGATGACGCTCAACCTGTTCTTCGAGGAACGGGACGACCGCTGGTTTCCGGGCGACCGCCACATCCGGCCGCTGCTGCGGCGGATGCTGCTCGGCAAGTCCTGGATCAGCGGCCAGCGGCGCGTGTTCCTCAATCTCTGCGCCGGCCTCGACCGGGTCGGCATCCCCTACCGCATCAACGATTACGGCTACATCCGCAGGCATCCGGACGAGCTCGCCTGCATCATCGGGCGGCCGTTCGTGCTGGACTGGTTCGCATGGAAGAACCCGCTCCTGCTCGGCGTCGCCATGTACAACCACCCGGTCGAAGTGCCGGAGCATCTCGAAGATCTGCACACCAAGACCGTCCTGGTGCCGTGCAGCTGGTACGCCGAGATGTGCCGGCCCTACTGGCCGCATGTCGAGATCTGGCCGGTCGGCATCGAGACCGATCTGTGGACGCCTGCGCCAATTGCGCAGAAGAGCGTCGACGTGCTGCTCTACGACAAGGTGCGCTGGGAGCACGACCGCTATGATGCGGAGCTGATCGAGCCGATCAAGCGGCATCTCGAGGCCCGCGGCCACACAGTCGAAATCATCAGCTACGGCCACTACAAGGAAGACGACTACAAGGCAGCGCTGGCGCGTTGCCACAGCATGGTTTTCCTGTGCGAGCACGAGAGCCAGGGCATCGCCTGCCAGCAGGCGCTGTCGAGCGGCGTTCCCGTGTTCGCCTGGGATCGCGGCGGGCCGTGGCAGGATCCCCAGTATTTCCCGCACAGGGTCAGATACGAGGGCGGCGTGTCCTCGGTGCCCTATTTCGACGCACGTTGCGGCGCGACTTTCGCCGATGCGGACGGCTTTATCGCCGCGTGGGGCGACTTCTGGTCGCATGCGAGTGCCGGCGACTTCGCACCTCGCGACTATGTGATGGAAAATCTGACGCTCGAGAAAGGCGCGCTTCATTATTACGCGATTGCCGAGGCGGTCTTGCAGCGCCAGACCGGCTGACGACGAGAGTTAACCCAACCATCGGAAACCCCGGCGTTGCGGGGCGCTGCTTGGTACGATGGCGCGTTGCTTCCCGAAGGAACGCCGCAATTGGTCAAGCTCGACAGACGCGAATTTCTCCTCGGCAGCGCCGCGACGCTCGCGGCGGGCGCATCCGCGTCAGCCTTGCCGGCGTCGAAACTCGCCAAGCGCCGCCCGGGCTTTGGCGCGGCTGCGACACTGTGGGATCTGCAAGCCGATCCGCGGCTCGGCGAAGCGATCAGCACCTATTGCACGCAGGTGGTGCCGGTGCTCGAGCTGAAATGGCCGATGCTGCGGCCGAACGCACACACGTTCAACTTCGAGCGCGCGGACGCGATTTTGGACTTTGCCCGGGACAACGATCTGACCATGCGCGGCCACGCGCTGGCCTGGTATCACGACATTCCGGACTGGACCAAGCAGATCAAGGACAGCAAGGGCGTCGAGCGCGCTTACGTCGACCACATCGGCACCGTCGTATCCTATTACAAGGACAAGCTGACGTCGTGGGACGTCGTCAACGAACCGATCCCGGACAATCCCAGGAAGATCACCGACCGGCGCGACACGTTCTGGACACAGCACCTGGGCAAAGGCTGGATTCCGCTGGCGTTCCGCACCGCGGCCGCGGCCGATCCCTACGTCAAGCTCGCGATCAACGAATATGACATCGAGTCGGCAAAGGACTCGTTCATTGCCAAGCGGGCAGCCTACCGCCACCTCATCATGGAGCTGCTCGACCAGGGCGTTCCGCTGCACGCCGTGGGATTGCAATCGCATCTGCATGCCGAGCTCGAGATCGACACGCATGGGCTCGCCGCGTTCGTCACCGAGCTGCGGTCCTGGGGGCTCGAGGTGTACGTCACCGAGCTCGATGTCGACGACCAGAAGCTGACGGGCAATCCGGCCGAACGCGACGCCGTCGTCGCCAAGCGTGTCGACGATCTGCTGACGGCGATCTCGACCAGTGGGCCGGTGCGCTCGATCCTGACCTGGGGCCTCTCGGACCGCTACAGCTGGATCAACGGCACCTTCGCCCGCGCCGACAAGCAGCCAAACCGTCCCCTGCCGCTCGACGGCGAGTTCAAGCCAAAGCCGTTCATGGACGTGATCAGCAAGTTCACGAAGGACGTTTAACGCGGAGCCTGGCGCGTTCGCACTTCGATTCCGGCCTCATCGCCGACATGGTCGGGCGACAGGCTCGGGCCGCGACGATCGCGCGAGCTGAGACGGAACACATCGCGGATGTCGTCGATCGAGGTCGACGAATAGGACTGGATGCAGAGCGCGACCTGCTCGGGCGAGGCGGCCCGCATCAGCGCCTCGATGGCCGGACGATCGAGGCGCGTATCGTCCCAATGCGAGACGGCGATGCTGTCCTCGGTGACCCGATGCCGCGCCAGATGGTCCGGCGAGTTCGCGACGAAGTTTCCGTACAGCAGATACTCGGAGAATTTCTTCTTCCGGCACAGCGCCAGGGCCCAGCTCAGGCCGGTCGCCGACTTGATGGAATCGGTCATCGCCCGCGCGGCATCCTTGTCCCAGACCAGCGCGTTGCCGACATAGTCGTCTGCCGGGAACGCGCGCTGCCTGATACCGAGGAGCTGATCGACGGTGCGGAGCCACAGCACATGCAGGGGGTGGTCGGCGTCGATCCCCTTTGGCGTGACGAACAGCGGCGTTGTCTCGCCGCCGGCATATTGGCCGACGTCGAACTCGCGGAAGAACAGATTGTCCGAGTCCAGGATGCAGACGCGCTGCTCGGGCGCGTTGAGGACGCCGGCGATCTTGAGGATCTGCTGGATGTGCCAGCCGTGCACGGGTGACGACAGCAGCGATACCCAGACCCGGCGATTGCTGATGAACTGAAGCGCCGGCGGCAGCGCGAAGAGCCATTTCGGCAGGTAGCGCGAGGCCGGAACGATGACGCGCTTGTCGGACGCGAACCGCGCGAACAGCGGCAAGTCGTCATCGTTAACGAGAACATAATGCCGCGTGTATCCCGTCAGCCAGGTGTCGATGCTCTCGCTGAGCAGCGAAAAGCGTTCGATATCCTTGGCATAGCTGGCAGTCAGCAGTGCAACGGAATGCATGGAGCGTGCTCAAATGGCCATCAAGCCGCAGTCATAGCCGCGCCGGGAGGCGTTGGATACTTACATTCGCAATCAAGGTAAAATGAAACGAAGCATTAGCCGTCCGTCGGCAGTCCCTGCTCGATGCCACGGAAGCGCAGCGGGGCCAAGGCGGAGGCGCGCTGCCACCAGTCGGCGACGCGGTCGTCGAGTGCGGTGGCGCCGCGGCCCCGGCCGGGGAAGATCCGGATCTGCTGCACCGCCTCGGCTTCGAAACCTTTCCCCTTGCGCGTGATCTTGAGGGCGGCGCCTTCGCGGTCGCGCTGGGTCAGCGGCACCAGGAGCCGGCCGCGCGGACGCAGCGACTGGAGCCAGAGCGGATGCGGGTGTGAGAAGCCGGCGTGGACGATGATCACGTCGGCGGCCTCGCCGATCCCCTCGCACCCGTCGCCATGGACGACCGCGACGTTGCGATAGCCGCCAAGATAGTCCGCGGCACGAGCGGCGAGCCGCTCGTCGCATTCGACGGCGTGCACCCTGCCCTTTGGTCCCACGATGTGCGACAGGACCGCGGAGAAATAGCCGAGCCCGCAGCCAATCTGTATGACACCATCCCCCTGCTTGACGTCGAGCACATCGATGAAATGCGCCCACAGGCTCGGCAGCCCGGTGTCGAGCTTGCGGCGCGCGTCGATCGCGACCAGCACATTGTCGTAGAGGTGAACGGGATCGGCATCCGGCGTCAGCCGATAGCTGCTCCCCGCCTCGCTCTTGATCCGCCAGGGTCCCCTTGCCAGAAAGTTTTCGCGCGGAACGGCGGCGAGCGCCTCGAGCAGGCGCCTGGAGGCAATCCGCTCGCGTTTTGCGATTCTCTCCACGTAGCGCGCACGCGCGGCGGCAAGATCGCTCATCACACCGGATCGGCCTGGTGACGAACAGGCGCCTCGCCACCGAGCTCGTGCACGAGCTGCATCGCCTGCTTCAGGTCGGGTGTCAGGAATCCCTCGTTGAATTTGCCGACGATCGGCACCAACAAGAGACTTGCATGTTCGCGCTTGCCGGCCTCGTGCGACAGGCGCGCCAGGCTGACGGCGGTGCGAAGTTCCCAGGACAGCGCGCCCTGCTTGCGCGCCGTTTCCAGCGACAGGTCGAACAGATCCTCGGCCTCCTGCACCGAGACCGGATCGCCGGCCGACAGCGTGATCTCGCCTTGCAGGCGATAGACTTCGGCGAGGTAGGAGTGATCGCCGGTCCTTCGCGCGGTCGCGAGCGCACCGTCCAGCGCGCGCAAGGCGGCCTCGCGCATCCCGACCTTGGCGTAGGCTTCCGCCAGCAGGCAGCGGAACCAGCAGCCGGCGAGCCAGGAATCCATCGCCTCGTATTCGTCGAGGCCGAAGCGCATCTGGCTGATACCCTCGTCGGCCTCGCCGAGCTGGGCCAGCGCCCAGCCGCGCAGGATCGCGGCCTGCTGCTTCCAGTGCAGGAAATTGTGCTCGGTGGCGATGATCATGGCGCGGTTGGCATGGTCGCGCGTGCCCTCGATATCCCGCAGATGCTGGCAGAGATAGGCGCCGAACACGAGCGCGAAGGCGAGCGAGAACGGATGGCGGATCTTCTCCGCATGCAGGATGGCCTGCTCGCTGTGCTGGCGCGCCGCGTCGGGC
Organism: Bradyrhizobium sp. YR681; assembly: GCF_000282615.1. GTDB lineage: Bacteria > Pseudomonadota > Alphaproteobacteria > Rhizobiales > Xanthobacteraceae > Bradyrhizobium. The sequence goes on along the minus strand of NZ_AKIY01000292.1, from coordinate 14,627 downwards.
CGGCCCAGGAACCACAGCAGATAGCCGAGATAGGAGAGCGAAACGACGCCGGGATCGGTGCCGTGCCGCTCCATCAGATCGGAGTGCAGATCGGGGCTGTAGAGGTTGATGCAGCGATGCAAATGATGCTGTGCAGCAGCAAAGCGCCCGCGATAGAGCATGGTCATCGCGATCGAGCGATGCGCCTCGATCAGATAGCCGGTCTGCTGCGCCGGCTGCGTCCCCTCGTTCAGGCGCTCGCGCTTGGCGAACTTCAGCAGCTCGACGCTGAGATCGTGCGCGCGGGTGAGATCGGCGCGGATGAAATGGCAGACCCAGAGGCCGCGGGTGGCGGCAAAAGCCTTTTCGTCGTCGTCGAGCTGCTGGCCGAGCTCGAGCGCGCGGATGTAGTTCTCCTCGACCTCCTGCACCGCATAGCCCTTGGCCGCAATCAACGCGTTGCCGAGCGCGATGCGCAGCTCGAGCTCCATCTCGTCGGCCCCCTGCATGCGTGCATTGGCCTGCACGACGCTGAGGCCGCGGCGCAGATGGCCGATCGCCTCCAGATTGGCGCCGCTCTTGGCCGCCTGCTTGCCAGCCTTGAGCCAGAAGCTCGCCGCCCCCTCGCTCTGGCCCGACTCGGTCAGATGATGGGCGAGCAGCTCCGGTTCGCGGTCGGTCTTCTCCGGATACATCTCGGCAAGCACCTGCGCGATCCGCGCATGCAGCTTGCGCCGCTCGCTGTGCAGCAGGCTCTCATGCGCGGCGTTCTGGATCATCACGTGCTTGAAGGAGTAGAGCGCATCGGGCGGATGGCCCCGGCGCATGATCAGCCCGGCCTCCTCCAGATGATTGAGCGCGGCCTCGATCTGCTCCGCCGGCGTGTTGGCGACGGCCTGGAGCGTCTCGTAGGAGAACTCGCGGCCGATGGTGGCACCGATCTGCGCGATGCGCTTGAACGGACCCATGCGGTCGAGCCGCGCCATCAGCGAGTCCGTCAGCGTTGCCGGGATGGCGAGCTGCCGCCACGGGCCCGACAGCACGTAACGCCCGTGCCGCTCGGTCAGCAGGTTGGATTCGAGAACGGTCTTGGTCAGCTCTTCCAGGAACAGCGGCACGCCGTCGGTCTTGACGATGATCTCCTCGACGACCTCCTTGGGCAGCTCCCTCCCGGCGACGCGCTCGACCATCGTCGTACGCAGCTGCCGGCTCAGGCGGTTCAGCACCAGCGTCGTGATGTGCGAATGCGCGTTCCAGCTCGGCTGGAATTCGGAACGCGCAGTGATGATGACAAAGACCGGCCGGTTCTGCACGCGGTCGACCAGGAGGTCGACGACCTCGCGTGAGGTCGGGTCGATCCAGTGCAGATCCTCGAGCGCGATCACCAACGGCATCTCGCGCGCAAGGCCGAGGAAATGATTGACCAGCGCCGCGACGGTCGCATCCTTCTGCTGCTGCGGCGACAGCTCGAGCGGCGGATAGCGATCTCCGGTCGGAATCGACAACAGCGCCGCAAACAGCGGCGTGATCTGCTCGATATCGCCATGAGCGGCGGCGATCGCAGTCTCCAGGCTTGCCAGCGACTGCGCGGAGGCATCTTCGCGGTCCAGGCCGAGCGAGAATTTGAGCTGCTCGGAGAATGGATAGAATGCCGTGGACGTGTAATAGGGCGAGCACTGGAACGAGACCTGGCCATGCCGGTCGCCCGCGATCCGCTCGAAAATCTCCTGGATGATGCGCGACTTGCCGATGCCGGGCTCGCCGAACTTGACGACGACCTGGCCGTCGCCCTCCTTGACCTGCTGCCAGCGCCCCATCAGCAGCGCGATCTCCTCCTCGCGGTTGACGAGCGGCGTCAGCCGCGTCCCCATCGCGGCGGCAAAGCGGGTCTCGACCCGCGAGGCACGCACCACATGCCAGGCTTGCGCCTTCTCCGAGATGCCCTTCAACGCGTGGACGCCGAGATTGCGATAGTCGAACTTTCCCTTCAGCAGTGACTGCGTCGAGGCCGAGATCACGACGCCGTTCGGCGGCGCCAGGCCCTGCAGACGCGCGGCGAGATTGACGGTTTCTCCCACGGCGGAGTCGCGCTCCTCGGTGCCCTGCCCCACGAGATCGCCGACCACGACGAGACCGGTGGCAATGCCAATGCGGACGGCGGGCGAGTGGCTGAGCGCGCCCCGCGGCTCGACCGCGCGCGCGGTGGACAGCACCCGCACGATCTCGAGCCCGGCACGCACCGCGCGCTCGGCGTCGTCCTCATGAGCCGTCGGATAGCCGAAATAGACCAAAATGCCGTCGCCGACGAAACGGGCGGCGAAACCTTCGTAGTGCTTCACCACCCGGACGCAGGTCTCGCGAAAACTCGCGATCATGTCGCGCACGTCTTCCGGATCGAATTGCGCCGAGAGCGCGGTCGAATCGACCATGTCGCAGAACATGGTGGTGAGCTGGCGCCGTTCGGCCCCGACCTCGGTCCGGACCTGCGGGCGCGCCGTTGCCGCCGGCGGCTCCGCAGTTTCGGCCTGGAACAGGGCCGCCATCGCGCGCCGGAGCCGCTTGCGGTCGCCCAGCGGCAATCCGAGTTCCAGCAGATCGGCTTCGGTCAGGTCACCCACCACATCAAGATCGAGGCGGTGCTGGGCGAAGAGATCGGCATAGTGGCCGAGGCCAATACCCTCGAGCCAGCGCTTCAGCCCGCCTTCCGTTCCCGTAACAGGCTCATTCTCCAGCATGGTGATTCTGCCCGACCATCACTCCGTCGAAGGGCTTTAGGCCCCTCAACCACAGATTTTGGGGCCCGAACTTCACCTCAGACTGGACGCGTTCCCTAACTCTTGGGAAGAATAGCCCAATCAGATCAAAAGGGAATGGCGTTGTCGGACATTGCATCCGGAGCGGAAGAAGGATCAGGCGGCGGGCGCGCCGAAACGAAGATATTCGCAAGTATCGGCGCCCTTCTCGACTTCTACGCCCGCAAGACACCGGCGGCGCCCGCCCTCATGGCACCGGGCCGGCCAGCTCTCACCTATGGCGCGCTTGGTGAGCGGACACAGGACCTGGTCCGCACGCTGCGCGGGCTCGGCATCGCACCTGCCGACCGGATCGCTGTTGCACTGCCGCGCGGCGCCGAAAGTGCGCTGGCACTGATCGCAGTCGCATCGAGCGGCGCCTGCGTCCCCGTCAATCCCGATCTGACCGCGGACGAGCTGCAGCGCTATTTCAGCGAATTGAAGCTGAAGGCGCTCGTCACCCGGGCCGACATGAACGCGCCGAGCCGCGATGTCGCCAGGGCACTGGATATCGCGGTGATCGATTTCGTGCCGGGGCCGCAAGACGATCTCGGCGGCTGCGCGTTCATCGGTCCGGTGATCGGACCTGCCTGCGCCAGCGGTGCCTCGCGCGGCGACGACGATGCGTTCATCCTGCTGACGTCAGGCACGGCGGCGCGGCCGAAAATGGTGCCGCTGACGCATCGCAATGTGTGCCTGTCCGCCACCAATGCCGGCCGCGTGCTGTCGCTCGGGCCCCACGATCGCCTGCTCAACGCCCTGCCGCTGTTTCACGCCCATGGGCTGATCTCCGGCCTGCTGACGGCGCTGGCCGCGGGCTCCAGCGTGATCTGCACCGACGGCTTCGACGCATCGTCCTTCTTCGGCTGGATGCGGGAGCTGCAACCGACCTGGTACACGGCGGTGCCGACCATTCATCGCGCACTGCTGACGGCGGCCGAAGCGAACCCGGACCGTGCCCGGTCCTCGTCGCTGCGCGTGATTCGCTCGGCCTCGTCCTCGCTGGCACCCGCGATCCTGAACGGGCTGGAGGCGATGTTCGGCGTTCCCGTGCTCGAAACCTACGGCATGACCGAAGCAGCCTCGCAGATCGCGGCCAATCCGTTCGAGCTGCGCAAGATCGGATCGGTGGGGCGCGCCGCTGGCCCCGAGATCGCGATCATGGACGAGACCGGCCGCACGCTTGCGAGCGGCGCGCATGGCGAGATCATGCTGCGCGGGCCGAACATGAGCCGCGGCTATTACAATGACGAGGCGGCGACGCAGGCCGCATTCCGCGGCGGCTGGTTCCGTACCGGCGATCTCGGCTATCTCGATGCCGACGGCTATCTCTTCATCGTCGGCCGCATCAAGGACGTCATCAACCGCGGCGGCCAGAAAATCTCGCCGCTCGAGGTGGAAGAGGTCCTGCTCGGCCATCCGGCGGTGCTGGAGGCCGGCGTGTTCGCCGTCCCGCACCCGAAGCTCGGCGAGAACGTCGCCGCCGTGGTGGTGCTGCGACCGAATTCCGAGGCGACCTCGGACCAGTTGCGCCAGTTCGCGCGAAAACGCCTTGCGGCCTACAAGGTGCCGAGCCTGATCCGCAGCGTGGCGGCGCTGCCGAAGGGCGCCAGCGGCAAGGTCAAGCGCAACGCGCTGGCCGAGCTGATCGCGACGGTGGACGACCGCGACGAGGCGCAGCTGCCGCGCAACGCGCTGGAGACCCAGCTTGCTGCGATCTGGGCTGGTCTGCTGGAACTGCCGCAGGTCGGCGTCGATCAGGACGTCTTTGCGCTCGGCGCCGATTCGCTCGCGGCGACGCAGATGCGCTCGCGCCTGCGCGAACGCTTCAACGTCGACTTCTCGTTCGAGGACATCTTTGATTGCGCCACGGTCTCGGCGCTTGCGGCCCGGATCGAGACCGCGACGACCCATCGCCAGACGATGCTGCCGTCGTGGCGCCAGACGGCGGCAGCGGATGCGCCGCTGTCGTTCCAGCAGCAGCGCATGTACCTGCTGTCGCGGCTCGACCCGACCCGCTACAATTACAACGTCGTCGAAGTCGCGCTCCTCAAGGGCCCGGTCGACATCGCTGCGCTGTCCGCAAGCCTCACCGCGATCTGCGCGCGCCACGAGGCGCTGCGCTCGGTCTTCGTCGAACGGCAGGGGGAGCCGGTCCAACGCGCGCTGCAGGCACCGCCAAAGTTCGAACGGATCAAGCTCAAGCCGTGCGCTGCGGACAAGCAGACCGCGGTGATCCGGCGCGAGGCGCTCAAGCTCGCGCAGTACGAGTTCGACCTGGCGCACGAGGCGCCGCTCAAGGTCACGCTGCTGTCGTTCGACAAATCCAGCCACGCGCTGGTGGTGAACGTCCATCACCTCGTCACTGACGGCTGGTCGCAGCGGCTGTTCTGGGAAGAGCTTGCCGCGCATTATTCTGCTGCGCGAAAGAAGAGCGTGGCGGCAATCCCCTCGTCCGCTTTCCAATATCGCGACTTCGCGCTCTGGCAGCAGAGCTGGGCGCAGACGCCGGCGGCGAAGGAACAGCTCGACTACTGGCGGACGCAGCTCGACGGCGTCACCACGCTGCCGCTGCGGACCGACCGGCCAAGGCCGGAGGTCTGGAGCGGTCACGGCGCCCGTCACTATTTCGAGTTCTCCAAGGCCCTCTCGGGTGATGTCCGCGCGTTGAGTCAGGATCAGGGCGTCACGCCGTTCATGACGCTGCTCGCGGTGTTCCAGTGCCTGCTGTTCCGTCACACCGCACACGAGGACGTCGCGACCGGATCGCTGATCGCCAACCGCAACCAGATCGAGAGCGAGCGCCTGATCGGGCTGTTCGCCAACACCCTGATCCTGCGCAACGATTTTGGCGGCGATCCCGGTTTTGGCGAGATGTTGCGGCGGGTGCGGCAGGTTACGCTGGATGCCTATCGCAATCAGGACCTCCCCATTGAGGAGGTGCTGCGCGCGCTCCAGATTGCGCGGCGGAGCGACGGCAATCCGCTGTTCCGGATCATGTTCATCCTCCAGAACGCCTCGATCGAAGCGGCGCGTTTTCCCGGCCTGTCGACCCGGCGCCTGGAGGTCGACCCAGGAGTTGCCCGCTTCGATATCACGCTCGAACTGGTCGAGGCCGACGGCCGTTTCACCGGCTTCTTCGAATACGCCATCGATCTGTTCGACGCGGCGACCATCGAAGGCATGGCCAGCCAGTTCAAGACCCTGCTCAAAGCCGTCATCGCCGATCCCGAGCAGCGCATCTCGCGCCTGCCGCTGCTGACCGAGGCCGAACGCCGGCAATTGCTGGCAAGAGGCCGCGGCGTGCCGGCCAATTTCGCCGCGCGCGGCAATTTGAGCGAGCGCTTCTACCACAAGGCGAAGACAACGCCGCACGCGATCGCGGTGTCGGACGGGCGTAGCTCGCTGAGCTATCGCGAGCTCGCCCGCCGCAGCCAGGCGATCGCGCGCTGGCTGACCCGCGAGGGCGTCGGCGCCGAGACCGTGGTTGCCTTGTTCGCCGAGCGCGGGCCTGACCTGCTCGCCGCGATGATCGCCGTGCAGCGCGTCGGCGCGGCCTTCCTGAACCTCGACCCCGACCAGCCGCCGGCGCGGCTTGCGACGATCCTCGGATCCAGCTGCGCCCGCATGCTGCTGACCGGGCGGGCGCAATCACCCATGGTCGCGGCGCTGCTCGAGCCCCTGGTCGAGCGTATCCATGTCGCCGAGCTCGACGACATGATTGCGCTGGGGACCACCAAGCCGGCCCGTATCGCGCGGCGCACCGCCTCGAGCCTTGCCTATCTCGTCTACACGTCCGGCTCCTCCGGCGCGCCGAAGGGCGTGATGATCGAGCAGCGCGGGCTATCGAACCATCTGGCGTCGCTGATTTCCGAGCTTGGACTGTCGGCCAGGGACGTCATCGCGCAGACCGCGCCGCAGAGCTTCGTCATCTCGGTCTGGCAGTTCCTCGCAGGACCCATGGTCGGCGCGCGCGTTCACATCTGCAGCAATGCGATCGTGCAGGACCCGATCCTGCTCGCGCAGGAGATCGAGCGCGAGGACATCACGGTGCTGGAGATCGTGCCGTCGCTGCTGCGCGTGATCCTGGATCGCATGGACGAGGCGCAGGTCCGGCGCGCCTTTGCCAAATTGCGGCTCCTGATCTCGACCGGCGAGCCGCTGCCGGTCGATCTCTGCCGCGGCTGGTTCGCCTGCTGCCCCAAGGTACCGCTGATCAACGCCTATGGCGCGTCGGAATGCTCCGACGACGTCTCCCTGCATCGGCTGACCAGGGCGCCGGCGGTGACAACGACCAACGTCCCGGTGGGAGCGGCGCTGCCCAACACCCAGCTCCATGTGCTCGATCAAAACCTCCAGCCGCTGCCGGTCGGCGTGACCGGCGAGCTCTGCATCACGGGCGCCGGTGTCGGACGCGGCTATATCAACGATCCCGCGCAGAGCCGGCAGCGCTTCATCCCCGATCCGTTCGCGCGCCAGGAAGGCGCACGACTGTACCGGACCGGCGACCTTGCCCGCCGCCGCGCCGACGGCACCATCGAATGCCTCGGCCGCGCCGACCACCAGGTCAAGGTCCGCGGCTACCGCGTCGAGCTCAAGGAAATCGAGAACGCCCTGGCCGACCATCCGGCGGTGCGCGCCGGCATCGTCGAGCCGCGCCGCGAGGCCGGCGGCGATGTCAGGCTGATCGCCCATATCGTCGCAAGGACTGGCAGCCGGAGCAGCGCCAGCGAGCTGCGCGAGTTTCTGAAGAGCCGGGTGCCGGGCCATGCCATCCCGTCCGCATTCCTGTTCCTGGATCAGATGCCGCTCAACGCCCATGGCAAGATCGACCGGTCCGCGCTGCTCGCGCCCGCACAGCAGGAAGCCTCGGGGCCCGATGCGGCCGTGCCGGCGCGGCACTTCACCGAAAAGGTGCTCTCGGACATCTGGATCGATCTGCTCAAGGTCGACAGCCTTGGCGTCACCGACAATTTCTTCGATCTCGGCGGGCATTCGCTGCTGGCCGGCCAGGCGATGGCACGCGTCGCCCGTGCGCTCGGCGTCTCGCTGCCGATCAAGACCATCTTCGAGGCCCCGACGATCGAGGAACTCGCCCGGCGGGTCGACGAGGCCGTCGCGGCGAAGCCGCGCACGCCGGCCGCAAGCGTACCGCGCCTGGCCGACAGCGGGCTACCCACGCTCTCGGTCGCGCAGGACCAGATGATGCGGATCGAGCAGAACCTGCCGGGCCTGCCGCTGTTCAACCTGCCCTTTGCCTTCCACCTCCACGGCCCGCTCGATCCGGCCATCCTCGCGCAGGCATTCGGCGACATCGTGCGCCGCCACGAATCGCTGCGGACCGGGTTCGGCTGGAACGGCGAGGAGCCCGTCAGCCGCGTCGCCACGCCCAGCGAGCTCGGACCCGTCCTCACGGTCGAGGTCATCGGCGACGGGCATCCGCACAACAACAAGCGGCGCAGGGCCCTCGAATCCAGGAAGATCGATCTGCTGATCCAGCAGGAAACCTACACCCCGTTCGACATGGCGCGGCCGCCGCTGTTGCGGGCGCGGCTGCTGCGGCTCCATGCCGACGACCACGTGCTGCTGCTGACGCTGCATCACGCCGTGGCCGACGGCTGGTCGATCGGCGTGCTGTTCGAGGAATTGTCGAGCCGCTATGCGGCGCTGGCCGGACGCCCGTCCGTACCGCTGCCGAAATTGCCGCCGGCCTTTTCGGACGTCGCGCGCTGGCAACGCTGGTGGTGCGGCACCGACACCGCCCGCCGCCAGGTCGCCGACTGGACCGGGAATCTGCGCGGCGCGGCCCCGATCTTCGACGGCAAAGCAAGCCCGGGCGCATCCACCGGGCATCACCCCGTCAGCCTCGAGCGCGAGCTGATCGGCAGGCTGACGGCATTCGCCGGCCAGCACAACAGCACGCTGTTCATGTGCCTGCTCACCGGCCTGAAGGCCTTGCTGCTGGCGCGGACCGGCCGGAGCGACATGTCGATCGCCACCGCCATGGCCAATCGCGCCCAGCCAGACACCGACCGGATCGTCGGCCCGTTCGAGAACACGGTGATCGTCCGCACCCGAATCACACCCGATCTGTCGTTCGCGCAGGCTTTGGCCCGGGTGCGCCAGAGCGTGCTCGATGCGCATGCGCGGCAGGAACTGCCGTTCAACATCCTGGCCGACCATCTGGAGCAGGAGGGGATCGATCCGGCCGCGCTGCTCCAGGTCTATTTCACCCTGCAAAACCCGCTGCGCCAACCGCTCGATCTGCCTGACATCACGATGGAATCGATCGGCAATGTCGCGCGCGAGGGGCAGCCGGTGCTGCCGATCGACCAGACCTGGCTGTCTCTGATGCTCAAGGAGCGCCCGACCGGAATCACCGGCTCATGCAATTACAAGGGCGATCTGCTCGACGGCGATACGGTCGGCGCGTGGATGGCGGATCTCGTCGCACTGCTGGGGGCGGCCGTCACCCAACCCCACACGCCGCTCGGCCGCTTGCTCGTTCGCAAGGCGGCATGACCGGCTATCCGGCACGGGCGAACATGTATTCACTCGTCAAAGCTGTGAATGAGCAAGTTGCATCTTGATTATTTGGCGCCAGCGCGCAAGATTATTCCCGCGTTTTGATTTGGACGATTATTTTCAACCGGGGGAGTGTTATGGGTTTCATCAAATTTACCAAGGGCACCTCGTTGAGCGACAAGGACCGTAAGGCCCTGCAAAAGCTGCTCGCCGCCGAGAAGAAGAAGCTTCAGTCCGCGCTGAAGGACGTCGACGCCAGCATTTCGGTGCTGGGCGGATCGAAGAAAGCCAAGAAGAAAAAGTAAGATTAGTCGGCCGGGACGCCGCACAAATCTTACGGATAACGGGCCGCTCGCCTGCGAGTTGGGGTCTCGCACAAGCTTGTGCCCGTAAACCGGCCTGCAAATCGACAAGAATTCGCCGAGGTGGACCGTTAGGAACGGTCCGCACAGTTGATTCTTGCTCAATTGATTCTTCCGTCAGGGCGGGGACTTTGCCTCCGCCTGACGCCATGGGCCTGATTGATGGCAGACGACAGAATTGAACTGTTTGTCGGACTGATCGCGACCATAGACGCGCCAGGTGCGGCCGATGCGTGCCGACGCCTGCTTTCGGTCGACGAACGGGTCCGGGCCGACCGCTTCATGTTCGAGCGGCACCGGCGGCAATATATTTTCGCGCACGCCATGCTGCGCCTGGCGCTGTCGCAGGTCGCGCCTGACGTTGATCCCACCGACTGGTCCTTCGCGGCCGGACGCTATGGGCGGCCGTTTGTTGCGTCGCCCAGGGGCTCGACCGCACTGCATTTCAGCCTGTCGCATGCCGACGGCTGCGTCGCCTGCGTCGTATCGGGGCATGAGGCCGTCGGCGTCGATGTCGAGACCGTGTCGCGGCGGGTTGCGCCGCTCTCCACCGCGCTTCGCTTCTTTGCGCCGGAGGAGGTCGAAACGCTGCGCCAACTGCCGGAGCCGGCGGCGATCGAGCGCTTTTTCGACTATTGGACGCTCAAGGAGGCCTATCTGAAGGCCAGGGGTTTTGGGCTCAATCTGCCGCTCGACGCCTTCGCGATGCAGGTGTCGCGGGAGGCCATCGAGATCAGCTTCAAGCCCGATATCGCCGACGATCCGTCGGGATGGCGCTTCTCGCTCTGCTCGCCCTCCCCCTCGCATCGCCTCGCGATCGCCGACGGCTCCCGCGCGACCGGCGGCCTTCCCATCACCCGCAATGCCTGGCCGCTCCAGGAAGCGGCTGAATGACGACCTCGCGGCTTCGCGTCTTTCCCGCGATCTCGCGCAACCGCGATCCCAAAAAATATGTCGGCGAACTGATGCGGGTGGCGCAGTTCGCCGACCGCAACGGCTTCGAAGGCATCTTGCTGTTCGAAGGCAATGACGTGTTTGTCGAGCCCTGGGCCATGGCCCAGCACGTCGTGGCGGAGACGACGCGATCCTCGCCGCTGATCGCCGTCAATCCGGTCTACATGCACCCGTTCACGGCGGCGAAATTCGTCTCGTCCCTGGCGCAGCTTTACGGCCGCAAGGTCTATCTCAACATGATTACGGGGACCGCGGTCAGCGATTTGCAGGGGCTGGGCGACGAGCAGTCGCATGGCGACCGCTATGTCCGGCTCGGCGAGTTCGTGGCGCTGATGCGGCAATTGCTCTCGAGCCCGCGGCCGGTGAGTTTCGAGGGCCGGTTCTATAGCGCGAGCAATCTGCAACTGCGTCCGCGCCTGCCGGCCGAGCTGATGCCGGAATTTCTCATCGCCGGCCAATCGGAAGCCGCGCAGCGCGTGGCGAAGGAAACCGGCTGCATCAAGATGCAGATGCTGCCGCCCGATCTCGATTGCGGCCTCGATGTATCAGGTATGAATTTCGGCATCTTCGCGCGCGAGAGCCGAGAGGAGGCGCGGCAGGCGGCCAAGGCGCGCTTCCGCGACAATGCCGATGATCGCGAGCTTCTCGCGCTCACCGTGGAGAACAGCGATTCCGTGTGGAAGCGGCGGCTCTATGAGGGACAAAGCGGCGAGCTCCAGGACAACGGCTACTGGCTATTGCCGTTCCTGACCTTCCAGGCCGATTGCCCCTACCTCGTCGGCAGCTACGCCGAGATCGGGGCAAAGCTGAAGGCGTTCGCGGCAAAGGGCCTGACCACTGTTATGCTCGACATGGTCGCGGACGAGGAAGAGATGCAGCATGTCTGCAAGGCACTCGCGGCGAGTGGGATGTTTTGAGTCCCGCCTCTCCCCGCATCCGCCTTCGCCGAGGCTTCGGCGGGGCAGGCACGGGGAGAGGCGAAGAAATCACCGTGCCTCTTCAAATCCGGCCAGCACAGAGGTCAGGTTCGCGCCGAGGATATCCGAGAGATAGCCGCCCTCCTGCACGAACACGGTCGGCAGGCCCAGCTTCGCGATGGCCTGGCCGATACGGCGGAAGCCGGGCGTGGTGACGGCCAGACCCTTGAGCGGATCGTGCTCGGAGGCATCGAGGCCGAGCGCGATGACGAGGGCACCGGGCGCAAAGGACTCGATCGCCTTGCGCGCGACGTCCATGGCCTGGATGTAACCGTCATCGCCGGTGCCGATGGCGAGGGGAATATTGAGATTGGCGCCCAGACCCGGACCTTCGCCACGCTCATGGGCATAGCCCCACACGTAGGGATAATACGCGACGGGATCGGCGTGGATCGACACCGTGTAGACGTCGGGCCGCGCGTAGAAGATGCCCTGCGTGCCGTTGCCGTGATGGACGTCGACGTCGAGGATCACGACACGCTCGTGCTTGAGCCGCAGATGTGCGGCGGCGATCGCGCTGTTGTTCAGGAAGCAGAAGCCGCCGGCCATGTCGCGATAGGCGTGGTGGCCGGGCGGACGGCAGAGCGCGTAGACCGCGTCCTCGCCGTCCATCACCATCTGCGCCGCCGTGGTCGCGACATCGGTTGCCGCGCAGGCCGCGGCCCAGGTGCCGGGACCGATCGGTGCTGCGGTGTCGGCGGTGTGCCAGCCGAGCTTGCCGACGATGTGGGTCGGATAGGTCGCCGCATGACGCACCGGATGGATGTTGCCGATCATCTCCGGACCGGAATCGCCGAGTGCGGTCCAGGCGTCCCAGGCTTCGCTGAGGAATGACAGATATTCAGGGCTGTGGATACGTGCGCGCGGCCCCTGCCCGAATGTGGTCGGCTCGACCAGCTGATGCTTGCCGTCCTTGAGGCCCTTGAGCAGGCGGTCGGCGCGCTCGGGCTGCTCGGTGGTGCGCTTGACGACACCGCGAACCAGGAAGAATTGCGGATCGTGGCTGCGGTGCAGTTCGGTATGGACGGCTTTCACTCAAACACTCCGTGGTCGCTTGGGGCTCTTATTTTGACGGGTTTTCTTGACGCGAACCGGTGTCCACGTCGCTCGAAAACGCTCTGGTGCCACAGATGTCTAAATCCCTGCGACGACCGGACGCAAGCAAGAAGAATGCCGTCCCTGTCGCGCCGCTCTGCGCCGTAAGCAGATCGCCTCGATGCTCAGCAGCGACCGCGCTGAAGACAATGCTCGCGGCCCTGCTGGTCGGTGCGGAAGGACTCGATGAAGCCGCCCTGACGCTGGGTGACGAAGACGGTCTTGCCGTCGCTGCCGCCGAAGGCGAGATTGGTCGGCTCCTTGCCCTTCAGCGGGATCTCGCGCTCGACCGCGCCGTTCGGCTTCATCAGCGCGATCGTGCCCTTGAGGATGCGCGCGACATAGAGGCGACCGCTGACGTCAGTGCGCAAGCCGTCGACGGTGTCCGGCTGAAACGCCTTGACCAGTTTTGCGCCGGTGAGCTCGTTGCCATTGATCGCATAGGACCAGATCTGGCCGCTGCTGGATTCCCCGACATAGAGCGTCTTGCCGTCGGGACTGAGATCGATGCCGTTGGTGGTGCCCATCGCGCGCGGCGCCGGCATCACCTGCCCTTGCACCGATCCATCCGCCGCTTTCGCGATGCGCCAGATATGGCCTTCCCGCCCCTTCCAGTTCGGATCGCTCGCATAGATGGTGCCGTCGCGGGCGACTGTGATGTCGTTGGGCTGGTTCATCTCGTCGGAGTGAAACCAGACGGCGGGCTCGGCCGCGCCCTTCGGGATCGCGAAGATGTTGTGCTTCTTGTAGTCGGCGATGAACATCGTGCCGCTGCGATCGAAACGGATGGCGTTGCCGACGCTGCCTTCGGGGAGTGCCGTGAACAGCTCCGACGCCACACCGCCCGCAGGCAGTCTGCCGATGGTGCCGGGCTTGCCGAGATTGACGACGAACAGATTGCCATCGAGATCGGCGGCGGGCCCTTCGATGCCGAAGGTATATTCACTGCCGGGTGTCACCTGCACGCTGTCGAACAACTTTGTGTCGGCAGCGACAAGCGGCGTCGCGATGAGCAAGATGCTACTGCACAGGCACCAGAAATTCCTGCCGGATGTAATAGCCATCGTCGTCGCTGCACTCGCCATTCAGATAGGGATCGGCCGGCCGGAAGAATCGGCTGAAGCCGGGCCTGTCTACAGCGCTCCTTTGTGTCACGACAACGACCTTGGCGGCCGGTATTTCGCCGCATTCCCTGTTGGTTCTGCCAAAGAACTTGCGTTGCGGCGGACCGGACTTGATCCGCATCCGAATGCCCGGAACCATCCTGGCAACGAGTAGGTCCGCCGTGTCGAGCAGGCGCGTGTAGCCGGGCTCGGTCCTGGGCAGGCTTTCGCCGCCCGGCGGCATCAGCTTCTCGGCGCCGAGACCGCGCAGGCGGGTGCGCAGCCTGCCGGAATCAGGATCGCCGGGATAGATCCAGCCGTCCTGCGCCAGCATGAAGCGGAGCACCGTCTTGTCCTTCTCGGCGTCCGATTGTCCCGCCTTCAGGCCGAAATCGGAATGGCAGCCCACGCAATGCTTCTCGACGAGACCCTTGCGCAGCGTGGTGAGACGAATGGCGTTCTGCGCGTCTCGCGCAACGAATACCGCAAGCTGGTCGATCATCGCCTGGCTGCGCGTGTCGCAGGGCAGCGGCTGTGGCGCATCGCCCGTGGCGCGATCGATCCGGATCACCGTCTGGTTCTTGTCCTCGACCAGCCAGATCGCGCCGTCTTCCGCGACCGTCATGCCGACCGGCGCACCTTGCGGCCGCGCGCCGTTGACGCGGTGCCAGCCGGCGATCAACTCCTCGAACGGCGCGGCGGCGACCTCGCCGGCGTCGGTCTGAAAGCTGTGGGTCGGGTCGGCCGCGCAACTGACGTGGTAGCGCACCGGTGCGGAAGCGGGCTTGGGGAAGCCGCGGTCGTCGACGTCGTAGACGAGGACGCGGCTGCCGGTCGGCC
>NZ_AKIY01000291.1 GCF_000282615.1 Bradyrhizobium sp. YR681 | reverse complement strand
CAAGAACCTGATCAACGTGCTGCAGACCGGCTCGTCCAACCTGACGCTGGCCGACACCAACGAGGAAGCGGCCAACAGCCAGGCGCTGTCGACCCGCCAGTCGATCGCAGTGTCCGCGCTGTCGCTGGCAAACCAGTCGCAGCAGAGCGTGTTGCAGCTGCTCCGCTAGTCTCGCAGCGCAAGATACTGAATCGGAACATCGCGGCGGGGCTCATGCTCCGCCGTTTTTATCGAGATCGCTAAGGCAGGATTAGCCGAGATTTTTGCGCGTCATGCGAGGCGTGTTTACAGCGCGCTTGCGTGCATCTAGCTTCGCAGTGAAGCACTCCGTGACCCGTAATAATCCGGAGGGCTTCCAAGCACACACGTAAGCAAATCTTAAGCGGTGCTGCCTAGGGTTGGGAAAGAAATCCTTAAGCGCGTTCAACGCGCTAGGTAACCTCCAAGGTGTGATTGATGTCGAATTCTGCTGCCTCGGCCTACGCGCGCGTTGCAACGACCACCGCATCTCCTCGTGACGTCGAGGCGCAAGCCCTGCTCAAGGCAGCCAACAAGCTCCAGGACGCCGTCAACAACGCCGATCCGCTCAGCGAGCAGACCATGCAGGCGCTGATGTTCAATCGCAAGCTCTGGACGATCTTCCTGAGCGAGGCGATGCGCGACACGAATCCGCAGCCGCTCGACGTCCGGCAGAGGATCGCCAACATCAGCGTGTTCGTGCTGAGCCAGACTGCGGCGTTGCAGCTCGCCCCGCAGTTCGACCACTTCCGTCCGCTGATCGAGATCAACCGTAACATCGCCGCCGGTCTGTCCGGCAGGTCGTAAGCGGGAGCCGCGCCGTGGCCGACGTCCTGAGCATTCTGTCGAGCTCGTACAAGGCGGCCGGGCTGTCGGTGCCGAGCAAGACCAAATACGTCGCGGTCGACCCAACGCTCTACCAGGGCTCGTGGAGCGGCAAATATTCCGACGGCAAGAAGTTCTCGATCAGCATCTCGCAGGTCGACGGCTTTCGCGCCCAGGTCCACTACGAGAGCGGCGGCACGTCACAGTACCAGCAGGTGCTGATCAAGGACTCCTCGTTCAAGTTCGGCAATACGAAGTTCACGCTGACCGGTGCCGGCCAGGCGCAGATCAAGAACGTCGTCACCGATCCCGCGACCGGCTCGACCTATCTCGATACCGCCGTCGCCGCGCGCTCGACGTGATCCTCAGGCGCTGAGGTCCGTGTTGAGCGGACGCGAGGGCTGGGACTTCAGATCCTCTGCATGGAAATAGGCTCGCCGGCGCAGCATCGCTTCGTCGGGGAACTGGTTGACCACCGCGTCGGTCTTGTCGTTGACCACCTGAAACACGAAGGATGCGGCCGCCTGGTCGAACACGACCTGGCGCGAGACGTTCTCGTGGTTGGGCAAATCATTGCGTGCGGGCGCACTCGTATCGCCCGCGGCAACCGTCTGGCTCACCGGCAAATCAGTCTGCACGGCCTCGTTCGCCGCCGAATTCGACGTCGTCACGATCTGCACGGGGGCCGGTATCCCCACCGGCCTGATGCTGAAATCTGTACTCATGGCAGCCTCCTGGTTGCCTCGTGTGAGTCAAATCCCAACCCCTCTCAATACGCAACCATGGACCACCAGGATTGAAGACCTGGTAAGGAAACGTGCCTAACCGCGCGACGAGATCGCCACGCGGTTTTTCGTAAAATTGTTGGCTGTTCTTGCGCGCGCTCAGAGCGAGCGGCTGACCGCGAGCGGGGTGATGTGGCGCGGACCGGGCACGGCGCGGCGGCCTGCGGCGGTGTAGGTGTTGGGCACGTTGCGCTTCTGGATCTCGGCGTTGACGCCGCGCACGACGCTCTCGGAGACCGCGTGCGCGGTCGCGAGCACGGTGAGATTGACCTGGAGCATGGCGCGGAACGCGTCGTGGTGCCGATGCAGCGTCGAGAGCAGCTCGGGCGCGGACTTCGCGAGCTGGGCCTGGTTCGCCTTCAGCTGGCTGACGGCGCCGACATAGTTTCGCGACAGCTCCTGCTTCCTGCTCTCCAGGGTCATCGCCTCGCGAACCTTGCCGGCGCGAACCAGCTCGGTCTCGCGCTCGATCAGTCCGAGCAGGGCGTTCATCGCGTCCATCAGGTCCTCGGCGAGCTTGCGCGCCTCGGCGCTGCCGGGCGCCGTGCCCGGGCGCTGCGCTTGCATCGGCTGACGTGAGGCGTTGAACTGGTTCATCTCGTTGGACCTTATGCCGTGCGGATCGTTTTCGCCTGCTGCGTGATGAGGGTGCGGTAGACGTCGGCGGCGACGCCGACGCCGCCGGCCTTGGCGAAGTTCTTGGTATATTGCTCGGTCAGCATCGAGCGCCACACGCCGGTGCCCGGCGTGTCGCCGAACGGGCCTTCGCCCTTCAGGCCGGACGTCATCTGCGAGAACATGCTGTTGAGGAACATCGCTTCGAAATCGGTGGCGGTCTTCTGCGCCTTGGCCTGCTGCTGCGGCGAGACCTTCTGAAGTGCCGCGGCGAGTTCGAAGTCGGGGCGGCCGTTGCGGCTCTCCACGGAGAAGGCGGGGTTCGAGACAGCGGAGGCGGCGGCGCGCAGGGTGTTGAGCGTGCTCGTCTGCATCACATCACCTCGATGTCGGCTTCGATCGCACCGGCGGCCTTGATCGCCTGGAGGATGCTGATGAGGTCGCGGGGGCCGATGCCGAGGCCGTTGAGGCCGTCGACGAGCTGCTGAAGCGAGACGCCGTCCTTGACGACGGCGAACTTCTTGCCGTCCTCGGTGACGCTGACGCTGCTGCGCGGCGCAACCACGGTGCGGCCGCGCGACAGCGGGTTGGGCTGGCTCACCTGCGGGCTCTCGGAGATCGTGACGGTGAGATTGCCCTGCGCCACCGCGACGGTGGCGACGCGAACGTCGCGGCCCATCACGATGATGCCGCTGCGTTCGTCGATGATGATCTTGGCGGCAAGGTCGGGATCGACCTGGAGCTGCTCGATCTCGGTGAGGAAGGCCACAACGTTGCCCTTGAACTCCGGCGGGATCGACAGCTGCACCGTGGAAGGATCGATCGGTTCGGCGCTCTTGACGCCGAGATAGTCGTTGATCGCGGCGGCGATGCGCTTGGCGGTGGTGAAGTCGGCGTTGCGCAGCGCGAGCCGCACGTTCGGCAGCCGGTTGAGCGCGAACTCGATCTCGCGCTCGATGATGGCGCCGTTGGCGATGCGGCCCACGGTCGGCACGCCGCGCACGATCTTGGCGGCCTCGCCCTCGGCCTGGAAGCCGGAGATCGCGAGCGAGCCCTGCGCCACCGCATAGACGTTGCCGTCGGCGCCGAGCAGGGGGGTGACGAGCAGGGTGCCGCCCTGGAGGTTCTTGGCGTCGCCGAGCGCGGACACGGTGACGTCCATGCGCGTGCCCTGGGTGGCGAAGGCCGGCAGATTGCCTGTCACCATCACGGCGGCGACGTTGCCGGTGCGGATGGTGGCGCCGCGGATGTTGACGCCCATGCGCTCGAGCATCGCCTGCAGCGACTGCTTGGTGAAGGGGATGTTGTTGAGCGTGTCGCCGGTGCCGTTGAGGCCGACGACGAGGCCGTAGCCGATGAGCTGGTTCTGCCTGACACCCTCGATGTTGGCGAGGTCCTTGATGCGCGACGTCGCGCTGGCGGACGCGGCCGAGAGCACCAGCGCAGACAGCGCGGCGCAGGCCACCCCAACAATCCTCACCCAACGAACGCCTGACATCCTCTGCTCCCCGAGGCTCCTCAAATCGAAAGACCTGCACGACACTCCCATGACGAGCTGGTCCGGCGCTTTCCTTGCGAGCGCTGTGCCAACCCGGGGCAGTGGGGGTAGGTCGCTGAATAGGTTGAATAAATCTGTTTCGACCGGTGTGAGCCAGCGTTGTCCGTGAGGAGCGAAACTGCCGCCTGCCGGCAGATTTTGCCGGGCTGTTTACGCCCCGTTAACCATAAAACGGCGAATGTGGCGCATCGATCACCCGGATTCTTTCCGATGCGCATCTATGGACCGAACGGCACCACGCTTGGGACGCCGGCCAGCCAGGCCAGGCGGACGAGCTCCGGCACCTTCGTGTTGCCCGACACCTCGTCGGCGCAGGAGACGCGGAGCGCCGCCGCGCCGAAGGCCGCTGCCAACATCGACGGGCTGCTCGCGCTGCAAGGCGTCGAGGAGGATCCGGTCGAGCGGCGCAAGCGCTCGGTCGCCCGCGGCAGGACCGCGCTCGACGTGCTCGACGATCTCAAGATGGGGCTGCTGTCCGGCAATCTCACCCCGTCAACGGTGATGCGGTTGCGCGATGCGGCTGCGAATTTGAAGTCGTCCTCGGGCGATCCGGGCCTGGATTCCGTGCTCTCGGAGATCGAGCTGCGCGTCGAGGTCGAGCTTGCGAAGGCCGGACAGGCCTAGTCACGTCATCCGTCACCCTGAGGCGCCGGAGCGAAGCGGAGGCCTCGAAGGCCGACGGGCCGGCTATTTCCGTGACGGCATCATTGCTTGTTGCAGCACCTCGGCCGTGCATCCTTCGAGGCTCCCGGCGCGACGCTTTGCATCGCGCCACTCGCACCTCAGGATGACGGGACGCCTAAAAGCGCTCCTCGCACTTTGGCCTACGCCGCTTGCTCTTCCCTCTGCGCATCGTAGCGGCGCTGGGCGGCGAGCACGTCTTTCAGGTTCTGCTCGGCCCAGTCCCGCAGCGGATCGACCGCGCCGGCGAGCGTGACGCCGAGCTGCGTGATCGAATATTCCACCGTCACCGGCACGGTCGCGATGGCGCGGCGCGTGATCAATCCGTCGCGTTCGAGCGATTTGAGCACCTGGCTCAGCATCTTCTGCGAAATGCCTTCGATCGTCCGGCGCAACTGATTGAAGCGCATCGGCTCCTCGCGCAGCAGCAACAGGATCAGCACCGCCCATTTGTCGCCGACGCGGTCGAGGATCTGGCGGGTGGGGCAGTTCGCAGCATAGACGTCTGGCTTCATCGTCGGGGTCCTCGATCCTTTCCGGTCGCCGGGTGAGCCGCGCCGGTTACTCCTGCGTAATCAGGTAAGCACAAAGTGCTCTCTTAACACCAGCATTCTTTGCGATATCTAGTTTCTATTAGTTACCATAGAAGCAAAGGAAGCCTTCCATGAAAATCGCAGTCGCCGGCGCCTCGGGCCGGGCCGGGTCGGAGATCACCAAAGAACTGTCCCGCCGCGGCCACGCGGTCACGGCCATCGCCCGGAACCCCGAGAAGATCGCGGCCCTGCCGAATGTCACGCCAACCAAGGGAGACGTGCTCGACCAGGCCGGCCTTGCCAAGCTGTGGGCCGGGCACGACGTCGCCGTGAGTTCCGTGCACTTCCTGGCCAGCGACGCGCTCAAGCTGATCGGCGCGGCCAGGGAGTCCAGGGTTGGTCGCTACCTCGTCGTCGGCGGTGCCGGCAGCCTGGAAGTCGCTCCCGGCGTCAAACTGGTCACGACGCCCGGTTTTCCGGCCCAATACAAGGCCGAAGCAGAGGCGGGCTCGGCCTTCCTCGACCTGCTGCGGCAGGACAAGGATTTGAACTGGACCTTCATCTCGCCGTCGGCGCTGTTCGTCGAGGAGGCGCGGACGGGCAAGTTCCGGCTCGGGACTGACCAGCTTCTCGCAGATGCGAACGGCAAGAGCTGGATCAGTTTCGCCGACTACGCGATTGCGCTGGCCGACGAGATCGAGCGGCCGGCCCATCCGAGGCAGCGGTTCACGGTCGGCTACTAGCCCTCCGGTCGCCCCGAGCCCTTGCGGATAAACCTTCCTGTGCAAGGGCTTGGTGGCGCCAACCAAGCGATCAGGGAAATATTGTCTGTCACAGGGCGCCGCTATATAAGCCCGGCTTAACGGACCCCGTTTCCGTTGAGAGTCGTTGCTTAGACAGATAGGCCGCCCTTGGAAAAGTTGAAAAACTACCGACCGACCGAAAAAGAGCCTTTCATGAACGACCGGCAGAAGGAGTACTTCCGTATGAAGCTCCTCGCCTGGAAGGATGAGATCCTCAAAGAGTCCAAGCTCACCCTGCAAGCCCTGCAGGAGGAGAACGTGAACCACCCCGATCTCGCCGATCGGGCATCGTCCGAAACCGACCGCGCCATCGAACTCCGCGCCCGCGACCGCCAGCGCAAGTTGATCGCCAAGATCGACGCCGCGCTCCAGCGTATCGAGGACAACACCTACGGGTATTGCGAGGACACCGGCGAGCCGATCTCCTTGAAGCGGCTCGAAGCCCGGCCCATCGCGACGCTCTCGGTGGAAGCGCAGGAGCGCCACGAGAAACGCGAGAAGGTCTACCGCGACGAATAGAGTCCGAGCCGCAGCGATGCGGCTCTTTGTTTTTGGACGCAAGGTGCCGCTTCGCGCCGTGATCAGCATTGTGCCTGTCGCTTGCCGCCGCGCATGTCTGCGCGTGCGCGCGATTGCGAAAAATGAATCGCGATCAATGGGCTAGAGTCACTTCCTCCGAGCTCACGTGAGTTCGGATGAGAAACAGCCTTCACTTCAGGTGGGGCGAGTTTTGCGAGTCGCATCAACGGGATCGGCCCGGATGCTGAGAGGCCGCTCCAGCAGCTTCACACATTGCTGCAATCAGGCCTGCCGCGACGCCTCGAGGCGCGCATCCCCATAAAGCCTGGACCAGCTCAATATTTCCTTAAACGCCGGCAACAGGCCGTAAGCCGCGTCCGTCAGCTCGTAGGCGACCTGCAACGGCTTCGAAGCGAGGACGGTCCGCGACACCAGCCCATCCTGCTCGAGCTCGCGCAGCTGCGTGGTCAGCATGTGCTGGGTGATGCCGCCGATCGATCGCCGCAGCGCGCCGAAGCGAACCGCGCCGTTCATCAGCGCGAACAGGATCTCCAGTTTCCACTTGCCGCCGAGCGCATGGATGGCGCGCTTGAAGTCGGCGAGCAGCTCAGGGTCGGGGCTGCAATCGCAGTCGCTGTCGCAACCGCTGGTCAGGTTTTCCATACCGGTCTCGAAATCCATTCTACTTGCTCCCCCCGAAGATAGTGACCAGATGCGGCCTTGAGCAGGGTGGCGGAACCAATTCGCTTTGGCTCGCGCAACGAGGGGAATTCGGCAATGAGCACTGTTCTGGTCACCGGCGGGTCGGGCTTCGTCGGCATCCATGTGGTCCTGCAACTTCTAGCCGCCGGCCATCAGGTGCGGACGACGGTGCGCCGGCCCGACCGGCAGGCCGACGTGCTCGCGATGCTGCGCGAGGGCGGAGCCGCTTCGCCCGAAAGCCTGTCCTTCTTCACCGCGGACCTCACGGCGGACGAGGGGTGGCGTGAGGCCGTGGCGGGCTGTGACTACGTGCTTCATGTTGCCTCGCCGCTCTCGACCAGTGTTCCCAAGGACGAGAACGAGATGATCATTCCCGCTCGGGACGGCACGCTCCGGGTGCTCCGGGCCGCGCGCGAGGCCGGCGTCAGGCGTGTGGTCATCACCTCGTCGCTGGGCGCGATCGGCTACGGCCATGCTCCAAGGGAGAAGCCGTTTGACGAGACTGACTGGACCAATCTCGGCGGCGCCGACGTGCAGCCCTATATCAAGTCCAAGACGCTGGCCGAGCGGGCGGCGTGGGATTTCGTCGCGGGCGAGGGCGGTGGGCTCGAACTCTCGGTGGTCAATCCCGCCGGCATTTTCGGCCCCGTGCTGGGGCCGGACTTCTCCGGCTCGATCGAGATCGTCAAATCGCTGCTCGACGGCGCCATGCCGGCGGTGCCGCGGGTCTATTTCGGTGTCGTCGATGTGCGCGACGTCGCCGATCTGCATCTGCGGGCGATGACGGCGCCCGAGGCGAAAGGCGAGCGCTTCATCGCCGTCTCCGGTGAAGCGCTGTCGATCCTCGATATCGCCAGGGTGCTGCGGCGGGAACTCGGGCCAAGGGCGCGCCGGGTTCCGCAATTGCAGGCTCCCGACTGGTTGGTGAGGCTCGCCGCACATCGGATTCCGCTGCTGCGCGCCGTGGTGCCGATGCTCGGCAAGGTCAGGCATTCCACCAGTGCCAAGGCGCGGTCGGTGCTCGGCTGGCAGGCCCGCTCCAACGAGGCGGCGATCCTCGCAACTGCTGAAAGCCTGATCCGCCTCGGTCTGGTCAAGGCGTAGGTCACCCGCCCCCCGCGCTTGTCAGGCAGCTTGTCAGGTTTGGGCGGGGATGCTCCACTGCCGCGCATGATCGCGTAGCGTGGGAGGCGGCGCCGATGGACAAAATTCTCCAAGCCGCAAAGGCGATCGCACTGGCGCGCCGCAATCATGCGCCGCTTGCGGCGCTCGAGGTTCCTCCGGCCGACGAGGCCGAGGGCTACCAGGTCCAGCGCGCGCTGCACGATCTCTTGCTGCCGCATGTGGGTCCGCTGGTCGGCTACAAGATCGGCTGCACCAGCCAGGTGATGCAGGACTATATCGGCATCCCGCACCCTTGCGGCGGCGGCGTGTTCCAGAAGGGCGTGCACGACAGCGGCGTGAAGCTCGCCGCCTCCAACTATGTCCGGGTCGGCGTCGAATGCGAGATCGCGGTGCGGCTGAAGCGCGACCTAGCCACCGGTGAGGCGCCGTTCACGGCCGAATGGGTCGGCGAGGCGGTCGAGTCCTATCATCCCGCGATCGAGATCGTCGACGACCGCTATGTGAAATGGGAGACGATGGGGGCGCCGACGCTGATCGCCGACGATTTTTTCGCCGCCGGCTGTGTGCTGGGTGAGGTGGTGCCGCGCTCGGCCGTGCCGGACCTGAAGGCGATCAAGGGCCGCGCCATCGTCAACGGCGAGGAAGTCAGCCACGGCACCGGCGCCGACGTGCTCGGCCATCCCCACAACGCGCTCGCCTGGCTTGCCAACCATCTCGCCGCCGACGGCAAGGGTCTTCACGCGGGACAGCTCGTGCTGACGGGGAGCCTGGTGAAGACGCTGTGGCTGACGGCCGGCGACAAGGTGCGGATGGAGCTGGACGGGCTCGGCGTGGTGGAGATGGAACTGACGTAACGCGACCTCGTGCCCCCGAGGCGCCGCCGCACAACAGGTCGCGATGCGCGGCGGAGCGTGGGTGCGTGCCGCAGCGTGTCGCGTCGCGCGCCGGGACCTCTACAATGATGGGTTGAAATGGCGGCTCGCCTATCTGTCAGGCTGTCCGCGCCTGCCTGATGTGCTATGCTTTCTCGCCCGACATTGCTGCATCGACGAAATCCGGCTGCGGGGGATCGCCGCCATGGTCCCGTCTCGCGGTAACTGAACCATGATCGGTTGCGGTTCTGCATGAGTGAGCCCAATGCCAAGCTGGCTTTCGAACGCAAACGAGACGTCGCGCTCGGCGACGTCGCGCTTGTGCGGGTCGAAGGTGAGCCGTCCCCGGTGGGAGAGATCCACGATCTCGCTCTGGTCGAACAGCTGGAGTTGCGCTTCCGCGCGACGCTGAAGGCCAGTTCGCGCCTTGCCGGGCTCATCGAGGCCATCGAGGCAAACGGGCACCGCTATTGCGTCTTCGGCGGCTGGTTGCGCGATACGGTGTCGCAGGTTGCGGCGGCAGCGCCGGCCGAGGCGCCGAAGGATATCGATCTGGTGGTCCGGGGCGTCGAACTGGACGACCTGCTCCACTGGCTTTCCGGCGACGTGAAGCCGACCATCTTTGGCGGAATCCAGTCGGATGCGCCGCCCGTCGCCTTCGACGTCTGGCCGCTCCACGATACGTTCCTCATTCGCCGGCTCAAGCTACCGGCCACGTTCGAGGGGCTGCTCAAATCCACTGATTTCACCATCAATGCCGGCCTGTTCTTTCCGAAGCAGGGCGCGCAAGACGCGGCCATGATGGACGGGGGACTGCTGCAGGCGCTGCGCAGCCGCAGGGTCGCATTCAATTGCGGCTCGCTGGTTTTCCCGACCATGCAGTGCGCACGCCTTGCCGCTTATGCCGGCAAGCTGTCGCTGGAGCTGGCGCCGCCGGTGCGTGCATTCATGCGCGAAATCGTCGCCGATCCCGCGCGTCTTGCGGAGGTGCGGCAGGGCCTTGCCAAGTTCTATCCGGGGCACGTTGCCGATGCTGCAGAGCGCGTATTGCAGGAGCTGATCGAGGTCGACAATGAGAACTGAATATTTCAGCAGTTGCGCCGCCGTCTTTGAAGGCGGCGGCGTCAGGGGCGCTGCGTTTGCCGGCGTCTATGCCGCCTGTCTCGATGTCGGGATACGATTCAACCGGGTCGCCGGCAGTTCGGCCGGATCGGTTGCGGCGGCCTTCGTTGCTGCCGGCGGAACGCCCGACGCGATCAAGACCAAGCTGATGCAGCTTGACATGGCTAAGCTGCAAGGACCGCCCGCATTGCCGGTCCCGTTCAAGGGAGCCAGCCGCTGGGCCTCCGTGTTGTCGGCCGTTCCCGTCGATATGGCAAAGCGCATCGCGTACTTTCTCAAATATTCGGGAAGCTACAACTCCGCTCCGATCCGCGACTGGGTCGAGCTATCCCTGCGTGAGATGCTGGCCGCCGGCGGTCGTCCGGTCGACCAGGCGGTGCGCTTCCGGGATCTCCCGCTGCCTCTCTATGTGGTTGCGGCCGATGTGCTTCAGCGTGGCCCGAAAGTCTGGAGTCTGGAGAAGACGCCGGAGGAATCCGTGGCCTTCGCCGTCCAGGCTTCGTGCGCCATTCCATTCTACTTCCAGGCCGTCTGCAGTGCGCAGTCCGCTTTCGTGGATGGCGGCTCGATCAGCAACGTGCCGAGCTTTGTGTTTCCGCCTCGCCGCGGCCATCCCGGACGCTTCGCCGAGAAGACGCTGGCGTTCCGGCTCAAGGCCGACCCGCCCGGGGCCAACGACGGCTTCGAGGACGCCATCGCCTATGCCTATGGCATAGCCGATACGATCGTGGACTCCGCGACGAAGATCCAGCAGTCGCTCCAGAGCGGCATCTACGCCATCGAGGTCGGGACCGCCGACATCCGGGGGACCGACTTCGCCAAGATGACTGCGCAGAAGAAGGCGCTGCTATTCGACAACGGAAAGAAAGCGGTCGAAAATTTTGTCCTGAGCGAACGCGAGGTCGTCGGCCGGCATCAGATGGCGAGCCTCTATGAGGGGTTCGACGAGCGCCTGCTGGCATATGTCTTTGCGATATCGAGGGCCAAGAACACCGTCTGGCTGTCGGACTCCTCGACCTACTGGCTCTACTTCATCTATCCGATTATTGCGGCCGCGATCGGACGGGGCGTCAGCATCAAGGTGATGGTCCAGGATCCGCCGCCGAAGGATCAGCCGGTCGAGGCACGACGGCGGGCGTCGCTTGCCTCGCTCGGCTGTGACGTCGTGCCTGTCCCCGCTCTGGCCTTTGCGGGCCTCGTCATCGACTACCCCGGAATGGACGCGATCGCCGTGATCAGCTCCGAAAACGGAGCAGTCGGAAGCGACTTCACCTACACCCAGGAGCAGGTCAGGCTCTACGACAGCCAGGACGATTTTCCCGTGATCCGCAATCTGGGCAATGCGTTGGCGGCCCAGGTCAGCGCCGGTGCGACAGCGTCCGCGGCGCCGCCGCCGCTGCGCATCGTCTCGCTGGATCCGCCCGTGCTGTTCGACGCGTTGAAGCGCGTGCCGCAATACGCCAATGCCAGCTTCGAGATCAGGGACGTCCCGCTGGACAAGGGGCTTCGCGTGTCGCAGACCCACATCAAGGAATACAAGCTGCTCCAGATCGACGAATTGGTGCGTCAGCTCAAGGCCAATCGCTTCGGCCTGTTTGCGCCGTGCCAGTTCCAGCTGTCAGACGGTGCGCACAGTATCATAACGCCGCCGGTGCTCGAGCTGACGCCGAACGGCCCGGTGCTGATCGAAGGGCATACGCGGGCATTCTACATGGCCCAAACCGGCATGCCGCACTTCAGCGCCGTCGTCGTCGACAAGGTGACGGACCCGCTACCCGTTGCGCCGCGGCCATTCTCCGACATGAGGGTGGCCGACAATACGATGACTGCGACCAGCATCCTCCCGGGCTACGAGAAGGCGCTGTTTCGCCAGA
Organism: Bradyrhizobium sp. YR681; assembly: GCF_000282615.1. Classification (GTDB taxonomy): domain Bacteria; phylum Pseudomonadota; class Alphaproteobacteria; order Rhizobiales; family Xanthobacteraceae; genus Bradyrhizobium. The sequence goes on along the minus strand of NZ_AKIY01000291.1, from coordinate 14,621 downwards.
TCGAGGCCGCGCTGCACCCCTGAACGATCGCGCACCTTTGCCAAAATACATGCGGCCCTCGCCAGGGGAGCTAGCGAGGGCCGCGTAGTACATCGTCGTTCGCGCCTAGGTTCGCGAACACGATGTGGGAGCTCTTGAAGAAGCTTAGAAGGGCAGCAGCACGTCCATGACCTGCTGGCCGTAGCGCGGTTGCTGCACGTCCATGATCTGGCCGCGGCCGCCATAGGCGATGCGGGCCTGTGCGATCTTGGTGGAGTCGATGGTGTTGTCGCTCTGGATGTCTTCGGGACGGACGATGCCGGCGACCACGAGCTCGCGGATCTCGTAGTTGACGCGGATCTCCTGCTTGCCCTCGACCACGAGGTTGCCGTTCGGCAGCACCTGCGTCACGACGGCCGCGACGTTGGTCTGCAACGCTTCCGTGCGGTTGACCGAGCCCTTGCCGTCGCTGGAGGCGCTGGAATCGGCGGTCAGGATGCGGCCGGGCAGCACCTTCTGCGCCTGCGCGCCGAGCGTCTTGGCGCCGATGAAATCGGTGATGCCGGAATCTTCCGAATTGGTGCGGCTGCGCTGGGTCTCGTTGGAGAGGTTGGCCTTGTCGGTGATGTTCACGGTCACGGTCAGCAGGTCGCCGATCTGGTGGGCGCGCTGGTCCTTGAAGAAGGCGCGGCTGCCGTTGCGCCACAGCGAGTTCGGATTGTAGGAGGCGACTTCCGGCTTCGGCATCGGCATCTGCACCGGCTTGTAGCCGGGCTGGGTCGTCGGATTGTCGATCGCGGACAATTTCGGTTGCTCGCCGATCTGCGACAGGCGGTCGATCGAGGAGCAGCCGCTTGCCAGCGCGCAGGTGGCCAGCAGCAGGGCAGAGATCGCAATGCGACGAAGACGAAAAGCCGAACTGAACGGGGACATGACTTACTCTGACTTGGCTGGAGCTTGCGAGACGCGAACTTGCGGGATCTGGGCTTGTGCAACGTGAGCCGGCGACGCGGGGGCCTGGACCAGGTTCCGGACCAGGGCGGCAGTATCGACGGGCGCCGGCGCCTCGTCGCGCTTGAGCGAGGAGGTCTGCTCGACCGCAGCCGCCATCGGCGTGGACTGGCTGGCGCCCTGTACCGTGATCTGGCCGCGGCCGGTGACGGTTCCGGTCAGCGTACGCTTGGTCTGCAAGTTGATGACGCTCACGGTGTCGCCCTCGGCGCCGCTCTCGATCGCCTTGCCGCGCGTGGTGAGGTAGATCCCGGGGACCTGGTAGATGACGGTGACGCTCTGGTCGCGCTGCACGAAGTCGGGCTTGACGATGTCGGCGACGCGGATCGGCGTGCCCGCACGCATCGGGCGGCGCAGCTGCATGCCGATGGTGCGGTCGCGCGAGGCGGCCTCGCCGGCGATCTCGGCCTTGGGCCGGCGCTCCAGCGCGATGTCGGAGGATTTCAGCAGATCGGCGCGGTCGATGTCGCGCGTCAGCACGGCCACTTCCACGGTCTCGATCGCGGTGCCGGAGAAACGCAGCTTGGTCGGTGTCGGGTTGCTGTCGTTGTTGACCTCGAAGGCGATGTCGAAACGGCCGCTGCGGGCATCGTAGCGGGTCGCGACCGGCTGGAGCGCGCCGGTGTTGGAGGCATCCAGCCGCATGTCGGCGATGCCGCGGTCGAAGGTGACGGTGATGTTGGCGGCTTCGCCGAGGCCGAAGCGGCGCTCGAGCGCGGACGCCACCGCGATTTCGAGGTCCTTGCTGGCGAGGGTGCGGGCGAGGCGGGTGACCTGGACTTCCTTGATGTCGCCGGTCAGCACGCCGATGACCTGCTTGGCGCGCAACACCGACAGCACCTGCGCGACCGGCAGCGCGCCGGTGGTGCCGAGATCGGGCGAGCGGTAGACCGGGATCAGCGCGGCCGATCCGGCATTCTCGATGAGGTCGCCGACCCGCACCACGTCCGTGGTCACGGTGACGTTCGCGCGCAGCGTCGGCGTTGCGATGACGTCGTCGGCGGCCTGCGCCGGCAGGGCCAGCAGCAGGAGGGCGGAGAGCGTGGCGAGGGCGGTGCGGATCATGGTCTTCACCTCAGCGGAACAGCGCCGTGGTCGATTGCATCATCTGGTCGGCGGCGCTGATGACCTTGGCGTTCATCTCGTAGGCGCGCTGGGCGGCGATCAGGTCGCTCATCTCCGAGACGACGTCGACATTGGCCTGCTCCAGGCTGCCTTGCGTGATCTTGCCGTAGCCTTCGGCGTTGGCGGTGCCGTCCTGCGGCGCGCCGGACGACGGGGTCTCGGTGAACTGGTTGCTGCCGACCGGCTGAAGGCCCGCCTTGTTGATGAAGCGGGTGACGCCGATCTGGCCGACGATCGAGGAGGTCGACGAGCCCGGCAGCGTCACCGAGACCTGGCCCTGCTCGCTCACGGTGATGCCGGACGCGTTGTTCGGGATGGTGATGGTCGGCTGCACCGGATTGCCCTGCGCGGTGACGACGCGGCCCTGGTTGTCCATCTGGAAGGTGCCGTCGCGGGTGTACTGGTAGGTGCCGTCGGGCATCAGGATCTTGAAGAAGCCTTCGCCCGAGATCGCGAGGTCGAGGTCGTTGCCGGTCTGCGACAGCGTACCTTGCGTCATGCTGCGCGGAGTGCCGACCGTCTTGACGCCGCCGCCGATGTCGACGCCGACCGGCAGGATGGTGCCCTGGTCCGAGGCCTGCGCGCCGACGCGGCGCACGTGCTCGTAGATCAGGTCCTGGAACGATGCGGTCTGCTTCTTGAAGCCTGTGGTGCGCAGGTTGGCGATGTTGTTGGAGATGACCTGGACGTTGAGTTCCTGGGCCGCCATTCCGGTCGCAGCGGTGTGGAGCGCTTGCATGTCAGTGATCCCCTAATCAGGCCGGAACGTCGGCGAGCTTCTCGATCGCCGATTTGTGGAGGTCGCTCTGCTGCTGGAGCAGGTTGGCGATCGCGGTGTAGCTGCGCATGACCTCGACCATGCGGCTCATCTCGCCGACCGAATTCACGTTCGACTTCTCGATGTAGCCCTGGCGCACCACGGACTTGGCGTCGGCCTGCTGATTGGCCGAGCCGGCGGCATAGAGGTTGGCGCCGAGCTTGGTCAGCTTGGCCGGATCGTCGAACGAGGCCATGCGGATCTTGCCGCGGATCGAGTCGGTCTTGGCCGTGCCCTCGAGCACCGTGACGGTGCCGTCGGGGGCGACGTTGATGTCGTGGTCGGTCGGCTGGAAGGTGATCGGACCGGCGGTGCCGAGCACGAGGTTGCCATCGGAGGTGACGAGCTGACCGGTGCTGCTCAGCGTGAATTTTCCGTCGCGGGTGTAGCGCTCGGCACCGTTGGCCTGCACCGCGAAAAAGGCGTTGCCGTCGATCGCCATGTCGAGCGGGTTGTTGGTCGGCTCCATCGGGCCCTGGCCGACGTCGCGGAAGGTGCCGCGGTCCTGCACATAGGAGACCCGGCGGTCCGAACCGATGAAATTGTCCTCACGCGCGTTCGAGTTGAGGTACTCCTCGAACAGCGAATGGTCGGCCTTGAAGCCGTTGGTGTTGGCATTGGCGACGTTGTTGGCGACGACATCCATCTGCCGTTCCAACGTCATCTGCCGCGACAGGCCGATCAGAAGCGCGTTCTGCATCGGAAATCTCCCCTGAGTGGGTCTGCCACCTTGCTCTCCCAAGCGCCTTGGCGGACCCGTGAACGAGACTGTCAGGTTCTCCCAAACCCTTCGGTCTCGGTCCTCTCTCAGCGAAAGCCGTGCCAACGCGGAAAATTTTGTAATTTCAATGGTTTGCTGATTTTTCGAGGGCGCGGGAAGGCGGCAGAAAGGTTCTGTTAGCCATGTTTGCCCGGCAGATTTTTCCTAGTGAAGGCCCAATCGAAAGAAACCGTTAACCATTATTACCGTAGCGTTTGCGTGCAAGAGGAGCGCATTGCGCTGGGGCATTTGTATCGCGTCATTGTCTGCCAGGGGGCTTCGCTCTTTCGATTCCTTTAAGAGATGAGCGAGCCGGGCGACCCATGGCAGAGAATGAAGCGGAAGGTGGCGCAGCCACCGAAGGCGCGGAAGCCGCTCCCCCGAAGAACAAGCTCAAGCTCATCATCATGGCCGTCGGCCTGCTCGCCATCCTCGGCGGCGGCGCTGCGACCTGGTTCTTCTTCTTCCGCCACGGCGACGACGAGCATCATGCGGAGGCTGCGCCCCCGCCGAAGCCACCGGCCTTCGTCGACGTGCCCGACATCATGGTCAACCTCGCCGGCGCGCCGGGCGAGCGCGTGCAATATCTGAAGCTGAAGATCGTGCTGGAACTCAAGGAAGAGAAGCAGATCGAGGCGATCAAGCCGACGATGCCGCGCGTCACCGACATCTTCCAGACCTATGTGCGCGAACTGCGCTCCTCCGACCTCAACGGCTCCGCCGGCATCTTCCGTCTGAAGGAGGAGCTGACCAAGCGCGTCAACGCGGCGGTCGCGCCGATCCAGGTCAGCGCGGTGCTGTTCAAGGAAGTCGTGATCCAGTGAGGACGCTGCGGAAGGTGATGGGCTAGCGTCATGGCCGGCAACGAGCAAATGGACCAGGATGCGATTGCCGCCCAATGGGAGGCATCGCTCGATTCCGAGGATCCCGCGGAGGCCGCGAAGGCGGCTGCCGAAAACGAACTGTCCGAGACCATGGCCCTGCAATGGGCGGCCATGGTCGAGGACGGCAGCCGCGATCTCGGCACCGGCAAGAACTCCGGCGAGCGCGTGCTGTCGCAGGAGGAGATCGACAACCTCCTCGGCTTCACCGTCGGCGACGTCACGCTCGACGATCATTCCGGCATCCGCGCGATCATCGATTCGGCGATGGTCTCCTACGAGCGTCTGCCGATGCTCGAAATCGTCTTCGACCGCCTGGTGCGGTTGCTGACGACCTCCTTGCGCAATTTCACCTCTGACAACGTCGAAGTCTCGCTCGACCGCATCACCTCGGTGCGCTTCGGCGACTACATGAACTCGATCCCGCTCCCGGCCGTGCTCTCGGTGTTCAAGGCCGAGGAGTGGGACAATTTCGGCATGGCGACGGTCGATTCCAACCTGATCTATTCGATGATCGACGTGCTGCTCGGCGGCCGCCGCGGCACCAGCCAGCTTCGCATCGAGGGCCGACCCTACACCACGATCGAGACCGAGCTGGTCAAGCGGCTGGTCGAGGTGGTCCTGATCGACGCCGAGCAGGCGTTCCGGCCGCTGTCGCCGGTGACCTTCACGATCGACCGGCTCGAGACCAATCCGCGTTTCGCCGCGATCAGCCGTCCCGCCAACGCCGCCATCCTGGTGCGCCTGCGCATCGACATGGAAGACCGCGGCGGCAATATCGAGCTGCTGCTGCCTTACGCGACCATCGAACCCATCCGGGGCGTCCTGCTCCAGATGTTCATGGGCGAAAAGTTCGGCCGCGACCCGGTCTGGGAGGGCCATTTCGCCACCGAGATCGGCCAGGCCGAAATCGCCGTCGATGCCGTGCTCTACGAGGCCGATATCCCGCTCAAGCAGCTGATGCGGCTCAAGGTCGGCGACACCCTGCCGCTGGACATGCGCGCGGACGCCAACGTGACCGTGCGCTGCGGCGACGTCACCCTGACCGAAGGGCGGATGGGCCGGGTCGGCGACCGGGTCGCGATCCGCGTGACGAAACCCTTGCGCAAGCCAAGTACGACACTTGCGATGTTCGAGAAGGTTGACGAGCAGAACAAGATGATGGAGGCCCCATGAACCACTCCCTGGGAATGGCGATCGAGACGCTGGTGGCTATCCTGTTGATGCTGACCATCGTCTACTGTGTCATGCTCAACAAGCGGCTGACGCGGTTGAAGGCGGACGAGCATTCGCTGAAGGCGGTGATCGGCGAGCTGATCACGGCGACCGAGATCGCCGAGCGCGCGATCGGCGGGCTGAAGCTCGCCGTGCGCGACGTCAACGAGAACCTCGGCAGCCAGCTTGCGGCCGCGACCCAGATGTCGGACCAGCTCTACAAGCAGCTCGGCGAAGCCGACAACGTGGTGCGGCGCCTGTCCAAGATCGCGATCGCCGCGCGCCCCGTGACCAATCCCGAAGCGGTTGCCGTGCCCGCCGCCAAGCCGTCCTCGGCGAAGGCGGTGGCGGCTGCGGCCGAAGCTTTCTCCGAGCGCCGGCGATCCAACGGCCTTGCCGCATGAAGTCAGGGTATGAAATCCTTTCGTAACATCCGCGTCATTCCAGTCGTCCTGGTTGCCGTCGCAGGTCTGGCCACGCTCAAGGTCGCGGGCCTCGTGATCAATGGCGGCTATGTCTTCGACTACAAGCCGAACCCGGCCAAGAAGTCCTGGGCGCAGGAGAATCTGAACTTCCCGACCGGGCGCGAGGATCCTGACATCACCGGCTCGACCCATGGCGCGCCGAAGGAGGCGCCCAAGCCCGCCGCTCCCGAGACCAAGCCCGAAGGCACCGTGATCAAGGTGGAGGAGGCCCAGCCGCAGGTCTCGGCCTCGGAGCGCGCCATCCTCGAACGCTTGCAGGCGCGCCGCCAGGAGATCGAGGCCCGCCAGCGCGAGATCGACATCCGCGAGAGCCTGCTCAAATCGGCCGAGAAGCGCATCGAGAACAAGGTCGAGGAGATGAAGGCGGTGGAATCCCGGATCTCCACCACCCAGGCCGAGCAGAAGGCCGCCGAAGCCCAGCGCATGAAGGGCCTCGTCACCATGTATGAGGGCATGAAGCCGAAGGACGCCGCGCGGGTGTTCGACCGGCTGGAAATGGGCGTGCTGATCGAGATCGCCTCGGCGATCGCGCCGCGAAAGATGTCCGACATCATGGGCCTGATGTCGCCGGAGGCCGCGGAGAAGCTGACGGTCGAGATGGCCCGACGGGCCAATGGCGGCGGCGATCAATCCGCCTCCGCCGGCGACCTGCCCAAGATCGAGGGCAAGCCGACCCAAAAGCCGAATTGAGGGCTCATACTTAAGAAGCCCTTAATTGGCAAAACCTACAATCGACGGCACGGGCCGGCGCCAGTGCCGGCATGGACCGTCGAACCGGAAGAAATGCCGCCAATGGCGCGAGAGGCTGCCGATGGATTGTGGTCGCGAGCCCGCGCTATGGCGCGGGGGCTGTCGCGTCATGTCCGTCAGGTGCCGGTGCTGGCAGCCTGCCTGCTGATCAGTCTCGGCACGGCCGCCCGGGCGGCCGATGCCGTCAGGGGCGAGGCGACCTTCTCGGCCAGCGGCGGCTTTGCCCGCCTGGTGATCAAGCTCGGGGAGGACGTTCCCTCCGAGGTGACGACCGCCGGCTCCATCCTCATCATCCGCTTCGACCGGGCGGTCGACGTTCCCGTCGATCGGGTTCCGGAAGGCGCGCCCGATTACGTCAATTCCGCCCGCCGCGATCCCGATGGCGGCGCCATCCGCCTGTCGCTGGCGCGCCGCGTCACCATCAACACCATGAATGCCGGCGAGCGCACCTTCATCGACCTCCTGCCGGAAGGCTGGAAGGGACCGCCGCCGAGCCTGCCGATGGACGTGGTCAAGGAACTCGCCGAGCGCGCGCGCGTGGCCGAACGTGCCTTGCGCGCCCAGCGCGTCGCAGCCGAGACCAAGAAGCGGCCGCAGATCCGCGTGCGCGCCTCGGTGCAGCCGACCTTCGTGCGTTTCGCGTTCGAGATGCCCGACGGCGTCGGCGTCTCGTCGGTGCTCAACGAGCAGAAGCTCACGCTCGCCTTCAACGCCAACCTGAATTTCGATCTGGCCGACGCGGTCGTGGCCGCGCCGCCGAACGTCGCCTCGATCAAGCAGAAGTCCGACATCGACCAGACCAGCGTCGAGATCGCGCTGATCGGCGATTCCGACGTGCACTCCTTCCGCGACGACAAGAACTACGTCGTCGACATCTCATTCCAGCCGGACAAGGGCAAGACGGCGGCAACACCGGAGGCGGCGATCGCGCACGCCAAGCCTGCCGGCGGAGCCGCGCCGGCGCCTGAGAAGCCGGCGGCCGAGAAGCCGAAGGACGCGCATCGCGAGATCGCGCCGCCGACGTCGGAGACGATCGCGCGCGAGGCCAGGATCGACATCAAGCCCGAGACGAAGCCGGAAGCTCCCGCGGCGATGCTCGCCGCCGAAGCGCCGAAGCCGGCGCCCGCAGCCGCCGAGATGCCGCGCGTTCCGGAAGCGTCCAAGGAAGTATCCAAGGAAGCCGCCAAGCCGGCGCCGCCTGTTGCCGAAGCTCCGGCCGCTCCGGCCAGGCCCGCGCCTGTCGAAGCGCCCAGGGAGGTCGTGAAAGACGCGCCGAAAGAGGCGGCCAAAGCGGAGGTCAAAGCGGAGGCGAAGCCTGTGCCCGCCGAAGCGCCTGCCGCGCCGCTGCCTGCCATTGCCAGCGTCGATGCGCGCCGCGACAGCGACGGCCTGCGCGTGACGTTCCCGCTTCAGGTCTCGACCCCTGCGGCGGCGTTCCGCCGTGGCGACACCGTCTGGCTGGTGTTCGATACGCCGAAGCCGATCGACGTCGAGGCGATCCGTACCAAGGGCGGCGCGATGATCGGCGAGGTCAGCCGCATGCCGCTCGACAAGGGGCAGGCGGTGCGCATCCGTCTCACCCGGCCGCTGGTCTACTCGTTGACCAGCGAGGAGGTCGGCAAGGAGACTAACTGGCTGCTGACGCTCGCCGACAAGATCCAGGCGACGCCGTTGCCGCTGATGATGTCGCGCAACATCACCGACCCCGCGCTCGCCAACATCGCCATCCCCTTCGCCAATCCGGGCCTGCTGCACAAGCTGACCGATCCCGATGCCGGCGACATGCTCTATGTCGTCACCGCGCAGCGGCCGGTGCGCGGCTTCATCAAGCGGCAGGATCTCGTCGATCTCTCGCTGCTGGAATCCGCGCACGGCATCGCGATCCGGCCGAATTCCGACGAGATCGGCGTCGAGGTCGGCTCCGACAAGGTCATTCTCGGCAAGAAGGGCGGGTTGACGCTGTCGCCGGTCGACATCTCCGCCGAGCGCGCCCCGACCGCCGTGCGCCCGATCTTCAGCCCCGATGGCTGGCGCAAGGGCCAGTCGGAAAACTTCATGGTGCGCCAGAGCGAATTGATCACGGCGATCTCGGCCGTCGAGCCGGCGCAGCGCTCGCTGCCGCGGCTCGATCTCGCGCAGTTCTACATGTCGCGTGCGATGTATCACGAGGCCAAGGCCGTGACCGAATTGATGCTGGCCGATCCGCTCAACAAGGAGGAGAGCGGTGCGCTGATCATGCATGCGATCGCCAGCATCCTGATCGGCCGGCCGGCGCAGGGCCTCAAGGACCTCGCCAACCCCGTGATCGGCAACAGCCATGATTCCCAGCTCTGGAAGGCGCTGGCCTATGCGCGCCAGGGCAAATGGGCGGACGCGCGCGAGAAGTTCAAGAACGTCGAGTTCGCCATCGCCTCGCTGCCGATCGAGGTCCAGCGCATCGTGACGATGGATGCGATGCGCGCCTCCCTCGAGGTCAAGGACTATGCCGGCGCCTCCAAGCGGCGCAGCGAGCTCGAGATCGTCGGCGTCTCGCCCGAGGCGTCGCCGGGCTTCGCCGTGCTGCGCGGCCGCCTCGCCGAGGCGCTCGGCCACGACAAGGACGCACTCGACGACTACAAATTCGCGGTCGCCTCGAGCGACCGGCCGGCGGCGGCCGAAGCCAAGCAGCTCGAGGTCGCGCTGCGGCAGAAGCGCGACGAGATCAGCAAGGAAGACGCGCTGCGCGAGCTCGAGACGCTGTCGATGACCTGGCGCGGCGATGCGATCGAGGTCAGGACGCTCCAGATGCTGTCGCAGCTGTATGCCGAGAACGGGCGCTACCGCGATGCGCTCACCGCGGCGCGCACCGCGACCAGGCTGCAGCCGAACGCCGAGGCCTCGCGCCAGGCGCAGGATCTCGCCTCCGACCTGTTCACGCAGATCTTCCTGGGGCCGAAGGGTGACGAGCTGCCGGTGGTCGAGGCGCTCGGGATGTTCTACGAATTTCGCGAGCTGACGCCGATCGGCCGCCGCGGCGACGAGCTGATCCGCCGCCTTGCCGACCGGCTCGCCTCGATCGACCTGCTCGACCAGGCCGCCGAGCTGCTGCAATACCAGGTCGACCACCGCCTCGAAGGCGCCGCCCGCGCCCAGGTCGCCGCGCGCCTGTCGATGATCTATCTCGCCAACCGCAGGCCCGACAAGGCGATCACGGCGCTGCGCGCGAGCCGCATCAGCGATCTCTCCGGCGAATTGCGCCAGCAGCGCCTGCTGCTGGAAGCGCGGGCACAGAGCGATGTCGGCCGTCACGACCTCGCGCTCGACATCGTCTCCAATGTCTCCGGGCGCGAGGTGCTGCGCCTGCGCTCCGACATCTTCTGGGCGGCGCGACGCTGGCGCGAGTCCGCCGAGCAGATCGAACTTTATTACGGCGAGCGCTTTCGCGATTTCAAGCCGCTGAATGCGGTGGAGAAGAGCGACATCATCCGTGCCGCCGTCGGCTACGCGCTCGCCGACGATTCGATCGGCCTGTCGCGCTTCCGCGAGAAATACGCGCCGCTGATGAGCGAGAGCGCCGACCGGCTCGCCTTCGACATCGCCAGCAAGCCGGCCGCGGCCTCCAGCGCCGAATTTGCCGAGATCGCCAAGCTCGCTGCCAGCGTCGACACGCTCGACGGCTTCCTGCGCGAGATGAAGCAGCGCTTCCCCGACGCCACCGCCCGCGCACCCGCCGCCCCGCAGGCCAAGGACGAGGCCGAGCACACCGGCTCGCTGCCCACAATCCCCGCCGTGCGGCAGATCAAGATGACGCGGTAGGAACCCTGCTACCTCCAGTCCTCTCGACAGGTGCCGCGCAAGGCGGCAACCTGATGCATCTTCATGCCGGGAGAGCGTTGACATGAGCAAGCCTGCCAAGACCGAAGCCGAACTCATCGCCATGGCGCGGGCCGAATTGAAGGTCCATGCCGATGGTCCCGACGGCCTGATCGTCTCGATCGTCCGCGACGGCGACAGCTGGGAGTTCCGCGCCGACGCCGATCAGGCGACGCGAGACCGGCCGGGCTTTCCCGAAAGCGTCGCCATGCTGGTCCAGATCGGCGATCACCTCAGCAAGCAGTATGACGTGAAGGGGTAGGGGCCCCGCGCGAAGCGCGGCCCGATCTGCCGCCATATTCTCATCATTGCGAGCGTAGCGAAGCCGTCCAGAATCTTTCCGCGGCGGCAGTCTGGATTGCTTCGTCGCAAGAACTCCTCGCGATGACGGGGAGGGGGCGGAGGCTATTGCTCAGGCCGAAGATGATGCGCCGCTGACGTCGCGCCCGCATCACCCCCCGTAACTCTGCACCAGGCTCCCCGCCACCAGCGACCAGCCGTCGACCAGCACGAAGAAGATCAGCTTGAACGGCAGCGAGATCGTCGCGGGCGGCAGCATCATCATGCCCATCGACATCAGGACCGAGGCGACGACGAGGTCGATGATCAGGAAGGGGAGAAACAGGAGGAATCCGATCTCGAAGGCACGTTTGAGCTCGGAGATCATGAAGGCGGGGACGAGGATGCGTAAGCCGAGCTCGTCGGGCGTGGCGGGCGGCGGCTCGCCGGAGAGGTCCAGGAACAGCTTCAGATCCTTCTCGCGCACGTTCTTCTGCATGAAGCCGCGCAAGGGGACAGAGGCGCGCTGGAGCGCGTCCTCGACGCCGATCTGGTTGGCGACGAGCGGGCGGATGCCGTCGTCATAGGACTTTTGCAGCACCGGTCCCATCACGAAGAAGGTGAGGAACATCGCAAGCGCAATGATCACCGAGTTCGGCGGAGCGGTCGCCGTGCCCATTGCGGTGCGCAGCAGCGACAGCACGACCACGATGCGCGTGAACGACGTCATCATGATCAGGATCGACGGTGCGATGGACAGCACCGTGAGCAGCGCGATCAGCTGGATCGCGCGCTCGGTGACACCGCCACCGCCTGCGCCCCCGCCGAGATTGATGCTGATGTCCTGCGCATGCACAAGGCCTGCGAGCGAAGCCGCGCCGATCAGGACAGAAAGGAAAAGAACTCTACGCGGGAGGGCCGGCGGCCTCACGAAGACGGCTTCGGACGGCCGAGCAGCGATGCCATCTCGTCTTCGAGATTTTCAAAGCTGGTCTTTTCCGCGGCAGGTTTGGGCGGCGGGGCCGGTGGTGCCGGCGGCTCGCTGCGGACCGCACGCGGCGGCGGCGCGGAGGGCGGCTCCGGCGCAACCGGCGGCGCGACCGTTTCACCGGCCGGCCGGCGCAGCGCAGCCTCCAGCCGTTGCGCCATCTCGGCGAGATTCTGCTCGGCGCTCGAAGGCGCGGCAGCGGCGGGAGCCGGCGGCGGGACGGGCGGAGCCTGGGGGACCGGCGGAGCCTGCGGCACGGGCGGAGGCGGCGGCGCAGCCGCGCGCTCGGCGCGCACCGGCGGCACCTTCACCGGCTCGCTCTGGCGCGGCGGACGCGGCATCAGGGGAGGCTCGCTGCGGGGAACGCGCGGCTGCAGCGGTTCGGGACGCAGCTCGCGCTCGGGACGCGGTGCGAGTGGCTCGGGCGTAAACCCGCCCAGCGGCGGCTCATTGCGGCGCTCGGCCAGCGCGGGCGCGGGCCGGCGCACCTCGTCGGCGAAGGACGGGCGCGCGGGCCGCGGCGGCGGCTCCGGCATTTGCGGCTCGGGATGATCGAGCAATTCGGGGCGCGGGGCTTCGTCGGCCCAGCTGCCGGCATCGGGCATGGGCGCAAGGCGCGGCGGTTCGGCGGGGTTGGAACGCTGCGGAAGCTGGTCGCGACCGGGTGCGGCGCGCACGATGTTCGGCTCGACGACAATGTCGGTCGGGCCGCCGATCATCAAGAGATGCTCGACATTGTCACGCCGGACCAGCACCAGGCGGCGCCGACCGTCGACCGCGGCGGCATCGATCACCGCAAGCCGGGGCATCCTGCCGCGCTGGGTGTTGGCGCCGAGCCGTGTGGTCGCGAATCGACGGACCAGCCAAGCGGCAACGCCGATCAACGCCAGTACGACGATGAACGCGACAATGAAGGTGATAGGACTACCGTTCATACTTGTCCCCGGCAAATGGCGCCTCTTTCGTGCCCATGGTCAGATGCGCCAACCATGGCGTCGGATGCCCCAAACTGCGATTTCTTAATGTCCCACGGCAAGTTTTGCCGTCCCCAACTCTTAATAACCTATGAATCGCCCGATCCAAAACGACTTCTTGGCCTGTGCATGCGCCGCCAAGCGGTTGGGTTAATGCCGCTTTTGGGTACGTAGAATCACGGCTTCGCAAAGTCGTGTCCCGCCGAGGGACAGGCGACCATGATGTGTTCTGGGCATCCTTAACCACCTGTTAACCATACACGCGGCAAATTCTGCCTAGCTTCGGACACAGGTTCGAGGGCGGAAGGAGCCGCAACGATGTCCATCAACGACCTCCCCGTGCTGTCGGCGCTTCGTACCAAGATGCAGTGGCATCAGGAGCGCCAGCGCGTCCTGTCCGAGAACGTCTCCAATTCCGACACGCCCAAGTTCCGGCCACGCGACCTGGTCGAGCCGAAGCTCGACAAATCGGGCGCCGTCACGGGCTCGATGGGCCCCCTGGCGATGGCCGTGACCAGCGCGTCCCACATGAAGCCCTCCGGCGCAGCCTCCGGATTCGACCAGAACAAGAATGCGGGTTTTGAAACACGTCCTGCGGGCAACGCCGTCAATCTCGAGGAGGAGATGATGAAGGCGGCCAGCAACCAGATGGACTACGCGGCGGCGACCTCGCTCTATTCGAAGAGCCTGCATCTGCTCAAGACCGCGATCGGCAAGGGTTAGGGCTAGAGGGAGCGCATCATGGCGAATGACAGCAGCGATTTTGCCCGCTCGATGGCGATCGCGACCTCCGGCCTGCGGGCCCAGGCGGGGCGCATGCGGGTGATCTCGGAAAACATCGCGAACGCGGATTCGACCTCGCAGAGCGCCGGCGGCGATCCCTACCGGCGCAAGGTGCCGACCTTCTCCTCGGCGCTGGACCGCACCCTCGACGCGCAGGTCGTCACGCTCGGCAAGATCAAGCCCGACCAGTCCAATTTCCGCGTCAAATACGAGCCGAACAATCCGGCCGCGGATGCGACCGGCAACGTCAAATACCCCAACGTGAACTCGGTGGTCGAGATGACCGACATGCGCGATGCGCAGCGGTCCTACGAGGCCAATCTCAACATCATCAGTGCGACGCGCCGGATGATCCAGCGCACGCTCGACATCCTCAAGAGCTGAACAGGACATTTGAGCCATGGCATCACCGACAATCGCAGCCAACGCCTACGCCAACCTTGCCCGCGTGCTCGAGAACAGCGGCGCCGGCAAGGGCAGTGAAGCAAGCGGGCAGTCCTTCGCCTCGCTCCTGAAGGACGCCGTCGGCAGCGTCATGGAGTCCGGCCGCAAATCCGACGCGCAGACGGTGGCGATGGCCGCCGGCAAGGCCAACGTGATGGACGTGGTGACGGCGGTCGCCGACACCGACGTCGCGGTGTCCACGCTGGTCTCGGTCCGCGACCGCGTGATCGCGGCTTACGAAGACATCATGAAGATGCCGATCTGATTTTTGCGCTCGC
>NZ_AKIY01000290.1 GCF_000282615.1 Bradyrhizobium sp. YR681 | reverse complement strand
TCCCCCTCACCCGGAATCCGCGCTGCGCGCGAATTCCGGCCTCTCCCCGCAAGCGGGGAGAGGCGAAGAAAGTCAGCCCGCCAGATCCAGCTTCGACGCCACCGTCGAATCTGCATTGAGGCGGTAGATGATCGGCACGCCGGTCGCGAGCTCGCGCTTCAGGATGCCTTCGGGCGACAGCTTCTCCAGCACCATGATCAGCGCGCGCAGCGAGTTGCCGTGGGCGGCGACCAGCGTGCGCTTGCCGTTGAGCACGCCGGGCAGGATTTCCTGAACGTAATAAGGCAGCGCGCGCGCGAGCGTGTCCTTCAGGCTTTCGCCGCCGGGCGGCGGCACGTCGTAGGAGCGGCGCCAGATCAGCACCTGGTCCTCGCCCCATTTCTTGCGCGCGTCGTCCTTGTTGAGGCCGGAGAGATCGCCGTAGTCGCGCTCGTTCAGCGCGAGGTTCTTCGAGGTCGGCAGGCCCTGCTGGCCGAGCTCGCCGAGGATGAGGTCGAGCGTGTGCTGCGCGCGCGTCAGCACCGAGGTGTAGGCGACGTCGAACACGAGTCCCTGCGCCTTCAGCTTGCGGCCGGCTTCCGTGGCTTCCTTGACGCCGAGCTCGGTGAGATCAGGATCCTTCCACCCCGTGAACAGGTTCTTCAGATTCCATTCGCTCTGGCCGTGGCGGACGAGCACGAGAAGACGTTCGCTCATTGACTGCTTTCCGTTCAGGTTATTGTTTGAGCATGATCACACTTTTCCGGATCATGCCGGCGTTCGTTCAGATATCGGCGAGGCCGAGCACGTCGGCCATGGAGTAGTGTCCCGGGCTCTTGCCATGCGCCCACAGCGCCGCCTTCAGCGCACCATGAGCGAACAGCATGCGGTCCTCGGCCTGATGCGTCAGCGTCAGGCGCTCGAACGGGCCGAGGAAGCTGACGCTGTGGTCGCCGGCCGCGGTGCCGCCGCGCAAGGACGCGAAGCCAATGTCGCCGGGCTTGCGCGCGCCGGTGATGCCGTCGCGGCCGCGGTCCGCATGGTCCTCGAGCGAAACGCCGCGGCCGCTGGCTGCGGCCTGGCCCAGCATCAGCGCGGTGCCGGACGGCGCATCGATCTTCATGCGGTGATGGGTTTCGACGATCTCGATGTCAAAGCTCTGGTCGAGCGCCTTGGCGACGCGCTTCACGATCGCGGCAAGCAGGTTGACGCCCAGGCTCATATTGCCTGACTGCACCACGACGGCGCGGTTGGTGACGCTCTTGATCACGGCGTTGTCGGAGCCCGAAAGGCCGGTGGTGCCGACGACGTGGACGATGCCGCGCTCCGCGGCGATCGCGACATTGGCAATGGTCGCGGCCGGCACGGTGAAATCGAGGATGCCGTCGGCCTCCTTCGACATCGCCCAGAGATCTGCCGAGAGCTTGACGCCGTTGGCCGGGAGCCCTGCGAGCACGCCGGCATCCTTGCCGAGCAGCTCGGAGCCCGGCGCCTCCAGCGCCCCCGCCAGCACCGCGCCTTTGCTCTCGGCAATCGCCCGCGTCAGCGCCCGGCCCATCCGGCCGCCGGCTCCAGCAACAATCAAGCGCATGTCGGACATGGTGTGATCCTCTTCGCCGCCGTTGTAGCGGGGGGACGGAGTTCCGGCAACCGAGGGGGTCGGGAGGCACAGGCGCTCCCGCCCATCCTTGGAAGGGGCGCTTGCGGCCATCCTTCGAGACGCCCGCCTGCGGCGGGCCCTCAGGATGAGGTCGGACTATGTGGCAGCAAATTCGGCGGGCGCCGATGCTGCTTTGCCTCATTCTGAGGAGACCGCGGAACGCGGTCGTCTCGAAGGACGAGGCACGCGCACAGACCTAGCCTCAGCCGTCCGACGGCTGCGGGCCGTCATAGCCCTCGATGATGATGAGGTCGGCGATCGAGTGTGGTTGGCGCACCTTGATGTTGGCCTGGTATTCCGGCGAGTTGTAGCAGGCGATCGCAGTCTCGTAGTCCGGGAATTCGATCACGACGTTGCGGGTGCGGCTGGCACCTTCGACGGTGGTGAACTTGCCGCCACGGACGACAAAACGGCCGCCCCATTTCTTGAAGATCGGGCCGTTGGCGATGGCGTAGGGCTTGTAACCCTCGTCATTGTTCACATCGACGCGTCCGATCCAGTAGGCTTTTGCCATTGTTCTTCTCCCTTGTTTTCGGTGGTTAGCCGAGCGCTTGTGCGATCTCGGTGTGGATGGCGTCTGCGACAGACTTCGGGTCGGCGGCTTCCACCACCGGGCGCCCGACGACGAGATAATCGGCGCCCGCGCTGATCGCGCGCCCCGGCGTCATGATGCGTTTCTGGTCGCCGCTGGCCGAACCCGCCGGACGGATGCCGGGGGTCACGAGGCTCATCTGGTGGCCGACGATCTTGCGCAGGGCGCCGACCTCCTCCGGCGATGACACGAGGCCGTCGACGCCGAGCACCTGCGCCTGCTGCGCGCGCGCCTCGACCAGTTCGGAGACGCTGAGCCGATAGCCGGCCGCGTGCAGATCGTCATCGTTGTAGGAGGTCAGCACCGTGACGGCGAGGATCTTCAGGCTCGCACTGCCGCGGCCTTCGACCGCGCCCTTCATGGTTTGCGGATAGGCGTGCACGGTAACGAAGGTCGCGCCCAGCTTCGCGACGCTCTCGACACCGCGCGTGACCGTGTTGCCGATGTCGTGCATCTTGAGATCGGCGAACACCTTCTTGCCCTTGTCGGCGAGCTTGCCGATCAGCGACAAGCCGCCGGCATAGGCGAGCTGATAGCCGATCTTGTAGAAGGTGACGCTGTCGCCGAGCCTTGCGATCATCGCCTCCGCGGCATCGACGCTGGGCAGATCGAGCGCAACGATCAGGCGGTCTTTCGGGGCGATTTCGGCTGGCGTCATGTCACCTCACATCATGCGTTGGGAAATGTCGATCAACTGCGCCACCAACTCCTTCAACGCGGCGATATCGCCCTCGTTCTTGAGCCTGTCCATATCGTCATAGGCCTGGTCGGCAAAAGCGAGCGTGAGCTGGCTGGCAATCACATTGGCGTGGCAGGAGGTCAGGATCAGCCGCAAGGCCTGGAGCGCGCGGGCGGCACCCAACCGGCTCTGCGAGGCGCCGGCGAGCGCGAAGGCGCGGCTGCGGAACACGTCGCCGCGCGCCTCGTGGAGCTCATGCACGCGGCTGACCCAGTCGATCGCATTCTTCAGCAGCGGCGGCACCGAGGCGTTGTATTCGGGCGAGACGAACAGCACGCCGTGATGCGCGCCGATCATGCGCTTGAGATTGATCGCGTGCTTGGGCACGCCGGATTTGGCCTGGAGATCGCCGTCGTAGATCGGCAGCGGAAAATCGGCGAGCGAGATGCGGGTGACGTCAACGCCGGCCCGGGCGAATTCATAAGCGGCGACCGCCGCCAGCTTCGCATTGTGCGAGCCGGTGCGGAGCGAGCCGGGAATGACCAGGATCTTGGGGGCGGACATCCAATCCAATGCGTTCGGCGAAACGAGCCCGCCGCGCAAAGAAGAATGCCGGCGGAATTAGTCCTTGCGATACACCCAGACGCGGGCCGGCGGAAGGTTCATCCAGATCCGTTCCGAGGCCTCTGTGGACACGCCGGGCAACGATTTCGGGATCGGCGGCACCACCGCATAGGTGAACTGGACGAAGGGCGCGCCGGGCGCGAGCGCCGTGAAGGCATCGCGAATGAGCCGCAGCCGCGTCAGCATCGGTTTTGTGACGAGCGGCAGGCCGGAGACCACTGCGGAGGCCGGCGCGCTCAGCACGTTCCAGAGCGTGTCGCGCAGGCGATAGGCATCGCCCTGCACCACCTTGGCCTGCGGATAACGGTCGCGCAGCAGCGCGCAGAAACCGGGATTGTATTCGACGAGGACGAGACGCTTCTGGTCGACGCCGCGCTCGACCAGCGCCGAGGTGATGGCGCCGGTGCCGGGCCCGAGCTCGACCACGGGCGCATCCGAATTGACGTCGACATAATGCGCCATGGTGCGAGCGAGCAACTTGCCCGACGGCATCACCGCGCCCATGTGGAGCGGCTTTTCGATCCATGACCGGAGAAAGCGCACCTCGTCATCGAGACGGGGCTTCTTCAACGCACGCGCGGACGATGGCAATGGCATGTCTGGACCGGACGGGACCGCAGGACCGCGGCGTGTCAGAAAATGGTCATAAAGACGTATAGGCCGAAACCGATACGGTCAAGCCGAGTCAATTCGCCCGATTACCGAAGAAGTCCTTGACCTTGGCGAAGAAACCCTCGGATTCCGGCTGGGTGTTGCCGGAGGAGAGCTTTTCGAACTCGGCCAGCAATTCCTGCTGCTTTTTGGTGAGGTTCTGCGGGGTCTCGACCACGACCTGGACGTACATGTCGCCGGTCTGGCGCGAGCGCAGCACCGGCATGCCTTTTGATGCAATGCGGAATCGGCGGTTGGACTGGGTCCCGGCAGGCACCTTCACCTTGGCCTTGGCCTTGTCGATGGTCGGCACCTCGAATTCGCCGCCCAGCGCCGCTGTCACCATCGAGATCGGCACCCGGCAATGCAGATCGGCGCCGTCGCGCTGGAAAAACTGGTGCTGGGCCAGCGACAGGAAGATGTAGAGGTCGCCGGGCGGCCCACCGCGGACACCGGCCTCGCCTTCGCCGGCGAGCCTGATCCGCGTGCCGTCCTCGACGCCTTGGGGAATGTTGACCGAGAGCGTCCGCTCGCGGGTGACGCGGCCCTGGCCCGAGCAGGACGGGCAGGCGTCCTCGATCATCTGGCCGCGGCCCTGGCAGCCCGGGCAGGTGCGCTCCAGCGTGAAGAAGCCCTGCGACTGCCGCACGCGGCCGGCGCCGCCGCAGGACGAGCAGGTCTTCGGCTTGGTGCCGGCCTTGGCGCCGATGCCAGAGCAGGCCTCGCAGGTGACCGAGACCGGGATCTCGATCTGCGCGGTCTTGCCGCCAAAGGCTTCCTCGAGCGTGATTTCCATGTTGTAGCGCAGGTCGGCGCCGCGCTCGCGGCCGCCGCGGCCGCGCTGCCCGGCCATGCCGAACAGGTCCTCGAAAATGTCGGAGAATGAGGAGGCGAAGCCCGCGCCAAAACCGGCGCCGCCGCCGGGGCCGCCCTGCTCGAAGGCCGCATGGCCGAAACGGTCATAGGCGGCGCGCTTGTCCTTGTCCTTGAGGACCTCGTAGGCCTCGTTGATTTCCTTGAACTTGACCTCGCTGGTGTCGTCCCCGGGATTGCGGTCGGGGTGGAACTTCATCGCCAGCTTGCGGAAGGACGATTTCAATACGGAATCGTCGGCGGTGCGTTCGACTTCGAGGGTTTCGTAATAGCAGCGCTTGGTGGACGTGGACATGTTCAACTCGGTCTATCCAATCGCGATTCAAGTCGGAGCGAAACAACGGCGCCATGCGACGATATAGGCGTCCCTCCGCGCTGCGGCAGAGGCCAGCACGGCGGGGTTCAGGATAACGGCTGGAAATTGATCGATCGTAACGGGGCTGATCGTAACAGAGCCTTGCCCCGCTTGGCCCGGCACGAAGGCCTCCCCCGCGAAGGGAGAGGCCGAAGAAGCGTGTGGGGTCCAAGCCGTCCGCATCATGACCCTCTTGGGATCAGGCGGACTTCTTGTTGTTCTTGTCGTCGTCGACTTCGGTGAACTCCGCGTCGACGACGTCGTCCTTGGCCGCGTCCTTCTTGGCGTCGGCCTCGGCCTGCTGCTTGTACATGGCCTCGCCGAGCTTCATCGAAGCCTGCGCCAGCGTCTGGGTCTTGGCCTTGATCGCCTCGGCATCGTCGCCCTTCAGCGCTTCCTTGAGGTCGCTGACGGCATCCTCGATGGCACGGCGCTCGGTCTCGGCGACCTTCGAACCGTGCTCGGCAAGCGCCTTCTCGGTCGAATGCACCAGACCATCGGCCTCGTTCTTGGCGGTGACGGCCTCGCGGCGCTTCTTGTCCGCCTCGGCATTGGCCTCGGCATCCTTCACCATCTTCTCGATGTCGGCTTCCGACAGGCCGCCGGAGGCCTGGATGCGGATCTGCTGCTCCTTGCCGGTGGCCTTGTCCTTGGCCGAGACGTTGACGATGCCGTTGGCGTCGATGTCGAAGGTCACCTCGATCTGCGGCATGCCGCGCGGAGCCGGCGGAATGCCCATCAGGTCGAACTGGCCGAGCATCTTGTTGTCGGCCGCCATTTCACGCTCGCCCTGGAAGACGCGGATGGTGACCGCGTTCTGGCTGTCCTCGGCGGTCGAGAACACCTGGCTCTTCTTGGTCGGGATCGTGGTGTTGCGGTCGATGATGCGGGTGAACACGCCGCCCAGCGTCTCGATGCCCAGCGACAGCGGGGTCACGTCGAGCAGCAGCACGTCCTTGACGTCGCCCTGGAGCACGCCGGCCTGGATCGCGGCGCCGATCGCCACGACTTCGTCCGGATTGACGCCCTTGTGCGGCTCCTTGCCGAACAGCTGCTTCACGACTTCCTGGACCTTCGGCATGCGCGACATGCCGCCGACCAGAACCACTTCGCCGATCTCGCCGGCGGTGAGGCCGGCGTCCTTGATCGCCTTGCGGCAGGGCTCGACCGTCTTCTGGACGAGGTCGTCGACCAGCGCCTCGAACTTGGCGCGGGTGAGCTTCATCGTCAGATGCTTCGGACCGGTCTGGTCCGCGGTGATGAAGGGCAGGTTGATCTCGGTCTGCGTCGTCGACGACAGCTCGATCTTGGCCTTTTCAGCGGCTTCCTTCAGGCGCTGCAACGCGAGCTTGTCGTTGCGCAGGTTGATGCCCTGCTCCTTCTGGAATTCGTCGGCGAGATAGCCGACCAGGCGCATGTCGAAATCTTCACCGCCGAGGAAGGTGTCGCCGTTGGTCGACTTCACCTCGAACACGCCGTCGCCGATTTCGAGAATGGAGATATCGAACGTGCCGCCGCCGAGGTCGTACACGGCGATCGTGCCGGCCTTGGTCTTGTCCAGACCATAGGCGAGCGCAGCCGCGGTCGGCTCGTTGATGATGCGGAGCACTTCAAGGCCGGCGATCTTGCCGGCGTCCTTGGTCGCTTGGCGCTGGGCGTCGTTGAAGTAGGCGGGAACGGTGATGACGGCCTGGTCGACCTTCTGGCCGAGATGGGCTTCCGCGGTTTCCTTCATCTTCTGCAAGATGAAAGCGGAGACCTGCGAGGGCGAGTAGGTCTGGCCGTCGGCCTCGACCCAGGCGTCGCCGTTGGAAGCCTTCACGATCTTGTACGGAACGAGCTTCTTGTCCTTCTCGACCATCGGGTCGTCGTAGCGGCGGCCGATCAGGCGCTTCACTGCGAAGAAGGTGCGCTCGGGATTGGTGACGGCCTGGCGCTTGGCGGGCTGGCCGACGAGGCGCTCGCCGTCGTCAGTGACGGCGACGATCGAAGGCGTCGTGCGCATGCCTTCGGAATTCTCGATGACTTTGGCGTTCTTGCCATCCATTACGGCGACGCACGAATTCGTGGTGCCGAGGTCGATCCCAATGACCTTTCCCATGGTCCTGATATCCTTCTTTTTGCGGCAGGTTGGCTGGGCCCAGAAGGCACCCGAACCGAAACCCCCTAAGATCAAACATTCGCGATATTGCGATGGTTGACGCTCATATAGGAGGGGGGGAGGGGCCCGCAAGGACCGAAGCTACGTTTCGGCCGTGAAAACATTGGGTTTTGGACGATCATATCCGGGCCCGACCGCCCTTGCGGGTGAGGAAATATTAACAGGTCCGGGGATTCGCGGACCCCGCCACCGCCATCCGCCCGACCCTGTTGCGGGAGAGCCAAACCCGCTAAAAGGCGACCGGCCTGCAGCCGCGCCGAGGCTGCCCCGCGCGACAAAGCGGCCCGGTGGCCGACCATCGAACGGCCTCAATGTGAACCAATCAGAGTGCCCATGAAGCTGATCCGCCCCCTCACCGCGCTCGCCCTCCTCCTTGCCACCGCGCTCCCGGCCATGGCCGCCGACGCGGTTTTCCCGCCCGGCTTACGCCTCGGCATGGTGCCGCTGGTCGGGCTGAACACGGCAAAGACCTTTCCGGGCTTCGAGAGCGAGGACGGCAACGTCAAGGTGCTGATCACCGAGCTGCCGCCCGCGGCCTACGGCGAGGTCGTGAGCGCCTTCAATTCCAATCCGGCGGGCGCAGGCGGCGTCAAGCAGGACAAGATCGAGACCCCCGCTGGCCTTGCCTATTTCACCACCGAAAGCGGCAAGGCCGGCGAGACGGCGGTGAAGCGCTATTCGATGATCGTGCCGGGCGCCGGCTTCTCCGGCTATGTCGCGGTGCAGATCCCCGAGAATGCGACCAAGATCTACACCGACGAGGCGGTGCGGCAGATGTTTGCGAGCACCGTGACCCGCAAGCAGGTCTCGGCCGAAGAGCAGATCGCGCTGATGCCGTTCAAGATCACCGACCTTGCCGACTTCAAGGACATCCGCACGCTGGCGCCGGGCTCCAGCATCATCCTGGCCGACGGCAACGAGAGCACGGGTTACGAGTCGAAGCCGTTCATGATCCTGGGCCTGATCGGCGCCACCCCGCAAGCCGCCGACGACCGCGCCCGCTTCGCCCAGGAGGCGGCGCTCCAGATCCCCGGCGTGCGGGAATCGCGCGTCACCATGTCCGAGCCGATCCGCATCAGCGGCCAGCAGGGCTTCGAGACCCGGATCGACGGCGTCAGCGGCAAGGACAAGACACCCGTGACCGTGGTGCAATGGATCCGCTTCTCGAACGGCGGCGCCTCGCTCCGCATCATCGCCAGCGCCCCGCGCGACCAGTGGCCCGCCGCCTTCACCCGCTTCCGCGCCGTGCGCGACGGCATCCAGCCGAAGGGCTAGCTGCATCTCCGAACGAGATGCGGTCCCTCCCCCGCCGCGCTTCGCGCGCTGACCTCTCCCGCAAGCGGGCGAGGTGCACCGAGACCGCGGCTCAAGCTCGATTGCTCACCAATACCGGCTGCATTTTCGGGCTTCTGTTCGTGTACGAACGGAACTAGGCTTCTCCCATTTGATCACCCCAAGGGGAGGCGAACGATGCTCGATCGACGACAAATCCTCGCGGCGCTTGGGACAAGCGCTCTCGTAGCCCTGACTCCGGGCGCGCTCCTTGCGGCCGCATCGATCAAGCCGGACGACGCCTCCGCGCTGCTGGTGATCGACGTACAGAACTGCTTCCTGCCGGGCGGCAGCCTCGCGGTGAAGGAAGGCGAGCAGGTGGTGCCGGTCATCAACAAGATGGCGAAAGCGTTTGCGAACGTGGTGATGACGCAGGACTGGCACACGCCCGGTCACGTCTCGTTTGCGTCCGTCCACTCCGGCAAGAAGCCGTTCGAGACCGTCGACCTTCCCTACGGCAAGCAGGTGTTGTGGCCCGACCATTGCGTGCAGGGCACCGACGGCGCCTCGCTGTCGAAGGACCTTGCGATCCCGCACGCCGAGCTCATCATCCGCAAGGGCTTTCACAAGGACGTCGACAGCTATTCGGCTTTCCTCGAAGCCGACGGCAAGACCTCGACCGGCCTTGCCGGCTATCTGAAGGGCCGCAAGATCAAGCGCGTCTTCGTCGCCGGCCTCGCGACGGATTTCTGCGTCGCCTGGACCGCGCTCGACGCGCGCAAGGCCGGTTTCGAGGTCTATGTGGTGGAAGACGCCTGCCGCGGCATCGACAATCAGGGCTCACTCGCAAAGGCCTGGACCGATATGGCCAAGGCCGGCGTGAAGCGGATCAAGTCGGACGATATTGCGGTGAGTGCGTAAGCGGCGCGAAAAGCTGCCAGCCCCTCATCCTTGTAAGTCAGAT
>NZ_AKIY01000289.1 GCF_000282615.1 Bradyrhizobium sp. YR681 | reverse complement strand
GCCTCGAAGGATGAGCGGCCGAGCTGGTGCAGCGGGGCCGTCGCCCTTCGAGGGCCGCTGAAGAAGCGGCCACCTCAGGGTGACGGGGATCGGCTCGTGGTTGCCTCCGCGCCCCGCTGCGACCTCCTGGGCACGTTGTCTTAGCGGAAATTACCTTTGGTCTCAGGGATCACGATCGCCCCAATCAGGTAGATCACGAACACGCCGACCGCGAAGCAGGCCAGCGACATCGGGATCTCGGCCGGGCTGCCGCTCACCAGCGAGACGAAGGTCGGCATCATGCCGCCCAGCGCAAAGCCGATGTTCCAGGACAGGCCCGTGCCGCTGGCGCGTAGCGCGGTCGGGAAGCGCTCGTTCAGGAAGATCAGCACCGGCGCATAGCCGGCATTGCCGATGAAGGCGATGGCGAACGCATAGAGCGTGATCTGCGTCGTGTCCTTGGTCGCCGCGAGATTGAGATAGCACAGCGGCAGCAGCACGGCAGCCAGGACGCCGATAATGAGGAACGTCTTCTTGCGGCCGATGCGATCGCTGAGCGCGCCGACCAGCACAGCCGAGAAGAACGCCGACACGCTCGCGCCCATCAGGATCAGCGACGAGGTCTGGTTCGGGACCGCGTTGATGACCTTCAGGAAGCTCGGCAGATAGCCTGATGTCAGGTAGTAGCCCGCGCCGCCGCCGAAGGTGATCAGCAGATTGACCAGTAACACGCCGCGATATTCGCCAGAGAACACGTCCTTGACCGGCGCCTTCGAGACCTTGGCCTGCTTGTTGCCCTGCTGGCGCTTGAGCTCCTTGAAGTACGGCGATTCCTCGAGATTCCTGAAGATGAACCAGCCGAGCAGCGAGCTCAGCAGCCCCGAGAAGAACATGAAGCGCCACCCCCAAACGGCGAAGGCATCGCCGGGGAAGATTGAGGACGTGATCAGGAAGATGAAGGACGCGAGCAGCGCGCCGATGCCGGCACCGCCGCCGCCGACCAGCCCCGACATCGCGCCGCGCCAGTGCGGCGGCACCGACTCGGTGCCGATCGTGTGGGTGGAGGCCACGACACCGCCGACGAAGATGCCCTGCACCAGACGCAGGATCAGGAAGATGACCGGCGCGATCACGCCGACCTGGGCGATGGTCGGCAGCAGGCCGAACGCCGCGGTGCTGACGCCGACGCCGACGATGGCAATCAGCATGGCCTGCTTGCGGCCGTGCACGTCCGCATAATGCCCGAACACCGCCGAGCCGAGCGGCCGCATCAACAACGTCACGGCGAACGAGCCGTAAACCGCAGCCAGCGACAGCGCCGCATTGCTCGACGGAAAGAACAGCGCGCCGACAACCGGCGCCACATACAATAGAATGAACAAATCGAACAGATCGAGCGCCCATCCGAGCACCGATGCGATGATCGCATTGACCATCTGCTTGTTGTCCGCCGATGTCCGCGCACCCGCGACCGGCATATCCATCTCAGCCATGTTGTTTTACCTCCCCCGTTTTGATCGAGCCGCGGTCCGCGCCATTGCGAACCGCGGCGGTTCGTTGTGCGCGTATCAGCGGCCGGTGAATTTCGGCGGACGCTTGGCGTTGAAGGCCTCGACGCCTTCCTTGAAATCGTCCGACTGCCGCAGCCGGCTGTAGCAATGGCCTTCGAGCTCGATGGCGATGGCGAGCGTCGAATCCTCGGTGTCGTTGAGGAGCTTCTTGGCGGTGCGCTGCGCCAGCGGCGAGAAGGTGCGGAGCTCGTCGACGAGCTTGTCGGTGGCCTTCTCCAGCTCGGCATCCGGCACGCATTCGGTCGCGATGCCCCAGTCATAGGCCTGCTTGGCCGAGATGCGCTTGGAGCGCATCACGATGTCCTTGGTCCGGGTAATGCCGACCATCTTCTGCAGTCGCGCCGAACCGCCCGAGCCCGGGATCTGGCCGAGCTTCTGCTCCGGCAGCGCGTATTGCGTGGTCTCCGAGGCAATGCGGAAGTCGCAGGCCAGCGACAGCTCGAAGCCGACCCCGAAGCAATAGCCGCGGTTGGCGACGATGACGGGCTTGGCGCAACGCGCGGGCGCGGCGATATTCCAGGCGAGCTTGGAGACGTGCTCGGGGCTCGCCTCCATGAAGCCGCCGATATTGCCGCCGCTGGAGAAATGCTCGCCCTCGCCGCGCACCACGATCACGCGGACGCGCGGATCCTCGTCCAGCGTCTCGAAGGTCAGCCGCAGCTGGTCGCGCTGCGGCATCGCCACGACATTGTAGGGCGGACGTCCCAGGATGATGTCGGCGCGCTCATGCGCCTCGTCGATCTCGACCTTGAACCCGTCCAGCTTGGCAAGCCGGGGATCGGTGAAGTTATAGGCTGACGGCATGTCGGTTTCCTTCTGTTGAGTGTTGACGAGTGATGATCAGGCCGCGTCCGACGGCGGCAGGCGCTCGGCCTCGTATTCTCCGGCGACCAGCAGTCGCCGCAGCAGCTTGCCGACCGACGATTTGGGGATCGCGTCGACGAAGACGTAGCGGCGCGGCCGCTTGAAATTGGCAAGGCCCGAGGTGCGGCAGAACTGCTCCAGCTCGACATCCGAAACCTGGCGATTGCGCTTGACGAAGGCGGCGACGACCTTGCCCCATTTCTCGTCGGCGACGCCGACCACCGCGACTTCGTCGACCGCCGGATGCAGCGACAGGCAGCTCTCGATCTCGACGGGCGAGACGTTCTCGCCGCCGGTGATGATCATGTCGTCGACCCGGCCGGTGACGAACAGGTCACCGTCGGGATCGACGAAGCCGGTATCGCCGGTGAAATACCAGCCCTCGCGCAGCGACTTGGCATCGGCCTCGGGGCGGCGCCAGTAGCCTTCGAAAGCCTCGTCGCCGGCGAGCGTCGCGATGATCTCGCCCTCCTCGCCGATCGCGGCGAGGTCTGCGACCGACTTCGCCCCAATGCGCACGACTTTGACGTGCTGGTTCAATCCGGCCTTGCCCGCCGAGCCGGGCTTTGCGGCCGCGTTCTGGTCGATCGTGAAGGTGTAGATCTCGGAGCTACCGTAGTGATTGACGAACAGTTCCGGCTTGAACGCCTCGTTCAGCTTCTTCAGCAAACCGTCGGTCATCGATGCGCCGGCGAAGCCGAGCTTGCGCACGCTGGAGACGTCGGTTTTGGCAAATGCCTCGTGATGGACGAGGTCGTGATAGAGCGTCGGCACCAGGTAGAGGTTGGTGATGTCTTCCTGCTCGATCAGTGCCAGCGCCTGGCGGCTGTCGTAGCGCGGCAGGCAAATAAAACTGCCGCCGATCAGCGACATCGCCAGCAGCGAGCGGACGCCCATGGTGTGGTAGAGCGGCATCACGCCGAGCGTGCGCTCGCCGCGGCCGTAGAGATTTTGTGCGACATGGGCGATCGCCGCGGCCCGCTCGGCGCGGTGCCGGCGCGGCACGCCCTTGGGCCGCGAGGTCGTGCCCGAGGTGTAGAGCATGATCGACCAGGCGTCGGCGCCGACGCGCGGCTCGGCATCCGGCGCGTTGTCGCGGATCAGATCGGCAAAGCTGGTCGCATCACCGGTTCCGGGATCGACGGACACGCGCAGCAGCTTGCCCGAAAGCGCCGAGCCCTGCACCGCCTCGGCGGAAATGTCCTGGTAGACGATCGCGCAGGCCTCGGCGTTCTCGATGCAGTAATCGAGCTCGTCGGCCTTGGCGCGCCAGTTGATCGGCGTGATGACGAGGCCGGCAAACTGGCAGGCCCAGTGCAGCGTCGCCGCCTCCCAGCGGTTTTGCAGCAGCGTGACGACGTGATCGCCGGGCTTGAGGCCGAGGCGGTCGAAGGATGCCACCAGCGCGGAAATCTTGTCGTACCATTGCCGGTAGGTCAGGCGCAGATCGCCATCGACCAGTGCAATAGCGTGAGGATCGCGCGCTGCGCTGGCCATGAAGCTGCTGGCGAGATCAAGCATCGGACGTCTCTTTTGTGGCTGAAGCAAGCTCCGCGGCGGCTACGAGCGCCGCCTGGATGATCGGGGTGTAACCGGTGCAGCGGCACAGATGCCCGCTGAGGAGATCGCGGATATCCGCCTCGGTCGGCGCCGGATTTTTCGCGAGGTAATGATCAAGCGACATCAGGATGCCGGCGGTACAGAAGCCGCACTGGAGCGCATGGTTGCGGCGAAACACCTGCTGCAGCACGCCGAGCCGGTCGGCCGACGGCGCAAGACCCTCGACCGTCCTGATCTCGCAGCCGTCGACCTGCGCGGCGAGCGTGAGGCACGACCGCGTCAGCATGCCGTCCACAACGACAGTGCAGGCACCGCAGACGCCGTGCTCGCAGCCGACATGGGTGCCGGTCGCACCCAGCTGGTGACGCAGGAAATCGGACAGCAGCATGCGCGGTTCGGCTTCGCCCTCGGCCGGCTTGCCATTGAGCGTGAAACGGACGGAATGGCGGGCATCCGCCTTGAGACGGGTCATTGCAGCACCTCGCCGATCAGATCGCGGCCGATCATGCGCACGAGGTCGCGGCGGTAGCGGGCGGTGGCGTGGACGTCGTCGCGGGCGCCGAGCTCGTAGGCAAAGCCGTTGAGGGCATCGTCCAGCGCACTGCCCTCCAGCCGCGGCCAGTCGCGCGCCGTCGGGACGTCGGCGACGCCGCCGACGGTGAAACGCACGCCCGCCTCCGTCTTCATCGCGGCGCAGGCAACGATGGCGAAATCGCCGTGGCGGCGGGCGACCTCCCGGAAGGCGAAGCGCGATCCCCTGACGACGGGCAGCGAGATGCCCTCGATCAGCTCGTCGTCGCTGCGCGCCGTCAGCATCATGCCGGCGAAGAAGTCTTTCGCAGCCACACGGCGGCGGCGCTTGGCGCTGCGCAACAGCACCTCGCCACCAAGCGCAACCAGCGCGAGCGGCATCTCGGCACTGGGATCGGCATGCGCGAGCGAGCCGCAAATCGTGCCGCGGCTGCGGGTCTGCACGTGCCCGACCCAGGGCAGCGCCAGTGACACCAGCGGCAACGCCTCGGCAAGATCGGGCCAGGCCAGCAGATCAGCCTGACGCACGCCGGCGCCGATGACGACGGCATCACCCTTCCGCTCGATCTGGCGCAGCTCCTTGAGCCGCATGATGTCGATCAGGAGCTTCGGCTTGGCAAGGCGCATGTTCAGCATCGCCATCAGCGACTGCCCGCCGGCGAGCACGCGGGCATCGCCGCCTTGCTGCGCCAAGCCTTCGAGGACGTCGCCGACGGTTTCGGCACGGAGATAGTCGAATGCGGGCGGCTTCATCGGCGCCCTCCGAACAAGCTGGCGAGTTTTGCAAGCAGTCCGAACAGCGAGAAGCCGCCGCCCGATGCGCCCCCGCCGCCGGCCTTGCGAGCCAGCGCGGTGAAGAACTGGCCGATGATCACGCGGGTCGCGCCGTCGAGCAGACGGCCACCGATGCTGGCAACCTTGCCGCCGATGGCAGCGTCGTAGCTATAGGTCAGCTTGGTTCCGCCGCGGCCGTCAGGCGCGAGCGTGATGCGTCCCTCGGCGTTGCCAAAACCGAGCGCGCCGGTGGCGCCGCCGCGCAAGGTCACCGCGCGCGGCGGGTCGAGATCGAACAGCTCGACATCAGCACGATATCGTCCGCTGACCGGGCCGATGCCAAGCGTGACGTCGGCGCGAAAGTGCGTGTCGGTGATCCTGTCGACGCGCTGGCAGCCGGGAATGACAGATTGCAGCGTGGCGGGATCCAGCAGCATCGCCCAGACCTGCTCGGGCGCACCCTTGACCGACGCCTGCCCCTCGCCGCGCAGCCGCCGGTCGCCCTCGCGCGCGGGCGCGATAGCCGCACCACCTGCGGGCGGCGGCGGTTCGGCGCCGCGCACCAGTTCGGCAAGCCGCGCCGGCACCAGCGGCAGCGTGACGTCGGCAATTCCGAGCGCATCCGCGACAGCATTGGCGAGGCAGACCGGCGTCGACATGCAATTGCCTTCGCCGACGCCCTTGGCACCGAGTGGCGTGAACGGCGACGGCGTCTCCATGTGGATGATCTCGGGCTCCGGCACCTCTGTGGTGGTCGGCAGCAGATAGTCGGCGAGCGTTCCCGTGAGAAAACTGCCGTCGTCGGCGTAGGCATATTCCTCGTAGAGCGCCGCCCCGAGCGCCTGCGCAAAGCCGCCCCGGATCTGGCCGTTGACCATGCCGGGATGCAAAATGGTGCCGCAATCGTGCATGGTGACGTAGCGGTCGATCCGCGTCTCCAGCGTAACTGGATCGATCTCGACGCCGCAGAAGTCGAAGATGAAACCGTGGCAGAGCGAGGAGTTGATGCGGTCGTCCTCGTCCGGCGGCGTCAGCTCCGGCGGCGTCCAGAACACGGTCTCGCGGATGGTCTGGCCGGCATCGTCGGGCAGCGAGCCCGGCGACCAGTGACTGAGCGCCGCAACGCGCGAGAACGCGATGCGGTTCTCCGGATTGTGCCTTGATGCAACGAATCCCTTTGCGAACACGATGTCGGCGGCTTCGACATTCAACTGGCTGGCGGCGATGCGGCCGAGACGGCCCGCCACACGCTCGGCTGCGATCTTCGCCGTGCCCGCCACCGCCGCCGCAAAGCGGCTGGCGTAATTGCCCGACGCGATCGACCAGGCGTCCTTGGCGGTGTCGATCTCGGTGTTGACGCGGATATCCTTCGGCGCGAGGCCGAACACGTCGGCGACCACCTGCGACAGCACGGTGCGATGGCCCTGCCCCTGCGGCACCGAGGCCACGTGAACCGTAACGCTGCCGACAGGGTCGAGCCCGACGGTCGCCGTGGCCTGCGCGCCGTTCTTCGGGCCGGCCTTGCGGCGCTCGGCCGCCGTCAGCACGGTTGTGATGTAGCCCATGTTGGAGACGCTGGGCTCGACCACCGCGGTGAAGCCGATGCCGTAGAGACGTCCCTGCGCCTGCGCCTCGTCGCGCTTTGCCTTCAGGTCAGCGAGCCTACCCTGCTCGACCGCGCGCGCGATTGCTTCCTGATAGTTGCCGGAATCCAGCAGCGCACCGGTCGCGGTACGATAGGGAAATGCGCCCGCGCCGATCAGATTTCGCTTGATGACATCGAGCGGATCAAGCCCGAGGCCGATTGCGATCCTCTGAACCAATCGCTCCAGCGCGAAATAGACCTGCGGTCCGCCAAAGCCGCGGTTGAGGCCGGTCGGCGTCTTGTTGGTGACGACGACGCGGTTGCGAATCCTGACGTGGCGGATGTCGTAAGCGCCGGTCATATTGCCGTGCATGCGATAGAGCGTGGCCGGCTCGGGCGCGCGCAAGTGAGCGCCGCAATCCTCGACCTGGTCCCAGTCGAGCGCGAGAATCTTTCCGTCGGCCGCGACCGCCGCCGACAGCGTCGTGGCGCGATTGGTGGCCGACACCGACGCGGTGAGATGCTCGAGCCGGTCCTCGATCCACTTCACCGGCCGGCCCGTGACGCGCGCCGCGGCGGCGATCAGCACGATGTACGGAAACACGCCCTGCTTGACGCCAAAACTGCCGCCGGAATCCGGCGGGGTGCGCAGCCGCAGCCGGTTGCCCGGCACTTTCAGCGCGCGCGCAATCACCGTGTGGATGCTGAACGGCCCCTGGAAATTCGCGAGCACTTCGTAGGCATCCTCGCCGGCGTCATGCGAGGCGACGACGCCATAGGTCTCGATCGGCGTGCAGGAGTTGCGGGGATAGCGGATGTCGATGGAGAAGCGATGCGGCGCCTCCGCAAAGGCTTTTTCGGGATCGCCATAGCGGAACGAACGATCGCTGGCGAGATTGCCGGGAAAACCGTCGTGCAGCACGGGCGCACCTGATACGAGCGTTCCGAGCGGATCGACGACAGCGGCGCGCGGGCGATACTCGACGTTGATCAGTTCGGCCGCGTCCTCGGCCCTCGCACGGTCAGTCGCCACGATCACGGCGACGGGCTCGCCGACATAGCGCACGCGGTCCATCGCGATCGGCCAGCACTCGACCGGCGCCTTCACGCCGACGACGAGGCTCGTGGTGACGGCCTTGACGTCGCTGCCGGTCAGAACCGTGGCAACGCCCGGCAGGCGCTTGGCGGCTTCAGTATCGATGGAGAGAATATCGGCATGCGCGTGTGGCGAGCGCAGGATCGTCGCGTGCAGCGTACCAGGCTGAACGCCGAGATCGTCGATGAAGCGGCCGCGACCGGAGAGCAGCGCGGCGTCCTCGACGCGCTCGATCGAACGCCCGACCCACGGCGTGTCGCTACCCTGATCAACCGAATTTGCGGATCGAACCGCAGCCTGCACCATGTCCCGGCATACCTCCCGACGCGCTCTTTGACGCGACGGTGACAGATGTCAGGACGGCGGGTGCGCGGGCCATACCGCCCGCTCTCACGACTTACCAAATCGTCTCATTCGAAAGCGTGCAGCGCAATATCTGCTCACAAAAATCAACCCGCAAGACGCGAGACGTTGCGAAACTCGCGCGGGCTGACGCCGGCGTGATCGCGGAAGAAGCGCGTGAAATGCGCCGGCTCCGGAAAGCCAAATCGCTCGCTGAGCTCGCCGAGCGGCGTGTCCTCGCGCATCACCGCATCGAGTGCGCGCTCCATGCGGACGACGTTGAGATAGAGCTTTGGCGAGACGCCGAGCGAGGTCTCGAACAGCCGGAAGAACTGCGCGCGCGACAGCCCTGCGCCCTTCACAAACTGATCGACATTGGCATAGGAGTCGTTTACGCGCATCGCATCCATCGCGCGGCGGATGCGCCAGTCGCAGCTCACCGCGCTCATGCCGCGGATCGAGGTCGGGAAGCTGCGCCAGGGCGTGAAGCGCTCGATCACCGCGATCATGAGGTCGGACAGCGTCTGCTCATGGGTCCGCACCGCGTCGGGATTCGCCATCATTTCGGCCGCCAAATGCAGCGTGAGCTGACGGATTCGCGGTGATACCTCACCCGAGGGTCGCTCGAAAAAGCCAGGCGCGCCGCTCGCGGCCCACCCCGGTCGAAACTCCTTCAGCCATTCCGGCTCGATATAGAGCGCCATGATGAGGGTGCGCGGCCGGTCGGCATCGTGCACATAGGCATGCGGCTTCCAGCCGTCGACGAGAACGGCAGCGGTGTCGGTCAGCGGCGTGACCTGGTCGCCGACCAGGAACTGCGTGTCCGCGCCCTCGACCTTGAGCAGGACGTGGCAATGGTGATGGGCGTGGCGGACCAGCGAACGGTCCATGTCGAGCAGCGCGACCCTGCCGAAAGCGCCATGAGCGATGCGCAGGGCCGTCGACATCAGTTCCTTCCTCCCGGCAGCATTGCGCTGCAAAATGATCGTTTCGTTGGCGCGGCACTATAAGCAGCACCCGCTTCATATTCCAACCGCGCAAACCGACGCAAGTCGCTGCTGGACGGTAATCCGCTCATACGCGCGTCTCCGCAAGAAGCCGCGCGACCGCGGCGCCTGGATCGGCCTGCAAGGCGGTAGCCAGATCGACCTCCTCCTCGCCCTTGACGCGGATGCGCTTGAAGGCGAGTTCGGGCGCATTGACGGGTGCGGTGGCATCGAGCCCCATCTTGGCGCTGATGCCGTTGTCCGTGGTCGGATCGAGTTTCGAGCCGAGCGCGCCTGCGACGACCATGAGATCGCGGTCGGCCTGGAAGCGCGTCGCCACCGCCCATTCGATCTCCTCGGACGAGGAGATGTCGACGTCCTTGTCCACCACGACCACCTGCTTGATGTCGTAATGCGCGCCGAAGGCGCACATCATGATGTTCTTGGGCTCGCCGTCGTTGGCCTTGTCGATCTTGATCGCGAGATGATAGCGGCAGGTGCCGCCGCGCGTCAGGCGGACGTCCAGCACGCCAGGAAAGCTGCGCCGCAGATGCTGCAGCAGCGTCGCCTCGCGCGGCACGCCGCCGAGGATCAGATGCTCGAAACCGCCGCCGACGATGGTGTGGAAGATCGGCTTGGCGCGGTGCGTGATCGCATCGACCTCGATCACTTCGCGGTTGGCGCGC
This sequence comes from Bradyrhizobium sp. YR681, assembly GCF_000282615.1. Lineage (GTDB taxonomy): Bacteria > Pseudomonadota > Alphaproteobacteria > Rhizobiales > Xanthobacteraceae > Bradyrhizobium. The sequence goes on along the minus strand of NZ_AKIY01000289.1, from coordinate 7,519 downwards.
GGGCCGTAGTATTGAGGAAATTCGCCGAACGGGCCTTCCGGCTCGCGGACGCCCTGCAAAATGCGTCCCTCGATCACGATCTCCGCATGGGCGGGCACGCGCACCGAATTGGTGCGGCATTTCACGACATCGACCGGCGCGCCCAGCAGTGCACCGGCAATCGCCATCTCGTCCTCGTCGAGTGCAGCGATCGCTTGCGAAGCCAGCATCAACGCCGGATGCGCACCGATGACGATCGCGATCTCCAGCGCCTGGCCCATCTCCTCCGCGAATCGGTAGTACGAGAAGGTGTGCCGCGGCAGCAGCAGCACGCCGATTCGGTTCTTGCCAGAGATCTGGCAGCGGTGGATCGAGACGTTCTGCACGCCGGTCTTGGGATTGCGTGCGATCAGGAGCCCGGCCGTGATGTAAGGGCCGCTGTCGCGCTCATTGTGCTTGGGCACCGGAAGCTGGCGGAGCAGATCGACGTCCTCATGGACAACGTCCTGCACAGGGCCGCTCGCGACCTCATGGGTCGGCAGCGGATGGCTCGCCGCGGCCAGAAACCGCGGCAGCAACTGCTCCTCGGTGACGCCGATGGAATCCGCAACCCAGTCGCGGCCGGCAAAGAGATTGGCGACGACGGGAATCTCGTGCCCGTCGGGGCGCGGAAACAGCACCGCGCTGTCGCGCTCGAGCCGCTTGGCAACGGCGGCGAGCTCGTCTGCAAGTCCAATGCCCTCGCGCGCAATGGCGAGCTTGCCCCGTTCGGCGAGGTAGGCGAGCCAGGCGCGCAGGTCGGCAGGCGCGTTCGCGCCTTTCCTTGCAACATTGTCCATTTGCATAGAGGTCATTCCTTGGTTCAGCTCAGGGCGCGATCTTGCGCAGCGACGGCGAGCGGCGCTTGAGCGCCTCGTCCTCACCCCAGCGGCGCACCACGCCGATATCGATGTCGAACAGGTCGAGCACACGGCCGACGGTGTGCTCGACCATGTCGTCAAGGTTTTCGGGCTTGGCGTAGAAGGCGGGCACGGGCGGCGCGATGATCGCGCCCATTTCGGACAGAGCGGTCATCGTCCTGAGATGGCCGGTGTGCAGCGGCGTTTCGCGCACCATCAGCACCAAGCGCCTGCGCTCCTTCAGCACCACATCGGCAGCGCGGGTGAGCAATGTCGTGGTCACGCCGGAAGCGATCTCGGACATCGAGCGCATCGAGCACGGCGCCACGATCATCCCTGCGGTCCGGAACGAGCCGCTCGCAATCGCCGAGGCCATGTCGTCGATGGCATGGCAGACATTGGCAAGCTCCCTCACTTCCGCGATTTTGAGGTCCGTCTCATAGGCAAAGGTCAGCTCGGCCGTCTTCGACATCACCAGATGGGTCTCGACGCCGGCATTGCGCAGAAGCTGCAGCAGGCGCACCCCGTAGGTGACGCCGGAGGCGCCGGAAATGCCGATGATCATCCGCTTGGGCGTGGCATCCTGCATATTTATGGTTTCGCTCCCTGAATCCCCGCGCCACCTGAGGCCACGCGGTTCACCGCGAGACTAGGCAATCCCAGCCATCACCACAAATAATGATTGATTATATCATTCATCATTTGACATGATGGTCCGGGAGCAAGACCGGCACAGGAAGGACAGGTCCGTGGAACTCAGGCAGATGCAATATTTCCTGTGCCTGGCCGAGGAAAAGAACGTCACCCGGGCCGCGCGCCAGCTCAACATCGTGCAGCCGGCGCTGAGCATGCAAATTGCAAAACTCGAGGCCGAGCTTGGCCAAAAGCTGTTCGACCGCAGCGTCCAGGGCATGAATCTGACCAGCGCCGGCGAGGCGCTGGTGCGGCTGACCGCGCCGATCGTGCGCGATGCCGAATATGCGCGGCAGGAGATGGCCCAGCTCGGCGGGCGCATCTCGGGCCGCGTCTCGGTCGGACTCATCACCTCGGTGGCGCAGAGCACCATGGCGAGCTCATCGGCGACGGTCGCCAGCCGCTATCCCGAGATCACGCTGTCGGCCTGCGAGGGCTATACCGAGACGCTGGTCGACTGGGTCAACACCGGCCAGCTCGATTTCGCGCTGATCAACGTGCCGCGCCGGAAGACGCCGCTGGCCGCGCATCACATCTTGGACGAGGAGATGGTGTTCGCCTGCCGCAAGGACAGCCCGCTCAAGCCGCCCGCAAAATTGCGGTTCGACCACATCGCGAATTTTGACCTCGTGCTGCCCTCGAAGCGCCACGGCCTGCGGCTGATCCTCGACGAGCACGCCGCCGCCATCGGCATCGACCTGCGGCCGCGGCTCGAGCTCGACACCCTGCCCGCGCTCTGCGACGTGATCGCGACCACCGATTTCGCGACGGTGCTGCCGACGATCGCGCTCCGGCAATCGCTTGCGAACGGCGCCATCCGGGCCCATCGCTTCGACGCGCAGCGGATCGTCCGCTCGATCGCCTGGGTGCATCATCCGCGGCGGGCGGTGTCGGTCGCGGCCAAAGCCGTGCTCGACGTCATCGGTCGCGATCTGGCGCAGGCCGCCGCGGCGGCGCGAGAATTTGTCGAGCCTTCCTCCGGCAGGAAAAGGTCTCCCGCCCGCAGGGAAAGCCGAAAGCCGCCCGGGCGAACCGGTTAGAACCGATCGAGATCGGGGCCGCTTGCGTTGAAACTCGCAATCGCGGGGCCGATATTATTTGAGGCACTCCATCCGGACCGATCATCGCCCCATGCCCTTCTTCCAGCTCAACGACGACCATGTTCTCCCCGACGATCTCGGCGAGTTCGATCCTGAAACCGTGCCGCGCACCCTCGCCGCCTTCGGTGGCCGCATGGTCACGAAGGGCATGGATCTGGCGATGCACGAGCATCGCAAGGACGAGCTTGTCCTGACCTTGCGGGGCGTCGTCCGGCTGGAGGCCGGGCACGGAGTCTGGATCGTTCCGCCGCGCTGCGCGGTGTGGATTCCCGGCCATGTCCCGCACAGCGTGAGCGTTGTCGGCGATGTCGAGATGTATTGCCTGTTCGTCGAACCGGATGCGGCCCGGGCGCTGCCGCGGCAATGCTGCGCGCTGTCGATCTCGCCTCTGCTGGCCAGTCTGCTGGTGCATGCGACCCACATGCCCGTGATGTACGACGTCGACGGCGCCGACGGCCGGATCGCCACGGTGCTGCTCGACCAGCTTTCGGCCGCGCCCGCCGAAGAGCTGCGCTTCCCGATGCCCACGGATGCCAGGCTGCGCCGGATCGCGAGCGCGATGATGGAAGATCCCTCCGACCGTGCGACGATCGACGATTGGAGCCGGCGCATCGCCGTTGCGCCAAGAACCCTCACCCGCATCCTGCAACGCGAGACCGGCATGAGCTTTGGCCGCTGGCGCCAGCAGCTCCACATCCTCGTCGCGCTTCAGCGCCTCGACCAGGGCGCCTCGGTGCAAACAGTCGCGCTCGATCTCGGCTACGAGGGCGCGAGCGCCTTCGTCACCATGTTCCGCAAGGCGCTGGGCAAGCCGCCGGCCCGGTATCTGGCGGAGCGCCGCGTCGGCGCACACTGACCGGAAATCGCAATCGATTGTCCCGTTCGCGGAATGCGGATGAAGGGGCGATTTCGTATCGAGGCTCCGAAGCGCCGATGGCGCATGCAAGGAGCCGATCACCATGGAGTCACTCAGCACAGGCCTCGTCGCGGACGTCCTCCATCGCCTTCATCAGGAAGCGGAGATAGCCGACGCACCGCTGATGCAGACCTTTGCCAGTGAATCGCGCAGCCGCGAAGAGATCATCAGCCAAGCCATCGCGGCCGAGAACCGCGATCTCAATGAAGTCTACCAGAGATTTGCGGGCAACTTCCTCAGCGTCTCGCCGCGGTTTGGACGCTTCCTCTACATGTGCGCCCGTGCCTGCAAGGCGAAGCGCATCGTCGAATTCGGCTCCTCGATGGGCATTTCCGCGATCTACATGGCGGCGGCTTTGCGCGACATGGGAGGCGGCCGCCTGATCGGAACCGATCTGGAACCCGGCAAGATCGAGCGTGCCCGCGCGAACGTCGCCGCCGCCGGGCTGGCGGACCTCGTCGAGTTCAGGCTCGGCGACGCCCGCGAGACTCTCGCCTCCGACCTTGGCGAGATCGACATGGTGATGCTCGACGGCGCCTTCACACTCTATCTTCCCGTTCTCAAATTGCTGGAGCCGACGCTGAGGCCCGGCGCGCTCATCGTCGGCGAGAATGCGTTCGAGGAAGCCTCGGGTTACATCGACTACGTCCGCGATCCCCGGAACGGCTATCTCTCGCTGTCGCTGCCGTTCGATCCCGGTCGCGGCAACGAGCTCACGATCAAGACCAGATAATCCGGGAGCCAAGCCTTGAACGAGACCGCCCGAGCACCGCGAATTTCCGAACCACCGCAAGGCCGCGTCGCGCGGATGCTGCTGCGATGGCTGATGCGCCCGGCGCGCGTGGCTGCCGTCGAGACACTGTCGCCGCGCTTTCGGCTGATCGAGCTCGAAGGCGAAGCCCTCAAGGACGTCGCCTGGACCGCCGGCCAGAAGATTCAAGTCGCGATAGGCGCCGGCCTGAGCGCGCGAACCTATACGCCGATGTCGTGGGACACAGGCCGCGGCGCGACACGGCTGCTCGCCTTCGCGCATGGCGACGGCCCCGGCAGCCGCTGGGTGAGCAGTTTGCGCGAAGGCGAGACCTGCCAGTTCTTCGGTCCGCGCCGCTCGCTCGATCTTGCGGGCCTTGAGGCGCCTGTCGTCCTGTTCGGCGATGAGACCTCGTTTGGCCTTGCGGCGGCGTTGCGCGACAATCTGCGAGCCGGCGGTCCACTCCACATGTTCGAAGCCACCGATGTCGCGGAATCGCGGCAAGCGCTGGACGCGATCGGCCTCGGCGAGGCAAGATTGATCGCGCGCAGCGACAGCGAGAACCATCTCCGGGACGTTGAAGCGGAAATGCTGCGCCTTGCTGCAAATGGAGCGCAGTTCGTCCTGACCGGCAAGGCATCCTCGATCCAGCACGTCAGCCGTACCCTGAAAGCTGCGGGCGTCGTACCGGCGCGGCTCAAGGCCAAAGCCTATTGGGCGCCGGGCAAGACCGGACTGGACTAAGCCTCCGCTCACGCGGACAAGATGTCGCGCCAATTGCAAAATGAGACGGCTTGGTAAGTTCTGAGACGAGCCGGCATGACGGTCGCATTCGCGAGCTAATTACGGTCCAGGCGCAGAAAATCGTGGCCTGGCTTCATCCCGACTCTTGTCCCGGACGATCCCAGGACTCGCAGAACAAGAGACAGTCGGGAGATTCAATTCGAGATGGCACGGTTCGGTCGCAGCAAGAATACGGACAACACAACGCGGCACGCTAACGGTTTTCATCCCGACCGCAGGTCGCTGCTCGCGCTTGGCGCAGGCGCGGCACTCGCCACCGCCGGACTACTTCCTGCACACGCGCAGGACTATCCCGCCCGGCCGGTCCAGGTGCTCGTGCCCTTTGCCGGCGGCAGCGCCAGCGACGTCATCACGCGCATCCTGCTCAACCGCATGTCCACCTCGCTCGGCCAAGCCTTCGTGGTCGACAATCGCCCAGGCGCCGGCGGCAATATCGGCACCGCCGCCGCAGCGCATGCGGCGCCTGACGGCTATACGTTGCTGATGAGCACCTCCGGCCCGCTGGCTGCGAACAAATCACTCTACAAGGATCTCCCCTACGATCCGCTGAAGGATCTCGCCCCGATCGGGCTGTTCGCCACGCTGCCGAACGTCATCGTGATCAATTCAAAGCTGCCACCGAAATCGCTCGCGGAGCTGATCGACTACGCCAAGGGACATCCCCGCGAGCTGAATTACGGGACGGTCGGGGTAGGCTCATCGCAGCATCTGTCGGCGGCCTATTTCGAGCAGCTCACGGGCACCGAACTCACGCACGTTCCCTACCGCAACATCGCCGCCTACACGCCGGACTTCATCGCAGGTCAGGTCCCGCTGGGCTTCCAGCTGCTGCCGAACGTCCTCGGCCTGATCAGAAGCGGCGACGCGCGTCCGCTCGCGGTCGCCAGCGACAAGCGCATGACGGCGCTGCCTGATGTGCCGACCGCGGCCGAGGCCGGCCTGAAGAACTACGAAAGCGCCGCCTGGCTCGCCCTGCTTGCGCCGGCGAATACCGACAAGGCCGTCGTCGACAAGCTCTATAAGGCGATGGTGGAAGCCGTGAACGATCCGAAGGTGCGCGCCCTCTTCGTCGAGCAAGGCGCCGAGCCCCTGCTGATGGACCCCAAGGGCCTGACGGATTTCATGACGTCGGAGACGACGAAGTGGGCCGGGATCATCAAGAAGATCGGCATCGAGCCGATGTGATCAGTCACATCGAGCCGACGTGACGGTCACACCAGGCTCGACTTGCCGCGGCTGAGCACCTCGCCCGCGCCTTTGTCGCCGACGATCCTGCCTTGCTCGTACACCACCCGCCCTCGCGCGATCGTGGTGACGGGCCAGCCGGTGACATCGAAGCCTTCCCACGGCGTGTAGTCCGCGCCGTGGTGCAGATCGGCCTGCTGAATCTTCTTTGACAGCTTCGGATCCCACAGCACGATGTCGGCATCGAAGCCGACGCCGATCGAACCCTTGCGCGGGTAGAGGCCGTAGATGCGCGCGTGGTTGGTTGCGGTCAGCTCGACGAATTTTTGCAAGCTGATCCGTCCTTTCGACACGCCCTCGGAGAACAGGATCGGCAGCCGCGTCTCGACGCCGGGGATGCCGTTCGGCACCCAGCGGAACGACGTGCGGGCGTTCGGCGTCAATTTTCCCTTGGGATCGTCATAGCGGAACGGGCAATGATCTGACGAGAAGGTCTGGAACACGCCTGTGGTGATCCCCTCCCATATGGCCTGCTGGCTTTCGGCATCGCGCGGCGGCGGCGAACAGACATATTTCGCCCCCGTGATGTCCATGTTGAGGCCCTTCATGTCGTCGGCCGTCAGCGTGATGTATTGCGGGCAGGTCTCGGCATGAACAGGCAGTCCGCGCTGCTGGGCCCAGCGCACCTGCTCCATCGCCTCGCGGCCGGAGACGTGCACGATCATGATGGGAACGCCGATCACCTCGGCATGGCTGATGGCGCGATGCGTCGCCTCGCGCTCGACCGCCTGTGGCCGTGAGGTGCCGTGATAGTACGGCGCGATGTGGCCTTCGCGTTCCAGCTTGGAGGTGAGGAAGCGGATCGCGTCGTAGCCCTCGCAATGGACCATCACCAGCGCCTCCTCGCGGCGCGCGACGTCGAACACCTCAAGCAGCTGCTTGTCGCTGAGCACGAGGTCGTCATAGGTCATGAACACCTTGAACGAGGTGTAGCCGTCCTTGACCAGCGCCGGCAGCTCCTGCCCGAGCACGACCGCGGTCGGGTCGGAGATGATGAGGTGGAACGCGGTGTCGATGTAGCACTCGCCTTCGGCGAGCTTGCGGTAGTTCTCTACGCAGGTCCGGAGCGACGTTCCCTTCTCCTGAAGCGCGAAGGGCAGCACCATGGTGTTGCCGCCGGCGGCCGCCGAAC
>NZ_AKIY01000288.1 GCF_000282615.1 Bradyrhizobium sp. YR681 | reverse complement strand
GGGGGGGGGGGGGGGGGGGAGCCGATATTGCCGACCACGGCTTCGCCGCTGTTGAGCCCGATGCGGTGCGACAGACCGTGGCCGGCGAAAGCGGGATTGTTGGCGTTGAGCTCCGCCAGCTTCTCGTGGCATTTCAGCGCGGCATGGACCGCATGGCGGGCATGGGCGGGATCGTCGGCGGGGGCGCCGAACATGGCGACGATGGAGTCACCGATATATTTATCGACATAGCCGCCATGGCCTTCGATGATGTCGGTCATGGCCGAGAGGTATTCGTTCATCAGCGTGACCAGCCCGCCCGGCGTCATCGTCTCCGCGATGGAGGAGAATCCGCTGAGGTCGGAGAAGAACATGGTGACGTTGCGCATCTCGCCGCCGAGCGCCGGCATCTTGCCGGAGCTGACCATGGTGTCGATCACTTCCGGCGCGAGATAGAACGCAAAGCTCTTGCGCAGGAAACGCTCGTCGCGATCGGCCAGCACGAAACGGTAGCCGGTCATCATCGCGAGCGCGGCAAGGCTCGCGAGCGCAGGCTCCGTCAGCGGCAGCGCCAGGGCGTGAACGAACGCGGCGACGGCAACGCCTGTGTAAACGACAGTGAGGCCGAACCAGGCGATCATCGCGCCGCCTGGTGCAAGCATGCAGGCCGCGAAAGCGATCACGGCCGCAAACAAGACCGTGAGAACGGTCCGCATGGGAAAGCCGGGCTCGGTGACGGCATCGTGCTCGATCAGGTTGCGGACCACGGTGGCGTGCACGAAGACACCAGCGATGTCGCTACGTGCCCGCTGTGCCGTGCTTGCCGGAACGGGCAGGGCGCATCGCGCGGCCGGCGTCCCATCGTGGCCGCCCGGCAGCCGCATCGAAGTCAGCTTGCGATCCTCGAAGTTGAGAATGGTGCCGAGCAGCACGACCTTGCCGTCGAACGCGCGGCGGAAGAAATCGCGGTCGCCTTTTTCGACGCAGGCTCGCAAATCGGCGAAGGAATAGGCCGGGATGTCGTGGCCGAGCCCGCGAAAATTGAGCGTCAGCGTATTCGGAACCGCACTCGGGATGGCATAGCCGGACAATTCGGCCGCACCGGATGACGCAATCTCGACCTTCGCGCCGAGTGCGCGCGCGGCGAGTTCGACGGCCATGGCGGGTACCGGCTTGCCGTCGATGGAGAAGGTGAGCGGCATTCGCCGGATGACATCGTCCGCGTCGGTGTGGACGTTGAGCGCGCGGACGTTGTTTCGCACCGCCAGTTGCTGCGCGCGATAGGGTGGCTCCGGATGGTCGTTGCTCAGGATCTCGCCGAGCACGAGCTTGCCGTTGTCGGAGATCTGCCGCAGGGCGATCAGATAGTCTCTGTCAAATCCTCTCATGCGGGTGCCGAGCGGCGCGTCGCCAAAGGGAATCTCCGACTGCTCGATCGAGTTCTTGAAGATGACGTCGAAACCGATCACCTTGGCGCCGCCGTCCGCAATGCTCCCGAGCACCCGGCCGATTTCGCGCGTCCAGGTCTGTGTCGGCGATCCCCTGAAAGGCGGGGTGTCGTAGGTCTCCCCGTCGATCGCGACGACGACGACCGGCGATGTCGCGGGATCGCGGCGGTCGCCGATGATCTTGCCGCGCAGGGCCGTGAGGATGTCGAGTGAGAGACCTTGCAGCGTCTGGAGCGGTGGCGACGTGAAGACCGCCCCCGCGATGAGCGCAATCAGGATCGCCGCAACGATGTCCCGCCTGCCGATCCGCCGCATCGCCCCGTCGCTAGCCCGCCTATTCGAGCCGCAGCAGGCGGCCGACGATCGGCGTCGGCGACGACGTGGCGCTGGCATCGACCTGGAAGGCGTAGCGTTTGGCGCCGAGAATGGCGAGGTAGCTGCCGCCCGGGGTCAGCGATTTCCCGGCCTTGGCAAAGTCGTAGAACTTGCCACCGACCATGATCTCGCTCTTGAGCGGCACGGTGATGGTCGGCTCCTTGCCGTCGGTGCGTTCGATCACCAGCGTGCTGCCGCTCTTGGCCTGAACCAGCGGAGAAACGCCGTAGAGCGTCGGCAGCTTGGCCGGCGGCGCGCCCTTGGCATCCGAGCGCATGGTCCGGAAGGTGGTCGCGGCGCTCTGGTTCGCCTCGCGCTCCGACAGCTTTGCGGCATTGGTATCGCAGGGCACCTTTTCCCGCTTGACCTCGCCGAGCTGCACGGTGCTCTGCTCGGCGCCGACCAGCACGACGCCTTCGCTGATGGTCTCGCGCTGGCAGGATTTGAGATAGCTGAGCGTGATGCTGGCCTTGGGCCCGAGCTTGATGATCTTGCCCGGTGCGACATAGTCCATGAACGCGATGCCGTCGACCTTGCCCTGGACGTCTTCGACGATCGCGGCCGGTGTCTCCGCCAAGGCGGGGGCCGCAAGACAGAACGCGCCGGCAGCGGCGCCGATCAGGCTTTTCATGGGAATCTCATCCAGTTCGACCGATGTATCGCCGGTCCCCGTCCTGGTCCGATGCTTAGCAGCAGGGCGCCCAGGCAAGTGTGACCAGAATCACTCTTTATATTATTGGTGCCACTTTAGCAGGAACAGGTTCAAGGCGGCGACCGGAGAAAACGCAGCCGCGGCAAGCTGTTGGCCGATAGATAATGTCAGTCGACCGGGACTGCCTCGACCGAACGGCTCTCCGCAGCACTCTCTATATCAGGAACGAGCGTGGCTTCTGTCTTCTGATATGGCGTCGCCTGCTGCCCGGCCGCGATCTCCATGACCTCGTCCCAGCGCGACAGGAAGGCCTCGACACAGGCCGGATCGAATTGCCGTCCTCTGTTTTCGACCAGGTAATTGCGCGCGACCTCGATCGGCATCGGCTCCTTGTAGGGCCGCCGTGTCGTCAGCGCATCGAAGACGTCGGCCACCGCGACCACGCGCGCGGCAACCGGGATCTCGTCCGTCCTGAGGCCGTTCGGATAGCCCGCGCCGTCCCAGCGCTCGTGATGTCCTGCGGCAATTTGCGCACCGAGCTGGATCAGCTCGCAGCCGGAATCCGCCAGGATCCGTTCGCCGATCGTCGCGTGGGTGCGGATCACCGCCATCTCCTCGTCGGTCAGCCGGCCCGGCTTGAGCAGGATGTTGTCGGGAATGGCGACCTTGCCGACGTCATGCAGGGGGGCGGCCAGATAGATGTCGCGGCAGAGCCGCGGCGGCAGGCCGAGCTGCTCGGCGATGATGCGGCTGTAGCGGGCGACCCGCAGCGTGTGCTCGCCGGTGTCGTTGTCGCGGTATTCGACCGCGAGCGCGAGCCGCAGGATGATCTCTTCCTCGCGCTCGCCGAGTTTTCGCGTCGCGGCCGCCACTTCGCTGGCCAGATGCGCGGCGCGGTCGTTGAGCTTGCGTACGGCTGCACCAAGCTGAATTAAATTCCGCAGGCGTACCGTCATCTCGACGCTCTGCGGCGCCTTCGGCAGGAAATCGGTTGCACCAGCCTGCAGCGCTTCCATTTTCACGTCATCCGTCTGCCGCGACGTGATCATCGCGATCGGAATGTCGGCGCAGCCGGGCAGGGTACGGAGCGTGCGGATGAAGCTGATGCCGTCCATATGCGGCATCTCGTAGTCGACCAGCACGAGGTCGAACACGCGCTCGCGCGCGCAAACCAGCGCTTCCACGGGATCGAGAAAGGTGGTGGCCTCGACCAGACCTTCCGCCTCGATATGCCGTTTCAGGAAGTTGAGGACAGAGCGGCTGTCGTCAACCAGAAGCGCTTGGGTCAGCATCGGCGGCCGGGCTCGTTCGGATGGCGAGGCATGACCTCAACAAGTAGCCGTTGTGATTTAACGCGAAGCAAACGTTTCACCTGCGGTGAACTGACTCAAGACTGCGCACAACGCATGAGAATTGAGCGGGCTATGCACGGATGCATGCAGACGCGAAGTTCTTCGATATGTGACCCGTAGTTGTACGGGGATATCCATTAGGGGTTTGAACACTCTCCGTCCCGAATAGTCGTCGCGCGGGATTCGCGTGATGCGTGCGGCGGATCCCGAGGAAATTTGGGGGACGAATGTCGTCTGATGCTACGGAGCCGAAGTGGTCCCTACGGCTGCCCGCGGATTGCAGCATTGCCGCGATCCGCAATGTCTATGACCTGATCCGCGAGGCCTTTGGCCGGCAGGACCGACTCGAGATCGACTGCTCCAGCGTCGACAAGGCCGACGTGACCTCGATCCAGCTGCTGCTGTCGACCGCCAGGACGGGCGAGGCCCAGGGCCGCCCGGTCGTGCTCAAATCATTCTCCCAGTCCCTGCGCAACACCCTTCGCCGCGCCGGCTTCGCCAGCGATGCGATGATCGATCAGCACTTCCCGCAAAAGAAAGATGGCGCCTAATGGCCACGATTCTCACGGTCGACGATTCCCCCAGCATCCGCCAGATGATCAAGGTCGTGCTCGAGCCGGCCGGTCACAACGTGATCGAGGCCGGTGACGGCGCGCAAGGGCTCGCCAAGGCGCAGGCCGGCAAGCTCGACCTCGTCATCACCGACCTCAATATGCCCGTCATGAACGGGCTGGAGCTGATCCGGGCGCTGCGCAAGCTGCCGAGCGCGGTCGGCATGCCCATCGTGTTCCTGACCACCGAATCCAACGACACGGTGAAGCAGGAAGCCAAGAGCGCGGGCGCCACCGGCTGGATCACCAAGCCGTTCAAGCCCGAGCAGCTGCTCGCCGTCGTCGGCAAGTTGGTGCGTGCATGAGTGCGATGGACCCGACAGAGGTCTTTCGCCAGGAAGCCAGCGAGCTGTTCGAGGTCCTGGAAGGGGCCTTGCTCGATCTCGGCCAGCGTCCCGACGACCGCGAGCTGGTCGATTCCGCCTTCCGCGCCCTGCATACGATCAAGGGCTCGGGCGCCATGTTCGGCTTCGACAAGGTCGCCTCCTTCACCCACGAATTCGAGACGGCCTTCGACCGCGTCCGCAAGGGCGAGATCAAGCCGACCCAGGAACTCATCTCGGTCGCGCTGGCCGCCAAGGACTACATCCGCGCCCTGATCGAGGACCCCCAGTCGACCGACGATATCATCGGCGAAGGCATCCTCGACGACCTCAAGCGCTTCGTGTTCTCCGACCCGCCTGCCGCTCCTGTCGTCGAGATCGCGGTGGCGCCGCCACTGGCGCCAGCCGAGAGCAAGCAGGCCGGCTGGCACCTGTATCTCGAATTCGAATCCCACATCCTGCGCAACGGCTCGAACCCGCTCGACCTGCTGGAAGACCTCTGCAAGCTCGGTCCCTGCTTCGTCGTGCCTGTCACCGACGGCATCCCCTTCCTGGACGAGATGGAGCCGGAAGACTGCTATCTGAAGTGGGACGTCAAGCTGCACGCGGCCTGCGACAAGGACGCGATCGATGACGTCTTCATGTTCGTCTCGGACGAGATGAAGCTGACGCTCTCGCCGCTGGAGCAAGTCGAAGCGCCCGCGCCGATGCCGCTGTTTCAACTCCTTGACGAAGAGCCGGCTCCCGTGGCCGAGATGGCTGCGCCGGTGGTCGAGGTGGCTGCTGCCCCGGTTGCCGTGCAGCCTGCCGCAAAGCCGGAACCGAAATCTGAATCCAGGCCGGAGCCTAAGGCCGAGGCCAAGCGTGACGATCGCGGTATCGCTACGGTCCGCGTTCAGGCCGAGCGTCTCGACGAATTGATGGACCGCGTCGGCGAGCTTGTGATTGCTCAGGCCCGCCTGACCCAGCTCGCCGCCTCCGGCTCCGATCTCTCGATCAAGATGATCGCCGAGGAGATCGAACGCCTCGCCTCCAGCCTGCGCGACACCACGATGGGCGCGCGCATGGTGCCGATCGGCTCGCTGTTCGGCCGCTTCCGCCGCCTGATCCATGATCTGTCGCGGGACCTGTCGAAGCCGGTCGACTTCGTCACCACCGGCGAGGACACCGAGCTCGACAAGACCATGATCGAGTGCCTGGCCGATCCGCTGGTGCATTTGATCCGCAACGCCATCGATCACGGCATCGAGGATACCGCGACCCGCTCGGCCAACGGCAAGACCGAGCAGGGCCGGATCGAGCTCGCCGCCGTTCATTCCGGCGCGCAGGTGCTCGTCACCGTGAAGGACAATGGCGGCGGTCTCAACACCGCGCGCATTCGCGCGAAGGCGGAAGAGCAGGGGCTGATCGCGGCCGGCGCCGTGCTGACCGATCACGAGATCCATCAATTCCTGTTCCACCCGGGCTTCTCGACCGCGCAGACCATCTCGGCGCTGTCAGGCCGCGGCGTCGGCATGGACGTCGTCAAGCGCACCATAGAGAACATGCGCGGCACGATCGACCTGTCGACGAAGCCGGGCCAGGGCACCACGGTCACGCTGCGCCTGCCGCTGACGCTCGCGATCATCGAGGGGCTGCTGATCCGGGTCGGCGAAGGCCGCTACATCATTCCGCTGTCGGCGGTGGAGGAATGCATCGAATTGACGGCCGAGGACGAGCGCTCGCGCGGCCGCAATTTCCTCAACGTGCGCGGCAACCTCGTACCCTTCCTCAGGCTGCGCGAGATCATGACCGCGACGGGCGCGCCCGACCGGCACCAGAAGACGATCATCATTTCGACCGGCGAGACCCACGTCGGTCTTGTCGCCGACCAGATCATCGGCAACCACCAGACCGTGATCAAGTCGCTCTCCAAGCTGCACTCCGATGTCACCATCTTCTCCGGCGCGACCATCCTGGGTGACGGCACGGCGGCGCTGATTCTCGACGTCGCGCAGCTCGTCGCGCTGGCGCAGTCGAAGGTCGAGAAGCAGCACATCAGCGAGGCGGCGTGATGAACGACGGTTTGACCAGCGAACACCAGGCCGATGCGATGCAGGTCGTGATGATCGGCCTCGGCGAGGAGAAGTTCGCCCTCGACGCGGGGCTCGTGCGCGAGATCATCGATCCCGTGCCGGTGACCAAGGTCGCCGGTGCGCGGGCCTTCGTTCCCAGCGTCATCAACGTGCGCGGCAACGTCATTCCGCTCGCGGATCTGCGCATCCGCTTCGGCATGCCGCAGCTCGACGATTCGGCCGATACGCGCATCGTCGTCATCGAGATCGAGCTCGACGGCGAGCCGGTGCTGGTCGGCGTCACCGCGGACAAGGTCTACGAGGTCACGGAGATCTCGCAGACCGACGTGCAGCAGACGCCGCGCGTCGGCATGCATTGGAAGCCGGAATTCATTCGCTTCATCGCCAAATGGCGTGAAGAGTTCGTCATCGTTCCGAACATGGAACGCATTCTGAATTGAAATGAGGTCTCGGACGAGACTGGGTTGGGGGCTGGAAATGAGATTTACGGTCAAGGCAAAGCTTGCCAGTGCGTTCGGTGTGGTTCTGTTGCTCTCGATAGCGGCGGGCGGCCTCGCTTATGTAAAGCTGACCGAGATGATCGACACCGCCGATAGCCTGGTGTCGCGCGCCAACCGCATGGAGCGAGCTGCCGAAATCGAGAAGGGGATTCTCCTTCAGGTTCGTGCTGAGAAGAACCTCCTGCTCGCGCCCGACAGCGAGGCAGAACGCTTCATCGCGGAGATCGCCAAGCAGCGCGAGACGCTTCTGAAGCTGAAGGAAGAGATCCATGCGGCAGCGTCCGCCGAGGGCAAGAAGCTCATCGAGACCTTTGGCACCGCCTATGCGCAGATGAACGCGGTTCAGGATGACGCCCTCAAGACCGCCCGGACCGACAAGACGAAGGCGGCTGAGCGCTCAATGACCGATGTCCGCAAGGCCGTCGGCGACGCCATGGAAGCCGCCAACGCCTACGTCATGAATTCCAAAAAGAACATGGCCAACCAGGCGGCGCAGGCTCACGAGGATGGCAATCGCGCCCACATCCTGCTGATCTCGGCCGTGTTGGCGTCGCTTGTGATCGGCCTGATCGCCGCCATCTGGATCTCCATCAGCATTTCCCGTGGCCTCAGCCGTGCGGTGGGCCTTGCCGGCGCGGTGGCGGGCGGCGATCTCAGCCAGACGATCAACGTCTCCAGCAATGACGAGATCGGCGATCTCGTCAAATCGCTGAACGTGATGGTGGAAAAGCTCCGGCAGGTGGTCGAGGAGGCTCTTACCGCGGCCAGCAACGTTTCCGCCGGAAGCCAGGAACTCTCCGCCAGCGCCGAGCAGCTCTCGCAGGGCGCGACCGAGCAGGCCTCATCCGCCGAGGAAGCCTCTTCCTCGATGGAGGAGATGGCCTCGAACGTGAAGCAGAACGCCGACAACGCCAACCAGACCGAGAAGATCGCGGCGCGATCGGCACAGGACGCCGAAGCCAGCGGCGTCGCTGTCGGCCGTGCCGTCCAGGCGATGCAGACGATCGCCGAGAAGATCACGATCGTACAGGAGATCGCGCGCCAGACCGACCTGCTCGCCCTCAACGCCGCGGTCGAGGCCGCGCGGGCCGGCGAGCACGGCAAGGGTTTTGCGGTGGTCGCCTCCGAAGTACGCAAGCTCGCCGAACGCAGCCAGGCGGCGGCGGCCGACATCGGCACGCTGTCGACCGAAACCGTGAAGGTCGCCCGGGAGGCCGGCGACATGCTGTCCAAGCTCGTGCCCGACATCAAGAAGACCGCAGAGCTGGTCCAGGAGATTACGGCAGCCTGCCGCGAGCAGGACGTCGGCTCCGCCCAGATCAACCAGGCGATTCAGCAGCTCGACAAGGTCGGCCAGCAGAACGCCAGCGCCTCCGAGCAGGTGTCCTCGACCTCCGAGGAGCTCGCCTCGCAGGCCGAGCAGCTTCAGTCGACCATCTCGTTCTTCCGGATCGAGCATGCCGGCCGCGGTGAGGCCGCCGCGCCTGCGCCGATCGATCGCGCCGTCACCCAGCTCCGTGCCAAGGCCGCTCACATGGCGGCCGCGGACCGTGGTGCGAAGAAGCCCGCACCTGCCCGCAAGCCGGCGCGCGCGATGAAGGTCGCTGGTGGCGGCGGCTTCGCCTTCGACATGCATGACGGCGAGGACGACCGTGACGCCGAGTTCCAACGCTGATTGCAATCTGAAAACCATCTGACTTGGAACTGCAACATGGCCGCCACCTCGCAATATCTGACGCTCGGGCTCGCCGGCGAGACGTTCGGCATCAGCATCCGCAATGTCCGGGAAATTCTCGACATGCGGCCGATCTCGCGCCTGCCGCATGCGCCGAACTTCCTGCTCGGCATGATCGACGTGCGCGGCGCCGGTTACCCGATCGTCGATCTCCGGACCAAGCTCGGCCTGCCGGCCGTGGCGGCGACGGAGGCGACCCGCATCATCATCCTCGACGTGCCGATGAAGGACCGTCTGGTCGGCGTCGGATTCGTCGCCGACTGCGTGTTCGAGGTCACTGACATCGACGAGCAGGCGATCGAGCCGATCCCCGAAGTGGGCGGCAAATGGCAGTCCGATTATGCTGCCGGCATTGGCCGCAAGGGCGAGAAATTCGTCGTGATCTTCGATCTCGCCAAGCTGATGGCACATGACGAGATTCCGGAAGGGCGTAACGCGGCAGCGGATTCATCTCGCGCCGCCTGAGTTTGCAAGTGCGTGGTCAAGCGTAAGCACCCCAATTCGAACCAACGAGACTGACATGAGATTCACCGTCAAAGCCAAGCTTGCCAGCGCCTTCGGCATCGTCATCCTGCTGTCCATGATCGCCGGCGCGATCGGTTACATGAAGCTGGCCGACATGGTCGGCACCACCGAGGTTCTGGTCAGCCGTGCAGGCCGCATGGAAAAGGCCGCCGAGCTGAAGGAAGGCATCTTGTTCCTGGTGCGTGCGGAGAAGAACTCGATTCTCGCGGCGTCCGATGCGGAACACGAACAGTTCCGGGCCGATCTCATCAAGAACCGCGAAGCGGTGGCCAGGTCCAAGGACGAGATCTACGCCGCGGCCAGCGAAGGCGGCAAGAAGCTGATGGAGGTCTTCAACGTCGCGTTCGCCAAGCTGAACGCCTATCAGGATGAGACGGTTCAGCTTGCCAAGACCGACAAGCCGAAGGCGCTGGATCGCTCCATGCATGACGGCCGCAAGGTCGTCGCGGACGCGCTGGACGCGGCCGACGGCTACATCAAGAACGTCAAGAAGAACATGGCCGAGCAGGCCGAACAGGCCAAGCAGGACGGCGCCCGCGCCGAGATGCTGCTGATGAGCCTGGTGATCGCCTCGCTGCTGATCGCCGTGGTTGCCGCGACCTGGATTGCGCTCAACATCAGCCGTGCTCTGGCTCAGGCCGTCGGCCTTGCGGACGCGGTGGCGATCGGCGACCTCAGCCACAAGATCGAATCCTCAAGCAATGACGAGATCGGCGATCTCATCAAGTCGCTGAACGCGATGACCGTGAATTTGAATGCGACGGCGGCGCTCGCCAACCAGATCGCGCAGGGCGATCTCACGGTCGAAGCCAAGCCGCTGTCGGACAAGGATACGCTCGGCCTCGCGCTCGAGCGCATGGTGGAAAAGCTCCGCCAGATCGTGTCGGAAGCGCTGACCGCCGCGCAGAACGTCTCCGCCGGCAGCCAGGAGCTCTCGGCGAGCGCCGAGCAGCTCTCGCAGGGCGCGACCGAACAGGCCTCGTCCGCCGAGGAAGCCTCCTCCTCGATGGAGGAGATGGCCTCGAATGTGAAGCAGAACGCCGACAACGCCAACCAGACCGAGAAGATCGCGGCGCAGTCGGCCAAGGACGCCGAGGCCAGCGGTGCCGCCGTCGGCCGCGCCGTCAACGCAATGCAGACCATCGCCGAGAAGATCACGATCGTGCAGGAGATCGCGCGCCAGACCGATCTGCTCGCGCTCAACGCCGCGGTCGAGGCCGCGCGCGCCGGCGAGCACGGCAAGGGGTTTGCGGTCGTCGCCTCCGAGGTCCGCAAGCTCGCCGAACGCAGCCAGGCGGCCGCCGCCGAAATCGGCACGCTGTCGACCGAAACCGTCAAGGTTGCGCAGGAAGCCGGCAACATGCTCTCCAAGCTCGTCCCTGACATCAAGCGGACGGCCGAGCTCGTCGAGGAGATCACCGCGGCCTGCCGCGAGCAGGACGTAGGCTCGGCCCAGATCAACCAGGCGATCCAGCAGCTCGACAAGGTCGGCCAGCAGAACGCCAGCGCCTCCGAGCAGGTGTCCTCGACCTCGGAAGAGCTCGCCTCGCAGGCCGAGCAGCTCCAGTCGACCATCGCCTATTTCCGGATCGAGCAGGGACGCAGCCAGGCGGCCGCACCGATCGATCGCGCGGTGAACCAGCTGCGCGCCAAGGCCGCTCACATGGCGGCCGCCGAGCGTCCGGCCAAGCGGCCGCAGGCCAAGCCGGTGCGCGCCATGAAGGCGGCCGGTGGCGGCGGTTTTGCCTTCGACATGAATGACGGCGAGGACGATCGGGACGCCGACTTCCAGCGCTAGGACTCTTCCAGGGATCGGCCCACCCCTTCACCGGTGGGTCGATCCGACTTCAATAACTGGCGTAAACGCGTGGGATTCAAGATGGCCCGTTCGGCCCGACATTCAGTGCAGGCGGCCATCGCGGATCGGAGCATTCAGCCATGATGCCCGCCGTGCAGGATACGGCCGTGCATCTGTCCGACCGCCACTTCCGGACCATCGCCGAATTGATCGAAGGCCAGGTCGGCATCAAGCTGCCGCAGGGCAAGCGGCTGATGCTGGAGGGGCGGCTGCACAAGCGGGTGCGCGCGCTGAACTTCTCCGACCTCAACGAATATGTCGACAACCTGTTCGAGGCCGAACATTTCGACACCGAGCTCACGCATCTCATCGATGTGGTGACGACCAACAAGACCGACTTCTTCCGCGAGCCGCAGCACTTCACCTTCATGCGCGATGTCGCGATCCCGGCCCTGCTCAAGCTGCACGGGCGCAAGAGCGCGAACCTGAAGATCTGGAGCTCGGCGAGCTCGACCGGCATGGAAGCCTACACCACCGCCATGGTGCTGGACGACATGACCCGGAATGGCTCGCGCTTCCAGTACCGCATTCTCGGGACGGATATTTCAACGGCGGTGCTGCGCCTCGCCAAGACCGCGATCTACACCCGCGACGTGCTTGCACCGGTGCCAGAGCCGTTCGTGAAGCGATATTTCCTGTCGTCGCGGGACAAGTCGCGCGGCGAGGTGCGGGTGGTGCCGGAATTGCGGCGCATGGTGCATTTCATGCGGATGAACCTCATGGATGCGTCCTATCCGGTCGACCGCGATGTCGACATCATTTTCTGCCGCAACGTCCTGATCTATTTCGAGCGCGAGACGCAGCGCAAGGTGATCGAGCAATTGTGCAGCCATTTGCGGCCCGGCGGCTATCTCCTGGTCGGGCATTCGGAATCGATGATTCACAGTGCCGTGCCGGGTTTGAAGCAAGTGCAGCCAACCATTTTCCAGGTCTAGCCGGAGCGCAACCAGAATGCCGAGGGAGAAAGTTCGCGTACTGATCGTGGACGATTCGGCGTCGGTGCGCCAAATCCTGCAAACGATCCTCAATGAGGACCCTGATATCGAGGTGATGGGCGCGGCGTCCGATCCGTTTGCCGCGGCGCGTCGTCTCCAGAACGAAATCCCTGATGTCATGATCCTCGACCTGGAAATGCCGCGCATGGACGGCATGACCTTCCTGCGCAAGATCATGGCGCAGCGTCCGATTCCCGTGATCATCTGCTCCTCGCTCACCGAAGAAGGCTCGAACGTGATGTTCGAGGCGTTCGAGGCCGGCGCCGTGGATATCGTACCGAAGCCGAAGATCGACACGCGGCAGGCACTGCTCGAATGCTCCACGCGGCTGCGTGAAGCGGTGAAGTCGGCAGCGCGCGCGCGGGTACGGCCGCGCTCGGAACGCCGGACGATCGAGAAGAAGCTTACCGCCGACGCCATCATCCCGCCGCCCGTGCAGGGCAAGGTCCGGCCGACCACGGAGCGCATCGTGTGCATCGGGGCCTCGACCGGTGGAACCGAAGCGCTCAACGACGTGCTCGAGATGCTGCCGCCGCACTGTCCTCCCATCGTCATCGTCCAGCACATGCCGGCAGGCTTCACCGCGGCCTTTGCCCGGCGCCTCGACAGCGTCTGCCAGATTCGGGTCAAGGAGGCCGAGGACGGCGAGCCGGTGCTGCCGGGTTGCGCCTATATCGCGCCGGGTGCCCGCCACATGCTGCTCCAGCGCATCGGCCTGCGCTACCAGATCGCGATTAAGGACGGCCCGCCGGTGTCGCGGCATCGTCCCTCCGTCGACGTGCTGTTCCGCTCGGCCGCCCAGCATGCGGGCGCCAATGCGCTCGGCGTCATCATGACCGGCATGGGCGACGACGGTGCGCGCGGCATGCTGGAGATGCGCAAGCTCGGCGCCTCCACCCGCGCGCAGGACGAAGAAAGCTGCGTCGTGTTCGGCATGCCCAAGGAAGCCATCGCCCATGGCGGCGTCGAGAAGGTGGTGTCGCTGCACCACATTCCGCGCGAGATCATGCTCTGGTACCAGGCCGGGCATGTGGCGGCGGTGGGCTGATCGCAAATGTCTTCCATTCCGACCAACACGCTTACTGAAGCGACCGCCGCGATCGAGGACGTCTCCTCGCGCATCGAGGACGTCTTCGCGCGCGTCGGTCAGGAACTCGGCCGCGGCCAGATCATCTTCAAGGAACTGAACCTGGGTCTCGCGACGCTCGCCGGGGAACTCGCCGGCGCCGAGATCGAGGGCGCTGCCACCGCGTTGCAGGAGATTTCGGCGCGGCTCAGCGAGCTCGCGCAGGCGTTGCCGGCCGAGAGCGCGCTGCTCGCGACGATTGGTACCAGCACCGCCGAGGCATCGTCCCTGCTCAAGCCGCTGTTCAAGCATATCGGGATGATCACCATCATTGCGCGCAGCGCGCGGATCGAGGCGGCCTCGCTCGACGGCGACCGCGAAGGCTTTCTCGCCTTCACGCAGGAGGCTTACGATCTCGGCAGGGCCGTGCAGGGCTCGATCGAGGGCTGCGCAAAAGACCAGCAGCGCCTGTCGGAAGCCGTCGCCACCGCGTCCGGGCGGCAGAAGGAATTCGAGAGCCGCTACCGGAGCCAACTGGTATCGGAGAGCGCCGAACTCGGCGAAGCCTATTCCGGATTGCGCGACCAGCGCCGCAACAGCAGCCAGCTCGCCGACCTCGCAAGCGCCAGCACCAGGAAGATCGCCGAGGCGGTCGGCGGTGCCATCATTTCCTTGCAGGCGGGCGACAGCACGCGCCAGCGCCTCGAGCATGTCTGTCACGGCCTCGGCCTCGCGTCGGGATCGTCCCCGAGCCTCGTTCCCGAACCGATTGCGAGCGACGACGGCGCGCGCGCGATCTGCCAGTTGCAGGCGGCCCTGCTTCGGGACGCCCAGCGCGAATTCGGCGGCGATATCGGCCAGATCGTCCGAGCATTGACGGCGATCCTGCACGACGCGGGCAGCGTCGTCGGTAATGGCCGCACGCTGTTCGGCGGCGAAGCTGGTGGCTCGTCATCGTTCCTCGCGCGCATCAAGCAGACGCTGGCGCACGCCTCGACGTTGATTGCGACGTGCGAGAGCGCCGGCCGCTCGGTCGACGAGGCGCTGGCCATCGTCGAGGACACGCTGGCGAAATTTCGCCAGGCGATCGCAGGCCTTGCCGAGGCGACCGTCGACATCACGCTGATCGGCATGAATGCCGGCCTCAAGGCCAGCCATCTCGGCAGCCGCGGCAGCGCCTTCGTCGTGATCGCCAACGAGCTCAAGGCGACCGCCGACCAGGTCTCGGTGGGCGCCGGACGCTTGCGGCCCGTGCTCGATGGTATCGAGCGCTCCGCCAAGAAGCTGAGGGAGCTCCGCGTGCGGGGCGACCGGACGCAGCTCGCAAAACTCGAGCCGCAGATCCTCCAGGCGCTGCGCGAGGTCGAGGCCGGCAACGACCGGCTCGGCAAGCTGATGAGCCGGCTCGTCGACGAAGGTGCCGAATTCGAAGGCCTGATGAATTCCGCGCAAGGCCTGATGAACAGGCTCGGCGAAGGTTCCGCGGCATTACCCGCGGTTGCCGCGCGCCTCGAGACCGCGAGTGCGGGCGCGCAGCGTCCGCAAGCGCATGACGAGGCCATCCTGGACGATCTGTTCGCCCGCTACACGATGGAACGTGAGCGCGACGTCCACCGCGAGTTCCTGCAAAGGCTCGGGCTTGCGTCGATCGCCACCACGCGGCGGGTCGAGGCGGTCGAGGCCGCCGATGACGGCATAGAATTGTTTTGATGTTGGTGCCGGCCCCGCCTTGCGCGTCGGCGGCAATTCGATGGATTGGATTTTCGGGGCATTAACCTTGCCCAAAGGGCTGGCACTTCGGTCATTGTCGCGCCCCAGAGTTGGTCGCAAATACACATCAATTTTCACGTCGAGAAATTTTCCATGTTGAAAGACGGCAAATACGCTGCCTGGTTCAGGACCCCGCGTGGCCAGGGCACGGGTCTGGTGGATCTGGCCGAGGGCCGGATCTCCGGCAGCGACAGCTTCTTCACCTATGGCGGCTCGTATTGTGTCGAGGAGAGGCGTTTCTCGGCAGTCCTCACCGTGAACCGGCATGCTGATGGCCCGCCGAGCGTGTTCGGGCTGGACGAGGTCGAGGTCAGTCTTGCGGGCATGTGCAACGGCGCGGTGGCGACCTGCTCGGGAACGGCCAGAGAAGCGCCCGACGTGACGTTCGAGGCGACGCTGATCTACAGCCAGGAAGCCGCGCCGGTCGCCGACGCCCGAGGCGCCGTGGTCAAGCTTAACGCCGACAAGCTGCCCAAGGGCCTCGACCATCGCTCGCGGTCGCGTCATCTGTTCACGCCGCCCAAGACGCCGGTGTCTTAGCGTTGCATTGACGCTGTTGTCGCGAAAACTCCGGACGCCCGGATCGCGGCAACCGTGCCTTTAGAGGTCAAATTTAGGTTGAGGCCATAACAAGGGACGGACAGGGACATGCCTCAAATCTGGATGACATACGACGAACTCGCGACGCTCAGCGGCTGTAGCGCTACCGAGGCCAGGATGCAGGCGATGCATCTCTCGCTCGATCGCCGCAAAAGCCGCGACGGGACGACCCGCGTCAAGCTGAACCTCGCATTGATGGCCCGGTTCTTCCAGACCATTCGCGAAGCGGAATTCGATCTCGATGACGCGATCGGGGCGCTGCGCGATACTCACCAGCAGATGTCCGGGGGCCGCTCAAACGATTACCGGGGCCTGCGACGTGGAGTGGCGTGAGCCGGCACGGTAGGCTCCGCTCGAATCAGGCATAATCATCCCGCCGGAATTTGGTGTGACCGCCGGTGTTCCACATCGGACCGGCCAGAATGGTCACGATCGGGAGGATGATGTCATGAAGAAAGCCCTCTACCTGGCGGGTGCGATGGTTGCTGCGCTCCCGCTCGGTCTTTCGACCATCACTAACGCCGAGGTGGTTAAGTTGCAGGCCGAATTGAAGGGCAGCAATGAGGTGCCGCCGAACACGAGTTCCGGTTCCGGCAAGGCCGAGGCCAGCTTCGATAGCGATACCAGGTTTCTGACCTACACGGTCACCTATACCGGTCTCAGCGGACCGGCGTTGGGAGCACACTTCCATGGACCCGGCGAGGCCGGCAAGAACGCCGGAATCGCGCTTCCATTCAAGTCAACGGAAAGTCCAATCCAGGGCACGGCAACTCTCACCGATACGCAGGCCGCGGATCTTCTCGCCGGCAAATGGTATGCGAACATCCACACGGCGGCGAATCCAGGCGGTGAGCTGCGCGGGCAGATGGCGAAGTAGAGCCTTTCGGCTGCTCTAGGCCGGCGGTCTCGGCAGGAACGCCAAAATCGTCTGGGCAAGCAGAACGCCAACAGTGCCCCCGGCAGCCTTTTGCAGGACATCGATAAATTGAGGATCGCGATCCGGCACCAGCGATTGCAATAGCTCGAGGCTGACCGCAACGGCAATCACGAGGGCGCTCGCCAGCTTGATGCGCCCCGGTAGGAGGAAAGACACCAGAAAGCCAAGCAGGCAATAGGCGCTGAAGCGCTCGATGATGACCACCCAATAGGCTTCGGCATGGCCCATGAGTGCAGGCCTGCCCGACAGCTTGGAAAGCGTGGCATAGACGATGAGCGCGAGGCAGATTGCCGCGGCTGCGATGAAATGGTTACGACGCATTGCAGCATGATAGCCGGTCGCTCGCCGCGACGCTTCCGAAAGCCGAGAACATCGTTAAGTTCCGCGGGTCGCTGCGGCGTTTGTGACTGGTGGTTCGCAAGGGGACGTCGTGGCGCGGAGCGTGTCGCCCGACTGTCCAGAATCGGGGCGGCGATCGGTCAGGCCACCAGCGCTACGGTGCCGTCCGGCGTTGCGGCCGCGCTCGTCATGTGCCGCGATTCAACCAGCTCGCAGAATTTCTTGAGCGGCAGTGGCGCCGCGACGAGATAGCCCTGGCCCTCTTCGACGCCGCAGGAGATCAGCGCGCTGGCCTGCTCCTCGGTCTCGATGCCTTCGGCCACCACCGTCATGTGGAAATCTCTCGCGAGCGCCACCAGCATTTCCACGATCGTCGTGGTCGAGGCGTCCACCGTGATGGTGTCGACGAAGAACTTGTCGATCTTGATCGTGTTGGCGCCGAGCCCCTTCAGCCGCGACAGCCCACTGTGGCCGACGCCGACGTCGTCGATGGCGACGCGGAAGCCGTAGTCGCGCAGCTCGCGCACCACGGCGGCCGCGCGCGCGAGATCGTCGAGCTCGTCGCGCTCGGTCACCTCGACCACGATCTGTCGCGCTGACACTTTCATCGCGGCGACCGCGCTGCGCAGGGCTCCGACGAAGCCTTCGCTCAGGAGGTGCTTCGGCACGACGTTGAACGACAGCTTGAACTCCTTGTCGGCCTTGAGGTGAGGCTGGAGGTCGGTCAATGCGCGGCCCAGGATCTGCCAGGTCATGGCTTCGATGCGTCCGCTGGATTCCGCCAGCGGAATGAAGTTCATCGGCGGGACGATCGAACCGTCCTCGCGCAGCCAGCGCGCGAGGATCTCGCAGCCCTTGATCCGGCCCGTCCTGAGATCGAAGATCGGCTGGAAATACGGCCTGAACTCGCCGCGCGCCAGGCCGCGATCGAGGTCGGCGACAGGGCCCTCCATGCGCCGGGTCCGCGACAACAGCACGCCGAACAGCAGGCCGAGCGCAATCGCAACCGCCATTGCCGGCCAGTAAGCCTCGGTATTCCACGTCGAGAGCACGGTCCTGTCGATGCGGATGACGGTGCGCAGCGGATAGCGCGCCGAGCTCCTGGCGAACTCGACCGGATGCGGCAGCGCCTTGTTGGCGTCGAGCATGAATTCGCCGAGCTGCGCGCCGTTGTTGAGCGCCAGCAGCACTTCGCCATGCGCGCGGAGCTCGGCCGGCATGATGTCGAACAGGTTGGCGTTGACGCCGAGGATCGCGACCAGCGCCTTGTTGTTGCCGATGTCCCTGAGCACGCCAAGTGCGTCGCCACCGAACTGCTCGACGCGGAACAGCATCAACCCGGAATCGCGCGAGGCGAGCATGTCGCCGCGATCGGCCCAGCCCCTGTCGAACTCGAGCGTCTCGGAATAGGCCGAGCAGATCACCGAGCCGTCCGAATTGACGAGGCGGACATCCTTCACAGCGGATCGCTGATAGACGTGCAGACGGATGGCCTGGAGCGAAGCGGCATCGCACGTGGCGAGCCCGCGGCCTGCCAGTTCGTCGAGGCTTGCGGCGGCAAAGTCGACGGCGAATTCGGACCGGCGCAGCACGACATCGGTCAGTTCGTCGAGCTGGTGCGCCTGCTGGTCGTGGATGAAGCGTGTCACGGCGACATGACCGGCGAGGGTGAACGCCGCCATGCTTGCAAGCACGAGCGCCACCAGCGTGAATTTCGACCGTGCCGATGCCATCCCGGCCTTACCGGTTAAGAAAGGATAACCCGGACCTTAACCAACGAGGCGCTAAGATAAGGTTTAGAACCAGTGCTTCCGGTTGCATGGACTCGCGGTGTTTTCCGAACCGGAGCCGTTTAACCGAAGCTACTCATAAAGGCTCGTCTTGGGCGGCGAGGCGACTTCAAGCGCGGCGGCGCGGCCTCGACCTTGCGTAGGCGGTTCTCAGCTGGTTTCGGTCCACACCGACATCCCAGCTCGCCTCTCTGGTGACCCACAATCTCATGACCAGGAACAGGATGTTAATCGCAAACCAGATCGAGATTACTGAAAGGAAAGAGCTCGCCATCACGGACTCTGCCTCCTGCATTTCTTTCGCAGATAATGCGGTGCGTAGCCCAGAGTTCCATCGATAGGAATTCGTAAACCAGTCGCGGCCTGCGCGGGCGCGAGACTCGAGCTGGCGGAGGCCGTCGAGGTGCGTGCACGTCGAGGGATTGTCGCACGTGGCCGGGGCGCAGAAGGCAAGCTTTTGCGCTAGTTCTTCTTGGTGCCCTTGGATTTCAGCGACAGGCCGAGCCGCAAGGCCATGCGCTTGATCGCATCGGGCGAACGCCCGAGAAGTTTCGCTGCTTCTTCCAGCGAAGTCGAAGACTTGGCCAATTCCATCAGCCGGCGGTCTTCCTTGAACGACCAGGGCCTGCGCGCCATAACCGAAACCATCCTCTCGTCGACACAACGACAAAGCCGCCAAGCGGACCCATGTTCGCTCGACGGCTTTGCTTGGGTGGGGCCGGGCTTGGGGGAGCCCGGTGAGACGATGGATATGCGATCCTTCGGCGTTCGCAACAAACAACGCGGATTAAGCTAACTGCTCAACCTTACCGCGATGAAATCGGCGTTTATCACTCCGTAGTATCACGGTGTTTTCGTCAGCCGAGTCCGATCCGCGCGCTACGGTAACCGCGATCGAGGATGTTCTGCCACCACGTCCGGTTGTCGCAGAACCAGCGGACGGTCTTGGCAAGCCCGCTGTCGAAATCCTCGCGCGGGCGCCAGCCGAGCTCGCGCTCGATCTTGCCGGGATCCATGGCGTAGCGCAGATCGTGGCCGGGCCGGTCGGCGACGAAGCTGATCAGGCTGCGGCGCCTGGCGGCGCCGGGCGAGATCTCATCGAGCAGATCGCAGATGCGCTCCACCACGGCGAGATTGGTCCGTTCGCAGCGTGCACCGATGTTGTAGGTCTCGCCGATGACGCCGCGCTCGAGCACCAGCGTCAGCGCTTCTGCGTGATCGGCGACATAGAGCCAGTCGCGGACGTTGCCGCCGTCGCCATAGACCGGCAGCTGTTCGCTCGCCAGTCCGCGAATGATCATGTGCGGGATCAGCTTTTCGGGGAAATGATAGGGCCCGTAATTGTTCGAGCAGTTCGTCACCATGGTGGGAAGGCCGTACGTCTCCCGCCAGGCGCGGACGAGATGGTCGGACGACGCCTTGCTCGCCGAATAGGGCGAGTTCGGCGCATAGGCGGTGTCCTCGCTGAACTGGCCACTGCCGCCGAGCGATCCGAACACCTCGTCGGTCGAGACGTGAAGGAAGCGGAAGCGCGCGCTTCGCTCCGGCGTCAACCCCCGCCAATGGCGCAGTGCCTCCTGGAGCAGGGTGAACGTGCCCACCACATTGGTCTGGATGAATTCCGCCGGGCCGTCGATCGAACGGTCGACATGGCTTTCTGCCGCGAGGTTCATCACCGCGTCCGGCTGGTACGTCTCGAACAGCGCGCGCAGGCCGGCGCTCTCGCCGATGCATTGTTGCGCAAACACATAGCGCGGATGCGTGGAGGCCCCCGGCAGCGAGTCGAGGTTGGCCGCGTAGGTCAGCTTGTCGATGTTGACGATACGCGCGCCGGTGTCCGCTAGCAGATGACGGATCACGGCCGAGCCGATGAAGCCCGCACCGCCCGTCACGAAGATGGTGATGCCGTCAAGGCGCATGCGGTCTCTGCTTCAGGCGCCGCCCGCCTCGCGCCCGAACGAGCGGTAGACCGACAGCAGATATTGGCCGTAGCTGCTCCTGACATTCTTTTGCGCCAGCTTCTCGAAGGCTTCAAGGGAGATGTAACCCTGCCGCAGCGCAATCTCCTCGGGACAGGCGATGCGCAGCCCCTGGCGCTGCTCGAGGATCTGGACGAAATGGCTGGCTTCGACCAGCGAGGAGTGCGTGCCGGTGTCCAGCCAGGCCATGCCGCGGCCCATCAGCCACACGAACAGCTCTCCGCGCTCGAGATAGACCCTGTTGACGTCGGTGATCTCGAGCTCGCCGCGCGGGGAGGGAGCAATTCCGGCGGCGATGTCCAGTACGTCGTTGTCGTAGAAATAGAGCCCGGTCACGGCGATGTTGGAGCGCGGCTGCGCGGGCTTCTCCTCGATCGACAACGCCCGGCCGCTCGCGTCGAGCTCGACCACGCCATATTGCTCCGGCGTGTTGACGGGATAGCCGAAGATCGTGGCGCCATGCCCGCGCGAGGCGGCCTGGATCAGCATCTCCGGCAGGCGGTTGCCGTAGAAGATGTTGTCGCCCAGCACCAGGGCGACCGGGTCCTTGCCGACGAAGTCGCGGCCGACGATGAAGGCGTCCGCCAGTCCGCGCGGGCTGTCCTGATGGGCATAGGAGAAGGAGAGGCCGATCTCGGAGCCGTCGCCGAGCAGCCGCTGGAACAGCGGCTGGTCCTGCGGCGTGGTGATGATGAGGATGTCCCTGATGCCGGCGAACATCAGGGTGGACAGCGGATAATAGATCATCGGCTTGTCGAAGACAGGCAGAAGCTGCTTCGACACCACGGCGGTGACGGGATAAAGCCGGGAACCCGTTCCCCCTGCCAGGATGATGCCCTTCATATGCCCTCGAGGCCCAAACCCGGACCAAGCCCAAAACCGCGCCCAAATCCAAGCTAAAATCCAAGCCGATGTCCGCAACCTCCACTTGATAAAGGATGGGGCGGCGGGTGCAAGCCGGTTCTGAGCCTCCGATCGGACCCGCTCGCCCCTGTCAATGATGTGAGCCGGCCGCCGAAGCCGGCGCGACACGTCCCGCCTCGTCCCGTGGGGCGACATCGCAAAACCGAATGCTTCGCTCCGCGTCAACACTTGCGCGCGATCAGGAATTATCTGTTGCGAAATCGCGCCGCAGATTCGCGGAATCAATTTGAATTGAATCGCGGCGCGCGCCGCGTGCAACGGCTTTGAACGAGAACGGATCTAATCGTGCCGCGTTGACGCGATCGACGATCGCGACGAGCAGCATTGCGCTTTCACCGAGGCGAGCGTCACGAGATCGTCGAATTCGTTCGGCTAAGTTCGCGCGAACGGCGACGACAAAGTCGCAGAATCAAAATCGACAAATCAAGAAGACCGAGATGCTTCAGAAAGCGCTAGCGGCACTTCCCCTCTCCAAGATCAGAGATCGGGCATTCGAAGGCGCATTTTTCAGCGTTGCGCTGATTGCGATGGCGGGCTGGGTGTATTTCATCACGCTGTTGCTGGTGAGACTGTTCCTCTGGTTCTTCAGCTGAGCGCGCGATCGTCCACTTCGCAAGCACGCTGCTGCCCAAAAAATCTCTGGCATGACAAGAAAATCAGCGGGGCTCATCATGATCTCGACACAACTCGAAGACGAGACTGATGCGTCACGAAGACGAGATGCCATCGGAAAGAAATTCGAATGATGCTGGTCGTGATCCTGGTCTCCATCCTCGCCGGCTTTGGTGCGGGCTATGCGACGCGCGCGTGGGGACAGCGCGAGCGCGTGGAACGCAATCCACTCCACCGGCCCTACAGCACCATCGCGTTCCGGCAGAATAATTCATTGATGAGGGTGCGGCGGGCATTCTGAGGATTTACAACCGGAGGGCGGCGCTCGCTTGGATCACGGCAGGGGGAGTGGATCATGACGGGAACTCAGGCAGAGCCCACGACCGGTCCGACGGACGCGGCGCCGCGGCGGTATTTCGTCGATGCGGGAGGCCGGCGGGTCCTGATCGGCCTGACGCCAGAGGAGACGTTCGAGTTCGAGCGGCTCGACAGCGGGCAGGCACCGGGCGGGGCGCAGGCCGCGCCCGACGGCCGCGTCGTGTGGCCGGATGCCGGCGAGCGGCGCCGGCTCGAGCTCTACGAGAAGCACGATGGCGCCTGGAGGGCCTGGATGGCGCAAAGCCGCACAGAGCGACGCGACGGATTCAACCTTTATTAACCATCCCGGGCCCATTTTCTGGTCTGGCGCCTCGAACCGGAAAATGCGCGCATGTTTCAGCTCTTCCTGCGGGCCCGCACCCATAACTTCCTGAAAGACCGTTTCGGGGGAGAGCAGACGTTCCGTGCGCGCTCGCCCGAGCGTGACGCCGAGACCGATCGCACCCGCATCGAGGCCATCATGATCGCGATCGAGGACGCCCTTCACGCGGCGGAGCGGGAGCAGTCGGGCCTCAATCGCCGGGTAGAGGACGTGCTGGCGCGGGCGGCTGTGACCTTCGGCAATGGCGACGACGAATATCTCGAGCGCGAGGCGCTCGACAATCACCACCAGGATCTGTTCGACAAGGAGATCCTGAACGGCCAGCGACGCCTCAAGGAGCTCGGCGCCTCGATCGCGCACTTCAAGTTTCTGAAGGCCGCGATGCTGAGCCGCTTTCCGCAATACAGGTCCGGTCAGGGGACCAACTGAATGACCGGCTGCAATCAGCAGCCAATTGATCGGGTCAGCCTCTCAAGTCGGATGAACGGCCACCGCGAGAATTGCAGAAGGTCCGGCCAGCGTCAAATTTGCGACTGCGCGCCCGCAACATCGATTGGTCAGTAGGCCGAGACCCGCTCGGGAAACAGCGGGTCGACGAACTCCACGTAGGTCCGCATCGGCCCGTAGAAGTAATGCGGCTCACCCCGGGTGCGGGGATCGAAGCTCGAGGGATAACCCATGCCGAGGCTGCGGTGCCGGACTCGAACCACGATCGGACAGCCATATTTGGGTCCGCAATAAGGATTCGGTCCGCGGTCGATCGTGGTGATCTGCGCGACACGTCGCTCGGTGGGAACCGCATAATCTGCAGCAAGCGCGGAACCCGCGCACGCCGTCAGAGCCGACACCAAGCACAACCCCAATCCAAATCGCATTGCCAATTTCCTGTCTGATCTGGCAACGACCTTAGTCTTTGGGCCGGGCAGGATCAATATCCTCCTGGGCGTGCAGGCAGGGCGTCTCGATGAAAGGCTCTAACCGCGCAATAGCTTCAGAAATGACGGGTCCGTGGCCCGAACAGCGTCTTCGAGCAATGTCTTTCCCTGGTTTGACGCCTGTCGATAGGCCGAAACCACGGCTGCGCGCTGGTCAGGTTGACGCGTCAGCATCAGCCGCACGTCGCCCTCGGCAAGCTGTTTGAGTTGCATATCGATGGGGCCGCTCATTCGCGTTGTGATCTCAAGCCTCATCGCCATCAATCGGGCGTCGTTCGGGGCCGTGAAATAGGCCATTTTCAATGGCTCCGCGCCGGCCGAGCTGTTGGGGGCGCGACCAGTCTCCCATGCGGCCAGGCCGAGCCAGAGAAGTGCGTCATGGGGCGCGCGCGCCAGTGCCGGGCGAAGCGTGTGGCCAACGCGATCGACGTCCTTGCTTTGGAGTGAGCCGTTGGCCGGCCCGCGCAGCATTTCCAGCGCGTCGGCAACGGCGCGAGCCGTGCCGCGGTCATAGCTGGAGCGCGCGGCGAGCCCGTCGGGCTGCGCCTGTGCAACTGCATTGGTCTTGGCTGCAACCGACGCGCGCATGTCGGCGATGTCGGAAATCATCGCACTGATTCCCTCGTAGCCGATCGCGGCGGCCAGAACGATCAGGGTCGCGCGAAATAGGGGGTGTGAAACCATTCGGGACAACAGGTCGCGTTAGAGGGCCAGCAGCTGGTGGCCCTGGATGGTCAGGAGCGTCAGATTGCCGGTGGCGTAGGCGCCCGTATCGATGTTGGCGCGGTTTGGCCGAATGTCCGGCTCACGGACGGGAGTATGACCGTGGATGATGTATTTCTCATATTTCCTCTCGCTGAGCAGGAATTCGTCTCGAATCCAGAGAAGATCTTCCTCGCGTTGACTGGCCAGGGGCAGTCCAGGCTTGATGCCCGCATGGACGAAGAAAAAGTCCCCGCATACGAAACGAGTGCGGAGCCTTTCGAAGAACATCCGGTGATGCATCGGGATCGCCAATGCAAGCCGTTCTATCAGCTCTTTTTGTTCCTCGACGGTCGGATTCAGCGGAGGCTGAATGCCATAGGAGCTTAGGGTTTGGAGGCCGCCATACTGTCTCCAGTTCTGCAGCATCTCGGGATCTCTCAGCACCTCGAACAGGAACTCTTCATGATTGCCCTTGAGGAAGATCGATTCGTGCCTCCGAGCGCGATCAATCAGAAGGTCGATCGTCCCCGAGGAGTCCGGTCCGCGGTCGATATAGTCGCCAAGGAAGACGTGAAGCGCCCGCCGTCGGCCGATGGTCATCAGATCGCGGTCGATCACCTCAAACAGGGTTCTGAGCAGATCGGAGCAGCCATGGATGTCGCTGATCGCATAAATACGAATACCGTCCGGCAACCTTGGTTTGGGTGCCGAACTCTTGGCGCGGGACGATCTTAACATCTGCGAGCCCAAGGCTCCTTGCCGTCCGGAGGGGGAGGAACCATTAAGGGGTGGCGTACTTCTAAACGTTGTCTGACACTTATAGTTAATAAGTCCGTAAAGAAACGTGAGTTTCTTGAACCAATTTGGCCGTATCGAGCGCCCAGAATCTCAAGGTCTCCAGCTTAGCTTCTCCCGAAAGCGGGGAGCAAAGACATGCGCAGAATATCGGCAAGCCTGGCCGTTGCAATCGCCTCCTGGTGCCTTGCAGCACCTGCGGCCGCTGGCCTGCTGGGATCAACCATAGGCTTGCGGCCCCTCATCCAGCGCATCAAATTCGACGCGCCTGCATTACCCCCCATGGCTTTCAACCGCTTCTGCCACCGGTACGAGGCGGAATGCCGTAGTCGGCCCCTGTTTCGCGGAGGTCCGGTCCAGCTTACGCCTGAGCGGCTCAAGGATCTGAAGCAGGTCAACGAAGCGGTCAATCGCGACATCGTGGCGGCTCGGCTCGACAACGAGGCCGAGGAGGCCTGGGTTCTCAATCCGGCCCGGGGCGATTGCAACGACTATGCGGTCACCAAGCGTCACGAGTTGCTGAAGCGTGGTTGGCCCGCTCGCGTGCTGTTGCTGAGCGAAGTGGTCGTTCCCGGCGGCGAGCATCACCTCGTGCTGGTGGTCCGAACCAACGAGGGCGACGTTGTCCTGGACAATCTCAATGCCCAACTGAGGCCGTGGTCCCGGGCGCCCTATCGATGGGTCCGCATGCAATTGCCGAACAGCAGCAAGCTGTGGACGACGATCGCGGACCGCAGGGTCTAGGATCAGTCCGCGCTGGAACGGCGGCCTTCGCCCACTTTTTGCGACAAGCCAAGCCCGATCGCTATGGCGATGGTCGTCTGAACGACGCTGCTCCGAAGGCTCGGGTCGAGGAAGGCCTGGCATAGCGCCACGAGCAGGACTGTTGCGGCGAACAGGGGAAAATGGGTGTCGCGGGACCGTCGCAAGGTCGCCCAGAACAGCGCAAGGCAGAGCAGCGTCACCGAGGCGATCATGAGCCACAATGCGGCGCGCCCCCATTCCGCCGAGACCGCGATGACTGTTGAGGGGGCGATCAACATGGGCGGCAGACCGAAGCTTCGGTACATCTGCATGGCATAGCCGAATGTGCCGGCTCCGGAGCCCGGCCACGGGGCCTCGGAGAGGGCTCTTTGAACGTCTGCAAGGTCTTCCGGACCAGCGCGGTCTGCAAGATCGATCAGGCTCGGATTTCGGGCGGCCACGACACTGATCGCGAGGGCTGCCAGCACCAGAAACAGCGAAAAGGCCTGCCAAGAGCGGAGTTTCAAGCGACGTACAAGCACGACAAAGCCCTGGACGGCGATTCCGGCCAGCGCCGCAGCCGACAGGGCGAAGCATCCGGCGGCCTCCAGTGCGACGAATGAAATCGCGATTCCAAAGGCGGCGAACGCAGTAAATCCCAGGCGGTCGAACGACCAGCCGGCGTCGGTCTGACCCGTGGTCATGACGAGGATGCAGCCGTTCGCGATGATCGCCATCGCGGTGATCGCGGTCATGGCGTTTCCGCCGGTGCTGTCCGGCGCCGGCAGTCCGATATTGGGATTGGACCGGGCGACCAATAGCAGGATCGCCGTGAGGGTCGCTCCGACACTGAGGGCGGTCAGAAGATCCTTGGCGTGGGCACGATCGCGTCCGATGACCGCCGCGGCAATCGTCAGCGCCAGCACGCCGAGATAGGTGATCATGCTGCGAAACGTGGCGTCGATGTCTATCGTAACGTGCCCGCTGGTCCAATGCTCGGCCAGTGCCGTCGATGCGGCCGACCACAAGGCGTTGGTCAGCGATCCCTCGGGGAGGGGAAGCAGTTGAAACGCCAGCCACGCCAGGGGCACGGCGGCGGCAAGCCAGAACACTTTCAGCCGCTGCAAGACGAAGCCGAGTTTTTCCGGCGCTTCGCGCGCGACCAGGACCAGAATGATCGCGGCGGCGGTCAGGCTGATATCTCGGCCGAGAGCTTGATTGCTTATCGCAAAGGCAGGCGTCGCGGTTATCAGCAGAATCAAGCAGATCAGTGGTGCCGACAATCCTGCCAACCTCTCGCGGGCGGCACATCGACTGCAGTGGTGTTCGCCGATCTGCAGCGTATGCCGTGAACTATCGCGTCAGTGGAGCAGCCTACAGGGTGTCGGAGCCACGACGTAGTTTGGCCACACTGTATGAATCGGAGTTCTGCTTGTAAAGTTTTGTGATCGTGCTCTCCGGATGTCCGGAGGGCAGCGGTGCGCGCATGGCGAACAGGACGTAGCGTGTAAACAAGCCCAGCACAAAGCCGAGTTGCGGGACGAACGCCATGACGAGCGCAGACCCCAGCATCGTCCCGATGCTTGCTCCTCCGATCAGATCCGAGATCACCTGCGTGATGACAGCGAGTCCCGAGATCGGAATGAGTATCCAGACCCGAAAGCTCCACGCCAGTACCGCGCAGACCAGAAACAAGAAGATGGCAATCGCAAACATGAGCAAGCTCCCCGATTGCACCTTCTTTTCCGCCACTTAAGAGACGATGAATTCTGCTTCAGACCTCCGTCGAATCGCGCGTCGCGGCGTCGCTACTTCCCTGAACAGTGTACAGACAGTGAATTCAAAGCACTCAACAGACCGGTCAGCGGTACGATTCCGTTAATCGTCTGAGGTTGCGTGTCGACCGTTATGGAGATCTCGGTGGTGCCTCTTTTGGCGGCGTTCGAGACGGCCGTTGCCGCGAGGGGCAGCAAGATGGCGCGTCCGTCCTGCAGCACCGATGCTTCGAACTGGGTCTTTATCGAACCTGTCTTCAGGGTCACCGGGAGGCGTCCCGTCGTTTGAACCGGATCCAGTAAAATCAGGATCACTTCGGGGCCGATTGCGCCACATCGCAGGCTCATGCCTGCAAGTCCGACGTCGGACTTCGCGGTATCGACCGCATGCATGACCGAGACGATTTCGCCTCCTCCGCTCGGATTGCGGCTCTTCACCAGCCGCCATCCGTCCGCGAGCGTCGTGCTTTGGCTGAATTGGGGCTGCGCGAGGGGATTGCCGCAATTTGGACAATCTTGAGCGGTCGCCATGCGCGCTTGGACCAGCCAAACACCGAGCATCGCGAGGAGAACAATTCTGCATTGCATTGTTGCTGCCTTGTCATTGCAAATTCGGGCGAATTTCGTCTTGACGACATGATTAATTCTTTGGCATTAGCTGCCATAAAATTTGATCTGTTGCGATGCGCAAATTTATTGTAATGCAGTGCGAGATCGTATTTTAGTACCCGTTAAGTTTGTAGCTTTGCCGAACATACGAGGTGATTCATGGTACCTCAGGAGTCGATCACCGACGCCTTGGTTGTGCCGGACAAAGGTCTTCGTGGTTCGCAAGTCCATGAAACGCCCAAGAACGGATCCTGGCTCTTGCCGGCGTTAGGGCGGAAATTCCCCTACGCGGCGCTCCAGTACCTGCTGATGTCCGTGGATGCAGCGGTGATCGCGTTCTCCAGCATTGCTGGAGGTGCTCTATACCAGATTGCCGTGAACGGTGATTTCAAGAGTCCGGAGCAGTTGCTGGGCGCCGGCATCATGTCTGCGCTGATCTATGTGTTGCTGGGACATTCCAGCGGCTTCTATGATCTGCGAGCGGTCTTCTCGAGGCGCAAGGATGCTGCCCGGATCTTCCTGCAGTGGTCGCTCGTCATTCTTCTGCTGTCTCAACTCGCCTTCCTGATGAAGGTGGGAGCATCTTTCTCGCGCGGGTCGGTGCTGTGCTATGGAACGCTCGCGTTTTGCCTGCTGATCATCTCTCGTCGTTTCTCCAAGCGGCTGGTGCTGAGCGCTGTCAGCGAGGGGCGCGTCCAGGGGCGGGCGACGGTGTTGCTCGGCACGCGTTCCGAGCTCGCTGCATTGGGGCAGGATGAACTGCTCGAGCGTTTCGGCCTTGCCGAGGTTGATCGCGTGACGTTGTCCTCTGAAGGCGTTGGCGGTTTTTCGATGACCGAGGACGAGGAGGGCGCCCTGGAGAATGCGCTGTCGATTGCGCGCGATCGCGGGGTCGATGAAATCGTGCTGGCTTTGCCATGGAATGATACGCGCAAGCTGGAGTTGATCCGGGATCGCCTCAGGGTGTCTCCATTACCCGTTCGCCTCTTGCCGGACCGGCGCATCCGCTCCGTCGCTTCGAATCCATCTTACCGTTTGGGGAAGTCTCTGTCCGTCGAAGTTCAGAGAGGGCCTCTCTCGCAATGGGAGCAGTTCGCCAAGCGCGTTGTGGATGTCATCGGGGCGAGCATCGGCCTGCTCATTCTGGCCCCGCTGATGATTCTCACCGCGGTCGCCGTCAAGCTCGACTCGCCGGGGCCGGTTTTCTTCCGTCAGAAGAGAAACGGTTTCAACGCGAAGCAGTTCTCGATCTTCAAGTTCCGCTCCATGACCGTTATGGAGGATGGTGCGGTGGTTACTCAGGCGCAGCGGTTCGATCCTCGCGTGACGCGGGTCGGCAAAGTTCTTCGTCGATCCAGCATTGACGAGATTCCGCAGCTCTTGAACGTGCTTTTGGGCGATATGTCGCTTGTCGGCCCGCGGCCTCACGCGCTTGCGCACGACGATCATTACGGTGACCTGCTTTCCGAATATGCGTTCCGGCATCACGTGAAGCCCGGGATCACCGGGTGGGCCCAGGTCAGGGGATACCGAGGTGAGACCGCCAAGGTCGAGCAAATGAAGGGCAGAGTCGATTGCGACATCTGGTACATCAACAATTGGACGCTCACCCTGGATATCAAGATCATCATGATGACGTGCTTCGAGGTCGTTCATAACAGGAACGTTTACTAACGCACGTTCACACTCGGAGGGCATCGGCGGCGAATGACGTCGCCGATGCCTTTTATTTTGTCATATAGTCGAGGTGTGTAGCGGGCGCGCAACATGCTTCGCAAAACGGCACGAAGACCCCGAGACTGATTGACTCAGCTACGGTTTTCCCGCAATCGTGCGTCGTCAATTGGGGATGGTAAGCTTGAAGTTTGAGTATTTTCAGCGCGCCGCGCTAGCCGGCCTCCTGCTGCTTTGCGCAGGTTGCTCGATCATGCCGAGTTCTGGTCCCCAAGACTTCCAGGTCAAGTCCGAACAAACCAGCTCCGGTCCTCGCTATGCCGTGGTGAAGTTGACGCCGGAAGTTGTCGGCGTACTTCAGGAGTACGGCCCGGGAGCTTTGGCGGGATCGTTCCCCGACAAGAGGCGGCCGGACACCATCAAGTTCGGCATCGGCGACGTCGTGTCCGTGACTATTTTCGAAGCGGCTGCGGGCGGTCTGTTTATCCCCGCCGAGGCGGGCGTGCGCCCCGGTAACTTCGTGTCGCTGCCCAACCAGAATGTCGATTCCGCCGGCAACATCACCGTGCCTTATGCCGGCGCGGTCCGGGCGGTCGGCCGCACACCGGCCGAGGTGCAGCAGGACATCGTCAAGTCCATTGGAAATCGTGCCATCGAACCGCAGGTTGTGGTGGCGCTGATTACTCAGAACACGTCACTGATCAGCGTTCTGGGCGAGGTCAATCAGCCGAACCGTTTCCCGGCGAATGCTGCGGGCGAGCGTGTTCTGGACGCGATCACACGGGCAGGTGGTCCGAAGGGGCCGGGTTGGGAAACGTGGGTCACGCTCGAGCGAAATGGCAGGCGTGCGACCGTGCCGTTTGGCTCAGTGGTATTCTCGCCCCTGAACAATGTTTGGGTGCATCCCGGCGACTCGATCTATGTCTACCGCGAGCCTCAGGTGTTCCTGGCTTTTGGCGCCTCGGGCCAGCAGGGACAATTCCCGTTCGATATGTGGAAAATCACGATGGCACAGGCGATGGCCAAGGCGGGCGGTCTGCTTGACGCGCAGGCTGAGCCGGCCGGCGTCTACGTCTACCGCCGTGAACCGCGCGAACTCGCCGAGCGTCTTGGCGTCGATGGTTCGAAGTATGTCGGACCTCTCGTCCCGGTCGTTTACAATGTGGACTTCCGCGATCCGGCCGGATATTTCCTCGCGACCAAGTTCGATATGCGCGACAAGGACGTTCTCTTTGCGGCCAACGCAGCGACGGTGGAAACGGCGAAATTCCTGCAATTCGTCCGAACGGTGGTTGCCACGGCGGACGATACGATCGTCACGACCAACAATGCCCATATCCTGAGGCTGAACCTCAAGAACGGCACCGCCCTGAACACCAACTAAATCGCGGATCGAGCACGGTTTGACCGTGCTCGGTCGACGGGGCGGCCGGCGGCTCGCTGCAGGATTCGAACCGTGCAGCAAACAGCGCTCTCGGCCGGGGATATGCGCAGTGCGCGCGATATCGCCGTCTTCGCGCGACATCGTCGTCTTTTGGACGTGCGGGACTCCTTAACACCGAAAAGAAATCTGCTCCGGTTTCGGAACTCAGCTTGAGGCGGCGGAGCTGCCCGGAGTGCCGGCACGGCGCGCCAAGCCAAGACCTTCCCTCAGCCGGGCGCGTCGTCTACCGGCGGGGCCGCCA
>NZ_AKIY01000287.1 GCF_000282615.1 Bradyrhizobium sp. YR681 | reverse complement strand
CGCAGCTGCCGTAGGGTGGGCAAAGCGAAGCGTGCCCACCACCTTTTTCGTTCATGAAGAGATCGTGGGCACGGCGCTTCGCGCCTTTGCCCACCCTACGGGACCAAGCCTTATTCGCGGCGCCCCTGCACCCATTGCTCCAGCATTTGCAGGCACATGGCGCGGTCGTCGTCCGACGCCTTGGCGAGGGCGCGGTTGTAGCTTTCCTTGATCCAGGCCTCTTCGGGACCCGCGCTGTCACGCGCCAAGGTCAGCCACATCAGGCCGCGCGCGGCCTGCCGGGGCAGGCGGTCGCCGTTGAACAGCATCTGGCCAAGCAGCGCCTGCGCCTCGTGCTGGCCCTTTTGGGCCGCGAGGCCGAGCCAGCGGGCGCCATAGCGGAAATCCTCGCGCGAGGCGTCCGGCGTCTTCAGGTACAGCCGGGCGAGATCGTACTGGGCGTCCGCATTGCCGAAATAGGACGCGGCATAGGAGAACATCTCCCGTGCCCGGTCCTGGTTCGGCTTGATCTTCGAGTTCGGGATCCCGTTCAGATAATAACGGCCGAGCGCGACGAAGGCATTGGCCACGATCTGCGCCTGCGGCGCCGACGGGCTGTCATCGGCATGCGCGTTGGCAATCTGGCTGAAATATTCGAAGGCGCGCACATCGTCCTGGGCGACGCCGTCGCCGTTGGCGTACATGCGGCCGAGCTTCCACTGCGCGATCGGATGGCCGCCCTCGGCGGCATATTGCAGGGCGCTGAGCGAGGTTTCCTGCGGCGCGGTCGCCGGCGCTGTCCTGCCGCGCACGGCCGGCGCAGTGCCCGGCAAGGTCGTCATGACAGAGAGGGCCGCGTCCCTGTTGTTGACCGGCGCGCCGTCGAAGGCGAACGCCGGCATGGCCAGCGCACCGGCCCCCAACACAAACGCAACTATGGCACGCCTAGATGTCCGCATAGCACTGTTTCTCGTGCGCGCCGCCCGGATGGGTCACTGCCCCCCCGACCGCGGGTCCAACCTGCTGAGCATATTTCCAGAGCGCGCCCGTCGTGTGGTTAGTCGCGCGAGCGCTCCATTTGGTCTTGCGCTGGGCAAGCTCCTGGTCGCTCAATTTTACGTTAAGGGTACCGACGACTGCGTCGATCTCGATGATGTCGCCGTCCTCGAGCAGCCCGATCGGGCCACCGATGGCCGCTTCCGGCCCGACATGGCCGATGCAGAAGCCGCGGGTGGCGCCGGAGAAGCGGCCGTCGGTGATGAGCGCGATCTTGCCGCCCATGCCCTGCCCGGTCAGCGCTGCGGTGGTCTGGAGCATCTCCCGCATGCCGGGACCGCCCTTGGGGCCCTCGTAGCGGATCACGATGACTTCGCCTTCCCGGTAGGTGCGCTTCTGGACCGCCTCGAACGCGTCCTCCTCCCGGTCGAAGCACCTGGCCGGACCGGTAAATTTGAGGTTGGACATTCCCGCGACTTTCACGATCGCACCTTCTGGCGCCAGATTGCCCTTCAGACCCACCACACCGCCGGTGACGGTGATCGGCTTGTCTGCCGGGTGCACCACGTCCTGG
Organism: Bradyrhizobium sp. YR681; assembly: GCF_000282615.1. Taxonomy (GTDB): domain Bacteria; phylum Pseudomonadota; class Alphaproteobacteria; order Rhizobiales; family Xanthobacteraceae; genus Bradyrhizobium. The sequence continues at coordinate 25,845 of NZ_AKIY01000287.1, read as the reverse complement.
TGCGGATTCCATTTCACGCTTTTGAGGTTTTCGGCGATCGTTCGACCGGTGACCGTAATGCAGTCGCCGTGGAGAAATCCGTTGTCGAGCAGCGTCTTCATCAGAAGCGGTATGCCACCTACTTCAAACATGTCTTTGGCGACATAACGGCCACCCGGCTTCAAATCCGCGACATAAGGTGTCTTTTTGAAGATTTCGGCGACGTCGAACAGGTCGAACTTGATGCCGCACTCATGCGCGATCGCCGGCAGGTGCAGTGCAGCATTGGTCGAGCCGCCAGAGGCCGCCACGACGGCAGCGGCATTCTCCAGCGCCTTGCGGGTGACGATGTCGCGCGGCCGGATGTTCTGGGCGATCAGGTCCATCACCTTTTCGCCCGCGGTCATGCAGAAGGCGTCGCGGATTTCATACGGTGCCGGAGCACCGGCCGAGTAAGGCAGCGCGAGGCCAATCGCCTCGGACACGGTCGCCATGGTGTTGGCGGTGAACTGCGCACCGCAGGCACCCGCCGAAGGGCACGCCACGCGCTCGATTTCGTCGAGGTCCTCGTCCGACATGGCGCCGACCGAGTGCTTGCCGACGGCTTCGAACATGTCCTGCACGGTGACCTGCTGCCCGCGGAAATTGCCGGGCAGGATCGACCCGCCATAGATGAAGATCGAGGGCACGTTGAGGCGGACCATCGCCATCATCATGCCCGGCAGCGACTTGTCGCAGCCGGCCAAGCCCACCAGGGCGTCATAGGCATGGCCCCGCACGGTCAGCTCGACCGAGTCGGCGATGCATTCGCGCGACGGCAGCGAGGAGCGCATGCCGTCATGGCCCATGGCGATGCCATCTGTGACGGTGATGGTGCAGAATTCGCGCGGTGTGCCGCCGGCGGACGCCACACCCTTTTTCACCGCCTGCGCCTGGCGCATCAGCGAGATGTTGCAGGGGGCGGCCTCGTTCCAGCACGAGGCGACGCCGACGAAGGGCTGGTGGATCTGCTCGGTGGTCAGACCCATGGCATAGAAATAGGACCGGTGCGGCGCGCGCGCGGGGCCTTCCGTCACGTGACGGCTCGGCAGCCTCTGCTTGATGTTGGTCTTCGCGTCCATCGCAAACCAGTTTCCCCGGTCAACCCTTTCAGACCCGAAAAATCAGAGCCAAGATTTGAATCGACCTTGGGATTTCCCGCCGCTGCTGAAGGCCGCCGCTGCCGCCAAAACATTAGAGATATTTTATTCATGTTCGGGTGTGGCTAAAAAGCGGCGGTGCTGCGAACGACCAGTGATGACGGTTAAATCCACCGTGAGTGTTGCGAAGACAGCACAATCGTTACCGGGAAGACACGGGCTGGCTTACTGAGATACCCTCCCAAATATGACAATCAGCAGCTTTAGATTGCGCTGTGGATGCGACGCGCGCCGGCGTGGTCTTTGGGAAGCAATTTGCCTCAACTGAGTCGGAGCTTGGCTCCGTCTTCCCGAGGCGTGATGGGGCGCGAAGCGCTCCATCGCCGTCGCCCCTTGAGGGCCGCTGAAGAAGCGGCCACCTCAGGATAAGGTGATGGTGTTGTGTCGCGCTCCCGGATGGAGCGAAGCGCCACCCGGGGTCATTTCACAGGCTGCGGCCGCGGATCTCGCTTCGCTCCATCCGGGCTACAAACAGGCGGCCAGCAGAGGCCGCTCAGGCCGACATCGCGCCCTTGCGGCCAAACGGATCGACCAGGCGGACGATCTCGCAGGCGGCGACGAGGCCGGCGAGCCAGACGGCGCTGGTCAGTCCGATCCGCGTCACGATGGCGGCGGTGAAGGCGCCCTCTCCGCCGAGCGCCGGCGTTACGGCGAGCAACACCAGCTCATAGGCCGCATAGGCGGCAACGAATGCGATCGCCAGCATCAGTGGCGTGCGGCCCTGCGGCAGCGCGCGGAGCACTCCTGACGAGACGGCGGTCGCAATCAGCGCAGCGGCGCCGATGGCCAAACCCCAGGCGATGGTGCTGCCATCGACCGGATAGTGCAGCACGCCAAAACCGATGCCCTGGTTCACCAGCCACGCGCCGGTGACGACGAGCAGCGCCGGGCGCAGCGGCAGCATCGCGGCCGCGATGACGGCGAAGGCCGCAAACGGCGTTGCGCAGGCCAGCGCAAAACTTGCCAGCGCGCACGACACCGTCAGCAGCCCAAAGCAGAACATCGGCGCAAGGCGCGGTGCGACGGGGTGAAGGCGGAAACGGTCGGCATGCGGCGGCAGGATAGTGACAGTCATGGAACGATCTCCTTGCAGGATTTGTAGCACATTTCGAGGGAACGCGGCAGCACGCTTGAACTCAGTGAAGGGCCTCCATGGGGTCTTCGGCATCGGAGGGATCGCGTCGGTCGCAGGCCGCTTGCCAGTCGCCGAGCGCCGGCGCGCACGGTTCCAGCTCGGTCAACTGCCGCAACGCCACCCGAACGGTGGCGCGCGCCGCGCGGTCAGACGGAAGCGTCACCGTCGCGGGCCCCTGACCGGCCGTCACGGCCGCAACGACGCTCCGCTTCAAGCTGGCCAGCTCCGGCACGCCGTAGCGTTCGAGCATGGCCTGGAAGGCTGCGTGATGGTCCGGCCGAAACGCGCGCTTGCGGCCGAGCTGATCGCGCAACGGATGAGCCGGATAGAGATGGGCGCAGGGAATCCAGCCCTCCGGCAGCGGCTCGGTCGCGGCATGGGTGCGGCCGTGCGCGAGCAGCTTTGGCAGGACATGGGTGTGCGGACCGTCCGGGCTCTTGCCGCCCGGCGGCGGGATCGGCTGGAACACTTCGGCCCGCCCCAGCCTGCTGATGAAGACGCGATGCGGATTGGCGGCGAGGATGATCCGCATCGCATCGCTTGCGGCCGCGAACACGGATTGGCCGGTGCTGCGCCTGAGCGCCGCGGCGACATCGGCATCGCCGACGCGGATGCAGGCATCGACCTGCAACGTTCCGAGGCCAAGGTCGAACAGGACGTCGTTGCGATCCCGGCTGCGCAGCGCCTCGCGGTCCGGCCCGATCTCGGACAGCACATCGCGGCCGCTCATGGCGCTCGCCGCTTGCGGGAGACAGAGCGCGATGCGGTGGCTCCAGCTTTCCGTCGTCGGCGACTCCGACGCGATCAGGCGCAGCTCCGGGTGGGACACGATGCGTATCCCACCCTTGTCGGTCACGACGCTGGCCTTGTCGCGGGACCGTTCCATGTCGACGCTATCGCCGGGGTCGCGCGTGAACTCGGCGATGGCACCGAATGCGCCGACGCTCCAGCCGGCCTCGACGTCGGCAAGCTGGCTTGCAAGGAAGTCCATGAGCGGATCGGCGATCGTCATGAGGCCTCTCTCCCGCTATCTGACGTCGTAATTCGCAAGGCGAATGCCGCCATAGACGCCAAGTCCCGGCTGAAGAAAGCCGGTCGGATTCTGGTAGTGCACATTGGCCACATTATCGACCCGGCCGAACACCTTCATCTGGTCGGTGACCAGATATTCGGCCGCCACGTTGACGACGGTGTAGGCCGGCGCCAGCAGACGCGGAATGCTGAAGTCGCGGTTGCCGTCGACGAAACTTCCGACGTGCAGCACGGTTGCGGACAATGTCAGCGGGTCGATCGGATTCCAGATCACGTTGGCGCTCCACTTCTCCTTCGGACGCCTCAGCAATTCCTGTCCCGCCGTCGCATCGACCGCGCGGGTGAAGGTGTAGTCGGCCCGCACACGCAGCCGGTCGGTGATGGCCGCCGCCACGAAGCTCTCCGTTCCTTCCGTGATCGCCTTGCCGATATTGGTGTAGCTGCTCGTGAATGTCAGGGGATCGAACGTGCTCTGGATCAGGCCGGTGATGTTGTTGCGGAAGTAGGTCGAGCCGAAGCGGACACGATCGCCGAACAGGGGCTGCTCGAAGCCGGCGTCGTATCCGACGCTCTCCTCCGGCTTGAGATTGGGATTGGCGAAGAAGAAGAACGCGGGAAAGCTGACGTAAAGCTGGTTGAGCGTCGGCGCCTTGAATCCTGTGCCGTAACTTCCCTTGAACTTCGTATCGGTGACCGGAGCGATCACAGCAGACGCCAGGCGAAAGGTCGGATGCTCTCCGAACCGCTCGTTGTCGTCCTGCCTGACGTTGGCCGTGAAGAACACGCGATCCCGGAATTGGGACTGCAGCTCCATATAGCCGGCCTTGTTGACGTTTTGCGCGGAGACCGTCGCCGTTTGCAGGGTCTCGGTCTCATGCTCCGCGCCAATGATGACGTTGTTGTTCGGCGCCAGCTCCGTCGTGGTGTGCCAATCATACTTGACGCGATCGCCGGTGTTGATCGTGGGCATCGCATCGCCGGGCGAGATGCTGGAGTTCCAGTGATTGGTGTAGTTGACGCCGAAATAGCTCTTCATCCGGTCATCGAGAACCGACCAGACCGCCTCCCCGCGCGTGAAGAGCTGATGCACCGTCTGCGTGCTTTGCGCAGCCGCGGGAAAGCTTGCAAATGTCACGGGATCGAAGCTGTCGCCGGTGAAGCGCAAAGTGGCGTCGGTGTAGCGCACCACGCCGTTGAGCGTCAGGTTCTCGCTGACATCGGCGCCGAGCTTGGTCGAATAGGTCATGTTGTCGTAGCGGTTGCCGATCGCCTTCTGTCCCGGCGGCAGCAATTCGACCGGCGTCACCGGCACGTCGCTGGCGTGGAAATGGGCGACGTTGAAGGCATAGTTGAAGTGGTCCTGTGAACCGCTCAGGCCTGCCGTCTGGTTGAGCGTCCCGAACGAGCCGCCCTCGACCGAGCCGGCCACGCGGGCGGGACCATCGCCCTTCTTCGTGACGATGGAGACGACGCCGCCCAGCGCGTCTGCGCCGTAGAGACCGCTCTGCGGGCCGCGCAGGACCTCGATCTGCTGGATGTCCGCGGTGAGCAGCTGGCCGAAATCGAACGAGCGGTTCGGGTTGCCGGGATCGCTGACGTCGATGCCGTCGATCAGGACCTTGGTGTGGTTGGAATTGGTTCCGCGCATGAAGATCGACGTCTGTCCGCCCGGCCCGCCGGTCTGGACCAGGTTGAGCCCGGGAACGGCGCTGAGCGCATCGGACGCAGTCCGGCGCTGGTCGCGCTCAAGATCTCTGGCGGTCAGGACCGTCACGGAGTTCGCAACCAGATGGCTCGGGGTGACGACACCGGTTGGGCTGACAACGACCGTTGGAAACAGGTTGGCAGCGGAGACGCCGGCAACAGCGGGCGACGCCGGCAGCGCCTCCGGCTTCGGCTCCTGGACGACACGCCGCCGCCCGGGCTTGTCAGGCGTACGCCGCGCGGCTTGCGGCTTGGCCGCACGCTCGGCGGGCGCGACCTCGACCGGACGCAGCAGATCCGGCGATGCCGATTGCTGCGCGAAGGCGATGGACGGATCGAGCGAAGACAGGGAAACGGACACGACAAGGCCGGCGCTGAAGCGCCTGGCGGCAGAGACAATACGGGACACTCTTGTAACCTCGGTATGACGTCAGTGGCACGTCACAGCGAACGAGGTTTCACGCGGAGCGATCGATTGCTCCGGTGAAGCTAATGCCTGTACTCCCCGACCGACATCTTCGCGTGTGACCACGGCTGACGGCAGGTCTCCTGGCTCGCGGGTCGTAACCTCTACGTCGCCTTCCCAGGACCGAGATTCCCAGTGGCATATGACGAAAGATTCACCGCTTACAGTTGCGGGGGCAGCCATGGCATTGAGAAAATCCCAGCATTGGGATATTCCCGCACCACGTTCCCTTTTGATCTCCCTAGGGAGAACCGTCACCGATCAATCTACGGGCCAGACGCAAGGTGAGTCAATCGGCCGGTTGCGCGATGAGCCCGAACGTCGGATCACGCGTACTCGCGCTCCTCCCGGATCCGGATCACCGCCCGCTCGCCGGCATCGACGAGCTGGCCGATGCCGGTCCTGCCTGCGTGCGCGCAGCGGATGATGTTCTCGGCAACCGACCTGCGGAAGCCGTGGTCTTCGCCGTGAGGGCGATTGCGGCAGATCCGGTCCAGCGCCAGCTTCATGTTGATCCGTGTCCGGATGTCGAAATGCTCGCTGATCATTCGCACAGCCTCGATCGCGTTGGTGTCGGGCGGAAACGCCCAAGCGTCGGCCGGGTTCCAAAACGGGATCGCGCCAATCGACGCTCCCCATCGTCGTGCTCGAAACAAGCCGGCTAAGCCCGCCCTCGTGAACGCTGGGCCTGAGCCCAGGCTGCGGTGACGTCGCGCGGCGGGACTTCGATGCGCTTGATCGGCATCAGCTCGCCGGAGGCGGAGACGATCGCAGTCTCCTCGCGGCGGCAGCGCGGGCATACGAAGCGGACCTCGTGCGGGGATGCCGACCAACTCGAACGTTTCACGTTGGCCGCCATCGGCCATGCCTCGCAATGCGAGCACGACACCAGGAACCGACCGGGATCGAGCATACCCATCCATAGGACTCCGCGTCCTGCCCGTGCTATCAATGATTATCTCATGCAAATCGTTCCGGTGCGCGAGCACCGCCAGTCCTCCATCACGGGAACTGGCGACGTCACGGCAGCAGGCTTCGTCGGCGATGCCGTTGCCGAAGCGCCGGCGATGCCGCTCAGTGGGCGCCCTTGAGCGTGCAGGAGGTGGTGCAGGTGACGGTGTTGCCATGGTCGCACGCCTTGCAGGCGGTCACGCACTGGTTCATGTCGCGCGGGTTGTAGGAGGTGTAATTCCGCGCCGGACAGGATGCGGTCGAGCCCGTGATGTCCTGCTCCTGGTTGCAGGCCGCCGTCATGAGCGCAAAGATGAGGACCGCAAGAAGGCGCATGGGATTGCCCTGTAAGGCGCGACCAGACAACATTCGCGAGGCACGCTGCATCGCAACGAGCCTCGGCATTCCCACAACGGAGAATCGCATGACGCGTTCCCACGCGTCGAGAATGCGTGCCAAACGTTAAGATCGGCTTGCAACCGCGCGGCCCCGCAATGGTCTCCGCGCATCATGCAGCGGTTTGCATGTCCGGGGCTTACGTTCCGGGGCTTACGTCAGTCCCCACCTCAGGCCGCAGCCCTGGTCGCGATCGCCTGCCGCATGTCCTGCGCGAGCTGGCGGTACTGCTCCGAAAGCTTCAGGTAGAACTCCCGCTTGGTGCTGTCGGTGGCGAGTTTGGTGATCAGTTCGCATTCGGCGGTGAGTGTCTCGAACCGCTCCAGCCTGTCCTCAAGTTCTGTCATCGGCGTGTCCCCATCAAACGCCTCAAGGACACCCAACCTAAGCCCTGGAAATAGGTCACGGCGAACATCGTTATGGGGTAGAATCAATTATTGCAGCCGGTCCAGCTATTTGCTGTCCAGCCGCCAGGCGCCGTCCCAATCGGCGGCCGGCGGATGAGCTTCGAACTGCGCGATGCGGTCGAGCAGCGTGCGCGAGGGACCGTCGCCCGGAACGGCTTCGAGCGCCGCGTTGAGGGCGGTGCGCGCCTCGTCGAAGCGGCGGGTGCGATAGGCGGCGAGGCCTTCGGCATAGTGCATGCGCAGACTGTCCTGCGCGGCGGTGAGCGCGCCTGCCCGCCCCATCACCTCGAAGATCGCTTGCGGCGCGTTCTGGCCGGCGACCGCCAGGCGATCGATCTCGCGCAATTCGAGATCCGAGCCGATCGCATCCGCCGTCGCCTGCGCGATCAGGATGCGGGTGCCATAGAGCTTGTTGACGGCCTCGAGCCGCGAGGCGAGGTTCACGGCGTCGCCCATCACGGTGAAGCTCATCATCAGCTCGGAGCCGATGCTGCCGGTCAGGACCTCGCCGGTGGCGATGCCGATGCGCAGGTCGCACGGCGCCGGCATCGCGCGGATGCCGAGCAGATCAGGCAATTGCTTCTGGAGCCCGGGCACCTGGCCGGCCATGTCGATGGCGGCGAGGCCGGCAAGCAAGGCCGGCTCGCCCTCCTCGATGAAGGGCGGGCCCCAATAGGCCATGATGGCGTCGCCGATATATTTGTCGATGACGCCGCGGTTGCTCCTGATCGGAGCGGACATCACGGTGAAATAGTGATTCATCACCTTGACGAGGCCGCGCGGGGTCATGCCCTCGCTCATCGCGGTGAAGCCGCTCATGTCCGAGAACATGATGGTCATGACCCGGCGCTGGCCGTCGATGGCGACCTCCGGCCGATCGATCAGGCCCTGCACCACCTTGGGATCGATGTAGCGGCCGAAGGTCTCGCGGATGCGCTCGTTGTGCCGGAGCTGCTCGATCATGCGGTTGAAGGCAGCTGCCAGCTCGCCGATCTCGTCCTTGGTCGAGACGGCGATGGTCTTGTCGAAGCGGCCGGCCTCGACCTCGCGGGTGCCGGCGAGCAACAACCGCACCGGCCGCGTGATGCCGCCGGACACCAGCAGCGCAAAGGCAAATCCAAGCACCGCAGCAAGCAAGGTCACGATGCCCGACACGACGATCGCCTGGTGTTGCCGACCGATCACCTGCGACGTCGAGAAGAAAACCTGCGTCAGCATGTCGGCACGGATCGCGTCCACCTTCCGATTGAACGCATCGCGTAGCGTGTCGAGCTGTTCCAGCGTGCTGCGGGCCTCGGCCATGTCCTTGGCCGCGACCTGCTTGAGCAGTTTCGCGTTGCCCTCGTCCAGACTGCGCCGCAGCTCGGTGACAGCGCTTTCGATACGAACGTCGAGCCGGCCCAGCGCGGCATTGTCGGAATACGTCCTGGAATCGTCGATGATGGCGTTGATGAGCTTGCGCGCGGCCTCGGCCTCCTCCTCGAACTTGCGGTCCAATGCCTCGAAGTCGCGAAGCCGCGCTGCGTAGGCCTCCTCGTCCGTCGCCGTGCCCATCCTGGTCATGACCATTTGCCGTAGCGCCAGCGCCCGCTCGAGCGAGCGGATATTGGCGCGCGCCAGATGGCTGTACGCCGGGATGTAGCGGGTGGTCAGCTCGTCCAGGAGGACACCGACCTGGCTCGACATCACCATCGACAGGATCGAGGTGACGAGCATCAGGACGATCAATCCGAGGGCGATGCCGACGATTTTGCGCCGGATCGACTGGTTGAAAAGCGGCATGGCTGTGGGGACAAGAGCTGACAGGAGGCTTCGGGAACTCAATACACCGAATTTCGCCTCGGGAACACGCGCAATCTGCCCGCACGGCGTCTTGAGCCGCACGCAACCGTCGCGCGAGCCCCATTCGTTAACAAAGGTTAAAGACGCTGCCGTTTCTGCCGTTTCGGAAGTTCCCGCGCTCCATCCGTATTTTGCCGCATTGTTGCGACAGCGTGACGAATGCGAAACGATGCCGTGGCATCGTTGTGATGTCTTTTTGATTCTCGAGCCGCATGTCGTCGCGGACCTTGGTTTGTACTGGTTTCGCAGGGGGACCACGCAATGAACCAGTGCCTACGCTCGCTCGCGTGTGTCGTTGCCATGGCCGCTGTGGCCTTCCTTCCGACCGAGGCGGCAGCGAAGAGCAGTCACAAATCATCTGCGCCGAAAAAGACGCATGAGGCGAAAGCCGGCAAACAGCGCCATGCCGCCGCGGCGAAGTCGAAGCACGGCAAGCATGCCGAGGCCAAGCGCAAGTCGAAGAAGGACGACGAGGCCTCGGACAAGCCCGCCGCTGCGCCGCTGACCGGCGACCTCGCCGCGCTGAAGGACGCCATCGATCTCGCGCGCAAGGGCAAGACCGACGATGCGAGCGCGGCGCGCGAGCGCATCGCCGACCCCGCTGGACAGAAGCTTGCCGACTGGTTCATGCTGCGCCATTCCGAGAGCACCGCCAATTTCAAGCGCTATGCCGCCTTCCTCGCCGCCAATCCGGACTGGCCGAGCAGCACCCTGCTCCGCCGCCGCGCCGAGGCGCGGCTGTGGCAGGAGAAGAGCGACGCGGCGACCGTCCACAAATTCACGATGGACCGGCCGACCAGCGCCAAGGGCAAGTTCGCGCTCGCCCGCGTGCTGCTCGCCGAAGGCGATGCCGACAGGGCCGCGCGCCTCGTGCGGGACGCCTGGCGCGCGGAGGAATTGTCTGAGCGCAGCGAGGAGGATGCCAACGAGGCGTTCCGCGATCTCCTGACCGCCGAGGATCATCGCGCCCGCATGGACAAGCGGCTCGGTGCCAAGGACTATGCCGGCGCAAGGCGCGCCGCAAAGCGGCTCGGCGAGGATGCGCTCGCGATCATCAAGGCCTGCTCGGCGGTCACCGGCAAGGCCAGTAAGGCCAAGGACTATCTCGAGGACGTCTCGACCGAGGCGCGCCGCGACCTCGGTTATGTGCTGTGCCGCGCGCAATGGCATCTCCAGAACGACCGTATCGACGACGCCGCCGAGGTGATCCTTGCCGCCGCGCCCGACATGATGGCGGCGCAGGACACCGACGCCTGGTGGCGCGAACGCCGCCTGCTGGCGCGAAAGCTGCTCGACCAGGGCAAGTTCAAGACCGCCTATGACGTGGTGCGCACCGCCGCCGTACCCGAGAAGGAAGTCTACCGGGTCGACTATCATTTCATGTGCGGCTGGATCGCGCTGCGCTATCTCGACGATCCCAGGGCGGCGATGGTGCATTTCGCCGCGATCGACGAGGGCTCGGCCAATCCGCTGGCGCTGTCGCGCGCCCATTACTGGCGCGGCCGCGCCGCCGAAGTCATGGGGGCGACCGCCGATGCACGCATGAGCTACAAGGCCGCGGCTCGCTATCCGACCGCCTATTACGGCCAGCTCGCGCGCGTAAAGCTCGGCATCGACCGGATCGAGCTGCGCCCGCCCTCGCCCGTGCTGGCAGCGGTCGACACGCCGCCCGGGGATGACCGCGTCCGCGCCGCGGAGATGCTCTACGGCATCGGCGAGCGCGACATGGTGTTTTACTACGCCGAAGATTTCGCCAGGGAGAGCACCGACGTCGCCGCGCTCGAAGCGCTCGGCGAGCTTGCCGGCCGGCGCAACGATGCACGCGTGATGCTGGAGGTCGGCAAGTCGGCGCTGGCGCGCGGCCTTGCGCTCGACCACTACGCCTTCCCGACCATCGGCATTCCCGAGCACAAGCAGGTCGCGCCGGCGATCGAGACCAGCGTGATCTATTCGGTGGCACGCACCGAAAGCTCGTTCGACCAGCGCGACAAGTCGGCCGCCAACGCCGTCGGCCTGATGCAGGTAACGCCCGAAGCGGGCCGCGATACCGCAAAGCGCTTCGGCCTGACCTATGACTGGGACAGGATGGTCTCCGATCCCGTCTACAACACGCAGATGGGCGCGGCCGAGCTCAGCGCGTTGCTATCGGAATATCGCGGCAACCAGATCATGACCTTCGCCGGCTACAACGCGGGCCGCGGCCGCGTGCGCGAATGGGTGCAGGCGCGCGGCGACCCCCGTGACCCCAATGTCGATCCGGTCGACTGGGTCGAGCGCATCCCGCTGTCCGAGACGCGCAACTACGTCCAGCGCGTGATGGAGAACGTGCTGGTCTATCGCGCAAGGTTCGAGGGCAGCAGCGTCGTCGCCGGCAAGAGCGACGAGCGCGTGGTGACGAAGGACGCCGCTGCCGTGGCCGTGCCGGTGGGATTTACGGGGTCGGATTAATCTGCCGTCTGCGTCCATTCTATCCCCTCATCCTGAGGAGCCTGCGCAGCAGGCGTCTCGAAGGATGAAGGCCCCGATATCGCGCGCGGCGCATCCTTCGAGACGGCCGCTTGCGCGGCCTCCTCGGGATGAGGTCGGCAGGTGCGGCGGCAAGCGTGCGAGCGTCCTCATTCCACCTTGATGTTCGCCGCCTTGATCATCGGCCACCACTTTGCGATCTCGGCCTTTTGCCGCGCGCCGAGGGCTTCGGGGGTGAGCTGATCCTGCGGCGTCATCTCGAGACCCTGGCTTTCGAGCTGCTTCTTCACCGCGGGATCGTTCAGCGCTTCCACGGCGGCGGCATTCAGCCTGGTCACGATCTCCTTCGGCGTGCCCTTGGGCACCCACATGCCCGACCACAGCGTCATGTTGAAGCCTTTCAGCCCCGCCTCCTCCGCGGTCGGGATGTCGGGCGCGGACGCAAGACGCTTGTCGTCGGTGACGGCGTAAGCGCGAATGGTGCCGGCGCGAACCTGGTTGATGGAGTTGGAGGTCTGGTCGACGATGACGTCGATCTGGCCGGCGATGAGATCGTTCAGAGCGGGCGCGGTGCCGCGATACGGCACGTATTGCAGCTTGATGCCGGAGACGCTCTCGAAATAGACACCGGCGATGTGGCTGCCCGAGCCTGCGCCGGCGGTGCCGGCGGTCGGCGGCGACGGCCTCGACTTCAGCCAGTCCAGAAGCTCCTTCAGCGAGGTCGCGGGCACCGCGTTCTTGCTGACGACGATCATCGGGTTGCTCGGCAGCAGCACCACCGGCTCGAGATCGGCGACGAGGTCGTATTTGAGCTTGTAGACGGCGCCGTTGGCGACGTGGGTGCCGAGATGGCCGAACGAGATGGTGTATCCATCAGGCGGCGATTGCACGGCGCGAGCGACGCCGATCGAGCCGCCCGCGCCGGTGACGTTCTCGATCACCAGGGGCTGGCCGAGCGAGGTCCGCATCCGCTCGGCGAGCACGCGCGCCATCGCATCCGACGGCCCGCCGGCGGCGAAGGGAACGATGATGGTGATGGGATGCGAGGGATAGTCGTCGGCGCGCGCGGCGCCCGTGAGAGCAAGAATAGCGACAAGCCCGGCCCAGACGGCCTTCTTCATTGTCTTCTCCCCAGCGATGTCATTGTTATTTGTTGCCTCTCCCCGCGTACGGGAAGAGGGATCGTTCGTAGCGCCTTGACGCGTTAGAACTGCGTGTAGTCGATCGGCTTGTGACGGTCGAGCGCGCGGGCGACCGGCGGCAGCGGGTACTTCAGGCCGGTCGCGCAGTTGAACAGCATCACGCGGTCGCCCTTCGAGACGCGGCCGTCGGCAAGGCTGTCCTTGTAGGCGGCATAGGTCGCCGCGCCCTCGGGACACAGCAACAGCCCCTCCTCGCGCGCGACTTCGTTCAGGGCCGACGAGATCTTGTCGTCGTCGACAGCGATCGCAAAGCCCTTGCTCTCGCGCACCGCGCGCAGAATGAGGAAATCGCCGATCGCCTGCGGCACGCGGATGCCGGATGCAATGGTGTGCGCGTCCTCCCAGCGTGTCGCATGCTCGGTGCCGGCCTCGTAGGCGCGCACCATCGGCGCACAGCCGGAAGCCTGCACCGCGACCATCCGCGGGCGCTTCGAGCCGATGAAGCCGATCTTCTCCAGCTCATCGAAGGCCTTCCACATGCCAATCAGGCCGGTGCCGCCGCCGGTCGGATAGAAGATCACGTCGGGCACGTCCCAGCCGAGCTGCTCGGCAAGCTCCAGGCCCATCGTCTTCTTGCCTTCGATTCGGTACGGCTCCTTCAGCGTCGAGGTGTCGAACCAGCCGACCTTCGCCTTGCCCTCGCCGACGATCTTGCCGCAATCGTCGATATAGCCGTTGACGCGGTAGACGGTTGCGCCCTGCAGCTCGATCTCGCTGACATTCACTTCCGGCGTATCAGCGGGGCAGAAGATCGTGGTCTTGATGCCGCAGCTCGTCGCATAGGCCGCGAGCGCCGCGCCGGCATTGCCGTTGGTCGGCATCGCCATGTGCTTGATGCCGAGCGCCTTGCCCATCGACACCGCCATCACGAGGCCGCGCGCCTTGAACGAGCCGGTCGGCAGGCGTCCTTCGTCCTTGACGATGATCTCGCCGCCGCCGAGCTTTTTGCCGAGCTTGGGCAGCCGGATCAGGGGCGTGGTGACTTCGCCGAGCGAGACGATGTCCTGGCACTTGCGCACCGGCAGCAGCTCGCGGTAGCGCCACATGTCGGCGGGACGCTGGGCGAGCGCATCCTTGGTCAGCGCCTTCTTCACGCCTGCGAGGTCGTAGCGCACCAGCAGCGGCTTGCCGGCCTTGGAGAGGTTGTGGACCTCATCGGCGGCGTAATGGTCGCCCTCCATGGCGCATTCGAGATGCGTGACGAAGGTCGGGCGTTCGATGGTGAGATTGTCGTTGTCGTGCATGGGTTCTTCCCTCTTCTTGTTCTGCTTGTCGCTATTGAACTCGTCACCCTGAGGCGCCCAAGCGAAGCGGAGGCCTCGAAGGGCGACGAGCCCGGCTGCTGCATCTCGGCCGCGCATCCTTCGAGGCTCGCTGCGCGAGCACCTCAGGATGACGGGTCTGGCATCAAATATTCAGCACCCTTCCATACGCATCCAGTACGGCCTCCTTCATCATCTCCGACAGGGTCGGATGCGGGAACACCGTGTGCATCAGCTCTTCTTCCGTGGTCTCCAGGTTCATGGCGACGACGTAGCCCTGGATCAGCTCGGTCACCTCGGCGCCGACCATGTGCGCGCCCAGGAGCTGGCCGGTCTTCTTGTCGAAGATCACCTTGACCAGGCCCTGGTCCTCGCCGAGCGCGATCGCCTTGCCGTTGCCGACGAAGGGGAAGCGGCCGACGCGGATCTCGCGGCCACCCTCTTTCGCCTTCGCTTCGGTGAGACCGACGGAAGCGACCTGCGGGTTGCAATAGGTGCAGCCGGGGATCAGGAGCTTGTCCATGGGATGCGGATGCAGGCCCTTGATCGCCTCGACGCAGACCACGCCCTCGTGCTCGGCCTTGTGCGCCAGCATCGGGGGGCCCGCGACGTCGCCAATGGCGTAGATGCCGGGGATGTTGGTCTTGCCGTAGCCGTCGATCACGATGCAGCCGCGGTCGGTCTTCACACCGAGCTTTTCCAGGCCGAGATTCTCGACGTTGCCGACGACGCCGACCGCCGAAATCACGCGCTCGAATTCGGTGGTAACGGGCTTGCCCTTGCCGTCGTCGATGGTGGCAACGACGCTGTCGGCCTTCTTCTCCAGTTTTGTCACTTTCGTCGAGGACATGATCTTGATGCCCTGCTTCTCAAGGCGCTTGCGGGCAAGGCCTGCGATCTCGGCATCCTCGACGGGGAGGATCTGCGGCAGCACCTCGACCACGGTCACGTCAGAGCCCATGGTGTGGAAGAACGAGGCGAACTCGATGCCGATCGCGCCGGAGCCGACCACCAGCAGCGACTTCGGCATCTTCTCCGGGACCATCGCCTCGAAATAGGTCCAGATCAGCTTCTTGTCGGGCTCGAGCCCGGGCAGCACGCGCGGCCGCGCACCGGTCGCAACGATGATGTGTTTTGCCTGATAAGCCCCCTCGCCCAGCGCCCCCTTCGGCGCCTCGACGTCGGACTTCTTCACGGTGACCTTGCCGGGGGCGTCGATCGAGGCGGCGCCCCAGATCACGCTGACCTTGTTCTTCTTCATCAGGAAGCCGACGCCGTCGTTGAGGCGCTTCGAGACGCCGCGCGAGCGCTGCACCACGGCCTTCGGATCGAACGAGACGTTGTCCGCCGACAGGCCATAATCCTTGGCGTGCTGCATGTAGTGGTAGATCTCGGCCGAGCGCAGCAGCGCCTTGGTCGGGATGCAGCCCCAGTTCAGGCAGATGCCGCCGAGATAGGATTTCTCGACGATCGCGACCTTGAAGCCGAGCTGGGCGGCACGGATCGCGGTGACATAGCCGCCGGGACCGGAGCCGATGATGATGATGTCGAAGGATGTGTCGGCCATGTCGGCTCCCGTTCAACTCAAGCGGTCGTTGCGCCGCGGGCGCGGCGATTGAGGATGTAAGCTCTGATCAGCCATTCCGCGAGAATGACCGCCGCCATGACGGCAAAGATGGTGAGCGCGATCGGCGCCCAGATGTTGCGCGACAGCGCCTCACCGGCAAAGAAGGCTGACTCAACGACGTCCCGGCCGAGCGGGCTGAGCGTCGCGATCAGCGAGATCAGCACCGAGATCCAGGGCCAGCGCGTCGTCATGCGCCATCTCAGACCATCATCATGACGGGATTTTCAATCAGCTGCTTGAACGCGCCGATCAGCTCGGCGCCGAGCGCGCCGTCGATGGCGCGGTGATCGCAGGACAAGGTCACGCTCATCATGTTCGCGATCTCGATCTTGCCGCCACGCACGACGGGGCGCTCCTCGCTGGTGCCGACCGCAAGGATCGTCGCATGCGGCGGGTTGATCACGGCGGTGAAATGGCTGATGCCGAACATGCCGAGGTTGGAAACGGCGGTGGTGCCGCCCTGGTACTCTTCGGGCTTCAGCTTGCGCGAGCGGGCGCGCGCGGCAAAATCCTTCATCTCGTTGGAGATGGTCGAGAGCGTCTTAGTCTCGGCCTTGCGGATGATCGGCGTGATCAGGCCGCCGGGCATCGCCACGGCGACGCCGACGTCGGAATGGTGGTGCTTGACCATGCCGCTTTCGGTCCAGCTGACGTTGCAGTTCGGGATCTTCTGGAGCGCCACCGCCATCGCCTTGATGACGAAGTCGTTGACCGAGATCTTGTAGAGCGGCTTCTTCTCCTTGTCCTTCGGAGCTGCCGCATTGATCTCCTCGCGCGCGGCGAGCAGCTTGCCGATGTCGCAGTCGATGGTGAGGTAGAAGTGCGGGACGTTCTGGATCGACGCGGTCAGGCGCTGCGCGATGGTCCGGCGCATGCCGTCGTGCGGGACGACCTCGTAGGAGCCCGGCTCGAACAGCGACAGGATCTGCTTGTCCGACATGGTCGGCGCGATCGAGGGCGCGGCGGACGGCGCCGCGGCGGGTGCCTTGAGGCCCTTGCCGGACTTGGCCTGCTCGACGTCGCGGGCGACCACGCGGCCATGCGGGCCAGTGCCGGTGACCATGCTGACATCGATGCCGGCGTCCTTGGCGAGGCGGCGCGCGAGCGGCGACGAGAACACACGGCCGGCATGGCCGTTGCTCTGCGCGGCAGGAGCTGCAGCCTGCGGCGCAGGTGCGGCGGCAGGCGCCGGCGCGGCCTTGGGCGCAGCAGGCGCCGGCGCAGCGGCGGGAGCTTCGGCAGGCTTCTCGGCCTTCGGCGGCGCGGCCGCAGCGCTTGGCTTGGCGGCGCCAGCCGCCTTCACGTCCTCGCCCTCGCCGGCGAGCACCGCGATCACGTCATTGACCGGGACGTCCTGCGTGCCCTCGGGCACCAGGATCCTGGCGATCGTGCCCTCGTCGATGGCCTCGACCTCCATGGTGGCCTTGTCGGTCTCGATCTCGGCGATGACGTCGCCGGATTTGACCTTGTCGCCTTCCTTCTTCAGCCATTTGGCGAGGTTGCCCTTCTCCATCGTTGGCGAGAGAGCGGGCATCAGGATGTTGATGGGCATGCTGACCTCAAGAGGAACTTTGCAAAAATTCGTCTCCGACAGCGAAGACGAACAGACCAGGTTTAGTTGCCGATGTCGCCTTGCCAGAGGCGCTCATTGGCAGGGATGGAACGCCAAGTCTTCATCATGGTGATGGAGCGGTCGTCGGCAAGGTCGATCCAGGGGATTCCGAACTTGTCGAGAATGTCCTTGGATCCCTCGAAGGTGACGGATTCCCCGATCACCACCAGCTTGACCTTGAACAAAGCGAGCGCGCCGGCACACATCGAGCATGGCGACAGCGTGGTGTACATGACTGTGTCGTGAAACGAGATCGCGCCGGCCTCGCGCAGGCAGCTCATCTCGCCGTGCAGGATCACGTTGTTTTCCTGCACGCGGTTGTTGTGGCCGCGGGCGATGATCTTGTTGTCGCGCGTCAGCACGGCTCCGATCGGCAGGCCGCCTTGCGCGATCGAGTCCTGCGCCTCGCGGATCGCCTCGAGCATGAAGTCGAAATGGTAGGATTCGATCGTCACGGTCAGTGCCCTTTCCCGCGCGGCGTCGTGGTGCCGGTGTCCGTGGGGCGCTCGATCTCCGCCTGGAACATCTCGAGGATCCGGCTCAACGCGTCCTCCTCGGTATATTCGCTCTCACGCGCATAGGCGCGCGCGGCGTGGCGGGCAAGATCGACCAGCAGCAGGCCCCACATGTCGGGCTCCTCGAAGGCCCGCTGGAACGCCATCGACAGCCCGCCGTCCAGCACGAACACGCGCAGGATCTCGACCGCGTCCTCGCGGGTCATGACGTCGGGCGGCAGTGGCTGCTCCTTCGGGCCCGCCATGGTCTACCTGTAGCAGACGGCTTTGGCGGCCTCGACCACTTCAGCCGCCGAAGGCAGCGCGAGCTTCTCCAGATTCGCAGCATAAGGCATCGGCACGTCCTTGCCGGAGACGCGCGCGACCGGCGCGTCCAGGTAATCGAAGGCGTGCTCCATGATGCGCGCGGCGATTTCGGCGCCGACGCCGCTCTGGGCCCAGCCCTCTTCCACCGTGACCGCACGGCCGGTCTTCTTGACCGAGTTGATGATGGTCTCGGTGTCCATCGGGCGCAGCGTGCGCAGATCGATCACCTCGGCCTCGATGCCGTCCTTGGCGAGCTCGTCGGCCGCCTTCAGCGCGTAGGTCATGCCGTTGGACCAGGAGATCAGGGTGACGTGGCTGCCGGCGCGGGCGATGCGGGCCTTGCCGATCGGGACGATGAAGTCATCGAGTTTCGGCACTTCGCCGGTGTGACCGTACAGCACCTCGTTCTCGAGGAAGATCACCGGATTGGGATCGCGGATCGCCGCCTTGAGCAGACCCTTGTAGTCGGCGGCCGAGAACGGCGCGACGACCTTGAGGCCGGGAATGTTCGAGTACCAGGCCGAGTAATCCTGGCTGTGCTGGGCAGCGACGCGCGCAGCTGCGCCGTTCGGCCCGCGGAACACGATCGAGCAGCCCATCTGGCCGCCGGACATATAGAGCGTCTTGGCCGCGGAGTTGATGATCTGGTCGATCGCCTGCATGGCGAAGTTGAAGGTCATGAACTCGACGATGGGTTTGAGGCCCGTCATCGCGGCGCCGACGCCGACGCCGGCAAAGCCGTGCTCGGTGATCGGGGTGTCGATGACGCGCTTGGCGCCGAACTCCTGGAGCAGGCCCTGGGTCACCTTGTAGGCGCCCTGATATTCGGCGACCTCTTCGCCCATCACGAAGACGTCGGCGTCGCGGCGCATCTCTTCGGCCATGGCGTCGCGCAGCGCTTCGCGGATGGTCTGCGTCACCATCTCGGTGCCGGCGGGCACTTCCGGATCGGGCTCGGCGACAGCCTGCGGCGCCGGCGCAGCCTTTGTCTCTGAAGACTTGGGCGCGGGTGCCTCGGCCTTTGCAGCGGCGGGCGGAGCAGACTCCGCAGCCTTCGCGGCCGGCGCAGGCGCCTTGGCGAGATCGGCGGCGCTCTCACCGTCAGCGAGGATGGTCGCGATCGGCGTGTTCACCGCGACGTCGGCGGTCCCTTCCGGGATCAGGATCTTGCCGAGCGTCCCCTCGTCGGTCGCCTCGACCTCCATCGTGGCCTTGTCGGTCTCGATCTCGGCGATCACGTCACCCGACTTGATGGTCTCGCCCTCTTTTTTCAGCCACTTGGCAAGGTTGCCCTTTTCCATCGTGGGCGACAACGCGGGCATCAGCACTTGAATTGGCATATCGACTCCAAAAGAAAGCTTGCGCGCGTTCAGCGGTAAATGTCGGTCCAGAGCTCGGCGGCATCCGGCTCGGGATCATGCTGGGCGAAATCGGCGGACGCGTTGACGATGTCACGCACCTCGGCGTCGATCGCCTTGAGATCGGACTCGCTGACCTTCGCGGCCAGCAGGCGATTGCGCACCTGCTCGATCGGGTCCTGGTCATGGCGGACCTTCTCGACCTCCTCGCGCGTGCGGTATTTTGCAGGGTCGGACATCGAGTGGCCGCGATAGCGGTAGGTCTGCATCTCCAGGATGAAGGGGCCCTTGCCGGCGCGGCACCAGGCCGCAGCCTCCTCGCCCGCCGCCTTGACGGCGCGGACATCCATGCCGTCGACCTGCTTGCCGGGAATGTTGAAGGAGGCGCCGCGCTTGGAGAAATCCTGCTGCGCCGAGGCGCGCGAGACCGAGGTGCCCATGGCGTAGCGATTGTTCTCGATGACGTAGATCACCGGCAGTTTCCAGAGCTCCGCCATGTTGAAGCTCTCATAGACCTGGCCCTGGTTGGCCGCGCCGTCGCCGAAATAGGTGACGCTGACGTTGTTGTTACCGCGATAGTTGTTGGCAAAAGCAAGCCCGGTGCCGAGCGAGACCTGGGCGCCGACGATGCCGTGGCCACCGTAAAAGTGCTTCTCCTTGCTGAACATGTGCATGGAGCCGCCCTTGCCCTTGGAATAGCCGCCACGGCGGCCCGTGAGCTCGGCCATGACGCCGTTGGCCTCCATGCCGGTGGCAAGCATATGGCCGTGATCGCGATAGCCGGTGATGACCTGATCGCCCTCTTTCAGGGCCATCTGCATGCCGACCACCACGGCCTCCTGGCCGATATAGAGATGGCAGAAGCCGCCGATCGCACCCATGCCGTAGAGCTGGCCGGCCTTTTCCTCGAACCGCCGGATCAGGAGCATCTCGCGGAGCGCCTTGAACTCCTGTTCCCTGGTGAATTCCGGGGGCGAACCGCCGTCGATATTGTCCTGTGCAGCGCCTGCGGCGGCTTTCTTGGGTGCGGCCATGGGAATTCCGGGTCAGAGAAAACTTCAGCCCTCTCTAACCCAAGTCAAACGCCGTTGGAAAGCACCGCGGCGACATGGCACGGTTTTCATTATGCCGCAGTGCAACGTGATCGTAATATTGCAAAATCTTTGGCGCCGATCGGGCAACAATTCTATGCACTGCGGCCGCACGCGCAGATTCGCGGCCGCGTCAAGAAGCGTGGGCCCCGATCAAGTCCCGCTATTCGGAACGAGCGGCGCCAAAACGGCGCCGCCCTTGCCCTGCCCGATCAGAAGAAGCCGAGCTTCTTCGGGCTGTAGCTGACCAGCAGATTCTTGGTCTGCTGGTAGTGATCGAGCATCATCTTGTGGGTCTCGCGACCGACGCCCGACTGCTTGTAACCGCCGAAGGCCGCATGCGCGGGATAGGCGTGGTAGCAATTGGTCCAGACGCGGCCGGCCTGGATCGCCCGGCCGAAGCGGTAGCAGCGGTTGGCATCGCGGCTCCAGACGCCGGCGCCGAGGCCATACAGCGTGTCGTTGGCGATCGCGAGCGCCTCCTCGTCGGTCTTGAAGGTCGTGACCGAGACGACGGGGCCGAAGATCTCCTCCTGGAAGATGCGCATCTTGTTGTGGCCCTCGAACACCGTCGGCTGGACGTAGAAGCCGCCGGAGAGATCACCGCCGAGCTCGGCGCGGCCGCCGCCGGCCAGGACCTTGGCGCCCTCCTGCTTGCCGATGTCGATATAGGACAGGATTTTCGCGAGCTGCTCGCCGGAGGCCTGCGCGCCGATCATGGTGTCGGCCGCACGCGGGTCGCCCTGCTTGATCGCCGCGACGCGCTTCAGAGCCCGCTCCATGAAGCGGTCATAGATGTCGGCATGCACCAGCGCCCGGCTCGGACAGGTGCAGACCTCGCCTTGGTTGAGCGCGAACATGACGAAGCCTTCGATCGCCTTGTCGAAGAAATCGTCGTCCTCGGCGGTGACGTCCTTGAAGAAGATGTTCGGCGACTTGCCGCCGAGCTCCAGCGTGACCGGGATCAGGTTCTGGCTGGCATATTGCATGATCAGCCGGCCCGTCGTGGTCTCGCCGGTGAAGGCGATTTTCGCGATGCGCGGGCTGGAGGCGAGCGGCTTGCCGGCCTCGAGGCCGAAGCCGTTGACGATGTTGAGGACGCCTGACGGCAACAGATCGCCGATGATCTCGGCCCAGACCATGATCGAGGCCGGGGTCTGTTCGGCGGGCTTGAGCACGACGCAATTGCCGGCGGCGAGTGCGGGCGCGAGCTTCCAGCACGCCATCAGCAGCGGGAAGTTCCAGGGAATGATCTGCCCGACCACGCCGAGCGGCTCATGGAAATGATAGGCGATGGTGTCGTGGTCGATCTCGCCGATCGAGCCTTCCTGGCCGCGCACCACGCCGGCAAAATAGCGGAAGTGGTCGATGGCGAGCGGGATGTCGGCGGCGCGGGTCTCGCGGATCGGCTTGCCGTTGTCCCAGGTCTCGGCAATCGCGAGGCGCTCGAGATTCTCTTCCATGCGGTCGGCGATCCGGTTCAGGATCGCGGCACGCTCGGCCACGCTGGTGCGGCCCCAGGCGTCCTTGGCGGCATGCGCTGCATCGAGCGCGGCTTCGACGTCCTGCGCATCGGAGCGCGCAATCTTGCAGACGATCTGGCCGTTCACCGGCGAGGCGTTGTCGAAATACTTGCCGGACTTCGGTGCGACGAACTTGCCGCCGATGAAATTGTCGTAGCGTGCGGCGAAGGGATTCTGGGTGACGCCGAGAAATTCCACCTTGTTCATTGATCACTCCCGTTGTTGCTGTTTGCGCTTGTCGTCGTGTGTTCACGACTTGCGCCCACGATGTCGCGGGAGACGTGTGCTGTCAGCCCTGCCAAGAGCGATGGACGCGCGGACCTGTCGCAGTTCTGAGACAGGTGGTGGGCGACGTTGAAGGGCGGGAAACGCGCGGGCTCAGTGGTTCAGCTCGAACCGCTTCAGCTTCCTGTGCAGCGTGGCGCGGCTGACGCCGAGCGCCTTGGCGGCCGCCGACACGTTGCCGCCGGCGCGGAGCAGCGCCCGCTGCAACACGGCGCGCTGGCCGCCGGCGAGGTGGTCGCGCGCAACATCGCCGCCGAGCAGATCGGCCGCAGGCACCGGTCGTAACGCCCGTCCTGGCGGAAGCCCCAGTCCTGCCCGGGCAGACCGGGTCGCCCCGATCACGAGATCATCCGCATCCACCGCGACGAGGCCGCCGCACTGGCCGTCCGCAGCTTGCGTCAACACGATGCGGGCATGGGCGAAGGCGCGGCGGAACAGGTCGGCCTCGATCCGCCTCGCCGCCTCGCCCGCCGCAAGCGCAATCAGATTGGAGAACGCATCGGTGCGGTCGGCGCGGCAGGAGGAGACGTCGAGCACGCCGGCGAAGGCCGCCTCGTGGTCGTAGATCGGCACGGCCGTGCAGCTCAGCAGCGTATTGCGGGTGAAGAAGTGCTGGTCGCGATCTATCGTCAGCGGCCGCTGCTCGACGACGCAGGTGCCGATGCCGTTGGTGCCCTCGTGCTCCTCGCTCCAGAGCGCACCGGTCCACAGGCCCCAGGACTGGAACGTGGCATCGTCTGCGGACACGCCCCGACGATCGACCGGAATCCCCTCGCCGTCGGCCAGCAGCACGCAGCAGCCGGCAGCGCCAACCGCCTGGTAGAGCCGGTCCATCGCGCCTTGCGCGGCGGCGAGCAGCGGCGCGATACGCTCGCGCGCCTCGCGGAGTTCCGCGTCTGTCAGCCGCTGGGACAGGCCCCGGCCGGAGGGATCGAGATGATGCAATCGGGACGAACGGCGCCAAGAGGCCACGAGCGCGGACCGAGCCGCCTGGCCTGATGTAATAGCGGCCTCGACACGAGCCGCGTGATGCTGGGGGGCTTGCCCATTCATCACCGTTTCCTCCGGGTGGCAATCTAGGACCTGCCGGCGCGGCCGGATTGATCTCCGTCAATCTTGCAGGGCAGCGCGCCGCTCAAGCCATGCCCCTGCCGGCGCCGTTACGTCAAGGCGGCACCGCGGCTTCGGTCCTGCGACTTTCGGTGTGATGGAGAAGGTGGCGGTCGGCGACGCCGGCTTTCGATACCGGTTTCGAAACGCGCGGACGCGCTAGTTCTGAGGGATCATCCGAACCAGATCGCGCGGATTGACGTAATCGAGCTGGAACCGCGCCCGCTCGTCCAGCATGTCGGGATCGATCCGCGCGGACCGCAGCAGCGAGACGCGCTGCTCGCTCTTGGCACGCTCGCGCTTGAGCTGCGCCAGCTCGCTCGTCAGCGCGATGATCTCCTGGTCGAGCTCCTGGCGGGCATTGAGGCCGTATTTGCCGGTATAGGCGTTGACGCCGAAATAGCCGACGATGGCGGCCGCCATCGCATAGAGGGCAAGGCCGGTCAGGATCGATTTCAGGCGCGCGCGGGAGACCATCCTGGGAAGATGGGGCAGCTTGGTTAAGGGAGTGCTAATGCGCCCTGCCCGCGTCGCGCACTTCCATATCCTCATGGTGAGGAGGCCGCGCAGCGGCCGTCTCGAACCATGCAGGCCCGACTGTCCCCGCGGCCATCCTTCGAGACGACCGCTTCGCGGTCTCCTCAGGATGAGGACTTTCAGTGTGGCCGCGGGGGAATTCAGCCTCAGCCGTGATGCTTGGCCACGTGCGCGGCGAAGGCGTCGATATAGGCCTGGAGCACCGGCTTCAGCGAGTCCTTGACCAGATTGCCCTCCGCGTCAAACGCGTCGCCGACGGCGTTCAGATAGGCCTCGGGCTGCTGCATGATCGGGCCCGAAATGCCCGGCAGGATGTTCTGCAGCGTCTTGGCAGCGCTGACGCCACCGAGCGGACCCGGCGAGTTCGAGATGATGCCGACCGGCTTGCCGTTGAACGAGCTCTTGCCATAGGGGCGCGAGGCGACGTCGATGGCATTCTTCAGGACGCCCGGGATCGCGCGGTTGTACTCGGGGGTGATGAACAGGACGCCGTCCGACTTCTGGAGTTTTTCGCGGAAGGCCAGCCAGTCGGCGGGCGGCGCGCCCTCGAGGTCCTGGTTGAAGAACGAGATGCCAGCGGGGGTGACGACCTCGAGCTTGAGAGAGGCCGGCGCAAGCTTGGCCAGTGCATTGGCGATCTTCAGCGAAAAGCTGTCCTTGCGCAGGCTGCCGGCGATCACGACGATGTTGTAGGCCATGGTGGTATCCTTGAAACCTTGAGGGGAAGTGCCGGGCGGCACTTAAGCGATCCGGACTGATGGATGCAAGTGCATGAACTGGTCCGATTTGGAAACGCAGAGTTTCGCGAAAGCAGATGGTCGCCGAAAACAATCAGGCCGCCAAGCGGCGGCCCGATGTTTCGCGCAAATCTGCAACCGGGATCAGATCGTCGGATTCCACGCCGACGGGATCAGGCGGTATTTTGCGCCGTCCTTCTCGACATGGCCCACCGAGGGGAAGGTAAAGTGGAAGCCGATCACGGTCGCCTTCTCGGCCGCCGCCATGTCGTAGAATTTGTGGCGCGTCTCCTGCGCCATCGCGGCATCGGTGTCGAACACCACGTGCCAGTCCGGGTTGCGCAGGAAGAATTCCGGAATGTTGGTGACGTCGGACTGGATCAGCACCTTGGCATCGCCGGATGCGACCGCGAACGAGGTGTGGCCGGGCGTATGGCCGGGCGTCGCGATCGAGGTGATGCCTGATACGACCTCCTTGCCCCACTCGTATTTGGTGACCTTGGACTCCAGGCCGGCAAAGGTCTTCTTCACGTTGGCGAAGTAGTTCTTCATCATCGGATTGGACTCGGCCTTGGCCGTGTTGTCCTCGCTGGTCCAGAACTCCCAATCCTTGCCCGGCACCATGATCTCCGCATTCGGGAAGGCGAGCCCGCCGTCGGCGAGGCGAATGCCGTTGGTGTGATCAGGATGCAGATGCGACAGCAGCACGACGTCGATGCTCTTGGGATCGACGCCGGCAGCGGCGAGGTTTTGCAGCGTGCGGCCGACCGCGCCCTTGCTCGCCTCGAAATTCGCGATGCCGTTACCCGCATCGATCAGCACGAGCTTGGAGCCGGTGTTGATGAGCTGCGGATTGAACGGCACCGTGACCATGCCCTTGGGCATGTAGGCGGCCTCGCCCGCGGCGAGCGCCTCGTCCTTGGGCGCGTTGACGACGAACTTGTCCGGCATCGGGAAGGTGCGCGCGCCGTCGTTGATCGAGGTGCACTCGATGCTGCCGACCTTGTAGCGATAGAAGCCCGGCGCCTGCGTGCCGGCTTGCGGCACTGCGGCATCGGCGATGGTCGGCCGGAGGCCGGTCACGGCAGGCGCACCGACGGCGG
>NZ_AKIY01000286.1 GCF_000282615.1 Bradyrhizobium sp. YR681 | reverse complement strand
CGCGCAGGGAAGGCCGAGTGACGGCTCCACCTGTATGCTGCTGTGCGGTTTCCTTGCGCTACATTTTCGCGCAGCGGACCGCGGGTGCGAGCTGGCACCCGGCCTTCCCTGCGCCCTCTCGGCTACGAGGGCGGAGAGATCAAGCAAAACTCGGGCGGAATCGGCCGCGAGAATGCAAAGCTGTGTCTGCCTCCGGCCACTCCGTCATCCGCGTGACTTTGCGTCAACCCGTCTCTTCTTCGTCGTGCCCTTGTCGATCGGTCACCTGCCCTCCGGACGCAGTCGAAAACAGGCTCTGCCCGGGCAGCCTTGCGAGGAGCTGCGACAGGAATCCGAGGATGACGATGCCGGTCAGCGTACCCCTTCCGAGGCCGTCCTCGATGTTCACCAGGCCCCTGACGATGATGTAAACACCGGTGAAGAAGCTGAAGATTGTCTTCCATACGTCGGGATTCCTGAACTCGGCTGCCAAGAACGGCGCGAGCGCGACCGAGTACACCGAGAACAGGATGAATCCGATGCCGAAAACAAGCTCGATCGAGCCGTAGAGAGTCTGATTGGAGCCGCGAACGCGATAGGCCAGATAAGAAAGAGCCGGCGCACCGAATACGACGAAAAGGAACAGGGGAATCTTCAATCCGTACTCGGCAACGAAGCCATAGAACGCGGGGGTCACGACGTTGGCGACGATGACGTATGCGCGATAATACCCGGCGAAGATCGTCGCGGCGAATGGGAGGGCGAACGCCACGGTTGGAACAAGGAAGATCGATCGGCCGGTTTTTTCCTGAAGCTGGGCAAAGAAAAGGGTCGGGAGTGCGATGGCGTAGGAGATCGCAAGGTAGATGAAATTGGCCAAGACGAAATGGTTTTGGACGAAGTCAGATAGCCACGGCCTGTCGATCCACCCGGCGACGAACTCGACCATGAAGTTGTTGCCGGCCCAGAACACGAATAATCCAAGCGGCGCAAGCACGAGTGCGATCGCTATGGACGCCCTGTCGGAGCTCTTCGGTTGCGGATCGCCGATTTGATCGACAGCCATTGCAGCAGTCACCAGCCGGGGAGGACCGGATTATGCCGGTCGCGGCGGCGCCGCGCAACCGGAAAACAGGAGTGCAATCCAGGCGGGAATTCGAGCGGCTGCTCGGCTGAAGCTTGGGCGAAGGCGCCGGCAATCCAGAATCCGTCCGTGGCGACAGACTGGATTGCTTCGTCGCAAGGGCTCTTCGCCATGACGGCGCTGAGACGGATCCCGCCCTCAGCTCCGATACCAGCTCCCCAGATTCCACGTCGTGACGTCCCAGCCCGAGATGTCGGCCATCAGGCTGTTGACGGAGCCGCCGACGATGTTGCGCGAGAGCAGCGGCACCAGCACGTTGGCTTCGCAGAAGATCTCGTTGACCTTGATCAGCAGCGCGGCGCGCTTGACCGGATCGAGCTCGATTTGCGCGGCCTTGTAGGCCTTGTCGGCTTCGGGATCCGACCAGCGCGAGACGTTTCGGCCGAGCCATTTGTTGTCCTTGTTCGAGATCTCCCAGGACACGCACTGGTTCAGGAAGCGCTCCGGATCGGGCTGCGGCATCGTCGTGTTGTACATCTCCATGTCGGCATAGAGCTTGGAGTAGGTGTCGGGGTTGCCGACATCCGACGAGAAGAACACCGACGCGGTGACCGATTTGAGCTCGATGTCGATGCCGGCCTTCTGGCAGGCCTGCTTGATGATGGCCTGCGTCTTCTGGCGCGGGGCGTTGATCGAGGTCTGGAACACGTATTTGAGCTTCTTGCCGTCCTTCTCGCGGATGCCGTCCGCGCCCTTCTTCCAGCCGGCCTCGTCCAGGATCTTGTTCGCCTTGTCGACGTCGAATTCGTATTTCAGCTTGCCCGATTTGAACTGGCTGGGCTGGTTGACGAAGCTCGCGGTCGCGACGGCGGCGCGGCCGTAGATGAATTTCTGGATCGCCTCGCGATCGATCAGCAGGTTGAACGCCCGGCGGACGGCCGGATCGGACAGCGTCGGATGCTTGGTCTTGGCGTTGGACCGCTCGCCGTCGACCTCGGTCCAGGGGTCCGTGGTGTTGAGGATGATGAACTCGACGCCGCCGGAGAGCGTAAACTCGACCTTGCCCTTGCCGCTGGCCTCCATGCGCTTGAGGACCTCGTCCTCCACCAGCAGGTTCCAAGCATAATCGTATTCGCCGGTTTGCAGCACCGCGCGCGCGGCGGAGACCGCATCGCCGCCGCCCTTGACCTCGAGCGTGTCGAAATACGGCTGGTTCTTGACGTGATAATCGGGGTTGCGTTCAGCCAGGATCAGATCGCCCGGCTTGAACTCGACGAATTTGTACGGGCCGGTGCCGATCGGCTTCAGATTGCCCGGTGCGTCGCGCGACTTTGCGCCGGTATAGTCGCCGAACTGATGTTTTGGCAGGATCTGGCCAACCGAGCCGACGAAGGGATCGGCCCAGAACGGGGTCGGGGCCTTGAAGATCACCTTGACGGTGTGGTCGTCGATCTTCTCGACCTTGATATTCTGGTAGGAGCCCGTGGTGTACGCGGCCGTCGCCAGGTCCGCAGCGTAAGCCCAGGTGAAGACGACGTCGTCGGCGGTGAAGGGCTTGCCGTCATGCCACCGCACGCCCTGCTTCAGCTTCCAGGTCACGCTGGTGCCATCCGGCGAGAGGCCGCCGTTCGCCTTGGTCGGGACCTCGGCGGCGAGGCATGGGATGAGGTTACCCTCCTTGTCCCAGCCGGCCAGCGGCTCGAAGAAGATGCGCGAGGCGACCTGGTCCTTGGTGCCGAGCGCAAAATGCGGGTTGAGCAGAGTGGGGGCCTGCCAGACCAGCATCTTGAGCGGGCCGCCGCCGCCGGCCTTGGTCGGCTTGTAGGCCAGCGTGGCGTCCGCCATCGCCACGTCGTTCCAGCTCAGGATCTGGCTTGCAATGGGGGCGGCGATCCCGACCGCAGCCATGGTCCGGATGAACGACCGCCGCGACAGCGTGCCTTGCTTCACCTCCGCAATCAGCCCGCGGATTTCGTTTTCGTTCATCGGATGACCTCCACCTTCGCAAAGACAAGTCGTCACCGGCATGCAATTTACATGCAGACCAGCTCAGCACGTCGGACCTCCCGGAGTCAAAGATGGGGGTGTCGGCTTGAAGAGCGTGCTTGCGATGAAACGCCGCATGACTCTTACTTGTCAGGCGGCACAGGAACCGCGGCGACCGTCGAGGCCGGCCGGCGGCCCGATCCCGATAGGGACGAGGTGAGATGAAGAGCATCGCCATCGGCGTCATCGGCGCGGGCCTGATCGGACGCAAGCATCTTGCCAAGCTGGCCGGGCGGGCGGACTACGACCTCGTCGGCATCGCGGACGTGAATGCCGATCGGGTCGCTGCCGATCATCCCGGCATCCCCGTCTTTGCCGACTGCCAAAAACTACTCGACGAGGCGCGGCCGGAGGCCGTGATCATCGCCTCGCCCAACCAGCTTCACGCCGAGCAGGGCATCGCCTGCGCCAGGCGCGGGGTTCACATCCTGATCGAGAAGCCGGTCACCGACACGGTGGAGACTGCGGCAAGCCTGACTGCCGAGGTGCGCAAGGCCGGCATCCAGTCGCTGGTCGGGCATCACCGCCGCCACCATCAGCAGGTCAGAACGCTGAAAGCGGCCCTGGGCGAAAAGCGGATCGGCGATGTCGTCGGAGTGTCGGCGATCTGGGCCACCCACAAGCCGGCGGCCTATTTCGAGACCGCGCCATGGCGCGCGCAGGCCGGCGGCGGACCGATCCTGATCAATCTCATCCACGAGATCGACTTCCTGCGCTTCACGATCGGCGAGATCGTCGCGGTGCAAGCGGCGGCGTCGAACCGCCAGCGCGGCTTTGCGGTCGAGGACACCGCCGCGGCGCTGATCGAATTCGACAGCGGCGCGCTCGGCACGTTCTTCATCAGCGACAGCGCCGTCTCGCCCTGGACGTCCGAGCAGGGGCTCGGCGAAGCCCCCGAATTCCCGTTCAGCGGCGAGAGCAACTACCGCTTCCTCGGCCGCAGCGGATCGATCGAATTTCCGGCGCTGGTGCAATGGACGCAAGCCGGCGGCGCGCAGGACTGGAACAAGCCGATCGAGGCCCGGCGCATCCATGCCGCGTCGATCGACCCCTACGTCGCCCAGCTCGATCATTTCCGCGACATCATCCGCGGCCAGGCGCAGTCATTGCAGCCGGTCGAGGATGGCGCGCGCAGCCTGATCGCGACCCTGGCGGTCGCCGAGGCGGCTGCGAGCGGACAACGCGTCGACCTGCGCCATCGCTACGACGCGCTCGCTCCAACAGGCGAGGCGTTCTAGCGGACACATTCGCCGCCGCCTGGCGGACAGGAAAGGGCAGCGCCACGGCGGCGCGATTCCACAAGATGCGCGTTCGCGGACAATCGGCTGTGCTCCCCGATCATGGCCCGGCACTTGCCTGCGAGTATGATGGATTGATATAAACATCATACTCGGAGGGGTGGCGTGGTTCAGTCAGGCGGTGTTGCGAGACGGGCATTCGAGCCCGCCATGCTGTTCGGCGGGCTGATCGCCGCCAACATCGCCGCGTGGGCCTTCGCGTTCGCGCTGTTCGGCGACCGGCCCACGGTGATGGCGACCGCGCTGCTCGCCTGGGTGTTCGGCCTTCGCCATGCCGTCGATGCCGACCATATCGCCGCGATCGACAACGTCGTGCGCAAGCTGATGCAGGCGGGCGATACGCCCCGAAGCGTCGGCCTCTATTTCGCGCTCGGCCATTCCACGGTCGTCGTGGTCGCGACCATGCTGCTCGCGCTCGGCGTCGTCAGTCTTGGCGGCGACAGCCTGCTGAAGGAGATCGGCGGGCTGATCGGCACTTCGGTGTCGGCCTTGTTCCTGCTGGTGATCGCGGCCATCAATCTTGTCATCTTCGCCGGCCTGTGGCGAACCCTTCGCGAAATTCGCGAGCAGGGCATCCATGATGCCGCGCAGCTCGATGCGCTGCTCGCCAATCGCGGATTGCTGGCGCGCCTGCTCGGTCCCATGTTCCGCCTCGTCACCAGGCCCTGGCACATGTATCCGCTCGGGCTGCTGTTCGGCCTCGGCTTCGACACCGCGACCGAAATCGGCCTGCTCGGCATCGCCGCCACCGAAGCCGCACGCGGCGTCTCGTTCGCGCATGTGCTGGTCTTCCCCGCGCTGTTCGCCGCCGGCATGGCGCTGGTCGACACCGCCGATTCCGCGCTGATGGTGAGTGCCTATCGCTGGGCCTTCGTCGATCCCTATCGCAAGCTCTGGTACAACCTCACCATCACCGGCGCCTCCGTCGCGGTCGCGCTGTTCATCGGCGGCATCGAGGCGCTGGGGCTCATCGGCGATCGGCTCGGCCTGTCCGGCGGGCCGTGGTCGCTGGTCGAGGCGCTCAACGATTCGCTCGCCAATTTCGGCTTCGCCGTGATCGCGCTGTTCGCGCTCGCCTGGCTCGTCTCGGTCGTGACCTATCGCCGTATGTCTGCCGGCGACCGCAGGCGCGCGCCGGATGTGCTCGGGAACGTCGATGCGACCGAGGTGGTGTGAACGCACGACGCTTCGGCGGCGATGCGGGGCCTTGTCGATCCTGACGGGCTGCATTCTGCTCGGCGATGGCGGAGACGGCTTTGCGCAGGACAGCAGCGGCGCCTCGCAGCAACTGTCTCCGGTCGAGGTCACCGGCAGGGAGGCGCCGCGCCGCAAGAAGCCGCCGGCACCGCGACGGGTGAGCAGGGCGGCCACGGCGGATGTTCATGGCGTGGCTCAGCCGGCACCGGCGCCGGGATCGGACGCAAGCAGCGTTGCCTCCGGCGCGAAAGGACCGCCCGGCATGGCCAGCGAACTCATCGTCTCCGGCAAAGTCCTCAACGCGCGCCCGTTCACGCGGCCGGGCGAGGCGCTCGAAGCCGTGCCGGGGCTGATCGTCACCCAGCATTCCGGCGAAGGCAAAGCGAACCAGTATTTTCTGCGCGGCTATAATCTCGACCACGGCACCGACCTCGCGATCACCGTCGACGACGTCCCCGTCAACATGCGCACGCACGCGCACGGCCAGGGTTACGCCGACCTGAACTGGCTGATCCCGGAAACGATCGGCGCGATGGACGTGCGCAAGGGCCCGTACTTTGCCGACGAGGGCGATTTCGCCTCCGTGGGCAGCGTCCATATCGGCCTGATCGACCGCACCGAGAAAGGCCTGGCGCAGGTCACCGCCGGCAGCTTCGGCTATCGCCGCCTGCTCGGCATGGATTCCGCCAAGGTCGGTAACGGGTCGTTGCTGGTCGCTGGCGAGCTCGGCACCTACAACGGCCCGTGGGACAATCCGGACAATGTGCGCAAGCTCAACGGCCTCGTGCGCTACAGCCAGGGCACTGCGACCGACGGTGTCTCCGTCACCGGCATGGCCTACGCCAATACGTGGAATTCCACCGACCAGGTGCCGCAGCGCGCGATCACGGCGGGCCTGCTGGGCCGCTTCGGCTCGGAGGATCCGACCGACGGCGGCAACACCAATCGCTTCGCGCTCTCGGGCCGCGTGGCGCAGAGCGACGATCTCGGCTCGTGGAAGGCGAACGCCTATGTCGTGAAGAGCCAGCTCGACCTCTTCAACAACTTTACCTACTACCTCGGTGATCCCGTGTTCGGCGA
Organism: Bradyrhizobium sp. YR681; assembly: GCF_000282615.1. GTDB lineage: Bacteria > Pseudomonadota > Alphaproteobacteria > Rhizobiales > Xanthobacteraceae > Bradyrhizobium. Next base: position 22,904 of record NZ_AKIY01000286.1, on the reverse strand, counting down.
CCAGTTCCACCAGCACGACGATCGCCTGATGGCCGGCGCAAACATCTCGCGCACGCTGAACGGCTCGCTTGCGGGCCTGCCGATGCAGACGATGTTCGGCCTGCAATCGCGCTATGATGCGATCGATCTGGCGCTCACCGACACGGTCGGACGCAGCTATCTCTCCAGCGTCCGCAGCGACAAGGTCGGCGAGGGCAGCGTCGGCGTCTACGCCGAAAACACCGTGCGCTGGACCGGCTGGCTCAGGACCACCGTCGGCTGGCGCGGCGACTATTATGCCGCCAACGTCACCTCGCTGTTCAACTCCGGCAATTCCGGCAGCGTCAATGCCTCGCTCGGCAGCCCGAAATTCCGCATGGTGCTTGGCCCCTTCAACCAGACCGAAATGTTCCTCGGCGCCGGCTATGGCATGCACTCCAACGACGCCCGCGGCGCGACGACGACGGAAGACCCGGGCGATTCCGCCACAAAACTCTCGCCGTCGCCGCTCCTGGTGCGCACGCGCGGCGCGGAAATGGGCGTTCGCACCAGGATCGTTCCCGGTCTCGATTCCTCGTTCAGCGTCTTCATCCTCGACCAGGAGTCCGAGATCCTGTTCTCCGGCGATGCCGGCGACACCGAGCCGACCCGCGCCAGCCGCCGCTACGGCTTCGAGTGGACCAACCATTATCGCCCCAAATCCTGGATCGACATCGACGCGGACCTTGCGATGACGCATGCGCGCGTTCGCGGTTATGACGGCGAGCAGGCGGCGGTCTATGCCTCGCTTGCCGGCTATCCGGAGGCGCAAATCGGCAACGCGCCCGGCAATTACATTCCGAATGCGCCGCCGATGGTGGCATCAGCCGGCATCACGCTCGGCGAGAAGACCGGCTGGTTCGGGGCCTTGCGCTGGCGCTACCTCGCCTCCAGCCCGCTGACGGAGGACAATGCGTTCCGCTCCTCCGCGACCGGCGTCTTCAACGGCCGCCTCGGCTATCGCGCCGACAATGGCTGGCGGATCCAGCTCGATGTGCTCAACCTGTTCAATACGCGAGCGAACCAGATCACCTATGCCTATGGCTCGCTGCTCAGGACCGACACGCTGTACAATCTCTGCAGGTCGGGCACGGCGCCGACGGCGGTCTGCCAGAACGGCGTGATGGACACCGTGCTGCACCCGGTCGAGCCGCTGACGCTCCGCCTCACCATGGCCGGGACATTCTAGGCGAGGCGAGCAGGCTTTCGTCCGCCCTGCGACCGGGTCCGAATTTGCCGCGGCCTATCCGTCGTAGAGGTCAGGCCCCATCGCCCATGACGTCTGATCGTGGCCGAACGCGTAGTTGCGATTGTTGACCACGGGATTGCGATTGACCATCGGCCGCATGAACATCGGGTGGGTCGCGCTACGCACCTCGTGCTCGACCGTGAACAGCGTCTTGCCGCTGCCGAGCTCGACGATGTCGCAGAACCGGTATTGATATTGATTGTCCTCGCGGGAGATCAGGTTGCGTGCGAGCAGCTTGCGGTAGGGGCCGGAGAAGTCGGTGATGTACATCTGCACGTGGTGCCCGTCATAGTCGCCCTGCGGCAGATCGGTCTCGCGAAACAGCAGGTGCTGGTCGCGGCCGGTCTTCACCGCCGCAACCGTGCCGTCGCCGTTCCACAACGCCGCGGGCATGCCCATGATCTCAGGGTAGAAGGCGCAGATTGCCGGTGCCGTTCCGACGGGGACGTCGAACTCGACATAGGGGATGCCGAGCGTGACGCGCCCGAAGCGCGCCGCGTCCGGCTCGTGGATGCGCATGCGGTTGCCCCACGGGCAGACGGCCTCGACATGGTCGTTGTGCTCGGCGAAGGTGAAGGCGGTGCCTTCGAGCTTCTTCGCGACCGATGCCAGTCGCGCCAGCAGCGCCTCGCGCCCCTCGATGACGAGGCCGGTATGGCCGCGCAGTACCTGCGGCCTGCCGCTCGGCAGGTGAAACTGGCTGCGCCCGGCGTTGATCCACATGTTGGTGTCGGACACCATCAGATAGGGATCGCGGGTGAGCCCAAGTCCCGTGACGTAGAATAAGGTCGCCAGGCGCTGGTCCGGCACCTGGATGTTGACGTGCTCGAAATGGATGGCGTTGCCGAGATCTTCTGCGGATCGATCGAATTGTTGCGGCATGGATGTACGCTTCTCGCTGGAGGACGGACGGGTCATACTAGAGCAGAATTTCCGCCAGCCGAAACTGTTTGCCGATCACATCTTGAGGGCAGGGCGCGATGCCGTTGCCACCTTGCCGTGGTAGTCAGTCCCTGTAATCTGGACGAAACACATAAGGAAAAAGATCGATGGGGGGAGTTCTGGAAGGCGTGCGCGTCCTCGATTTCGGGCGCTATATCGCGGGGCCCTATTGCGCGACCTTGCTGGCCGAATTCGGCGCCGAGGTCATCCGGGTGGAGAAGCGCGACGGCAGCGAGGATCGCTTCGTGGCCCCGGTCGGCGAAGGCGGCGAAGGCGCGCTGTTCCTCCAGATCAACCGCAACAAGAAATGCATCACGCTCGATCCGATGAAGCCGGAGGGGCAGGAGGTGATGCGCCGCCTGATCGCGACCGCGGATGTGGTCGTCGCCAATCTGCCGCCGCAGACGCTGCGCGCGATGAAGCTCGATTACGAGCAGCTGAAAGCGATCAAGCCGGACATCATCCTGACGACGGCGACCGCGTTCGGCGGTCCGGGGCCCTGGTCCGACCGCGTCGGCTTCGACGGCGTCGGCCAGGTCATGTCGGGCTCGGTCTACATGACCGGCGCCGGCGATCCGCCCTACCGCGCCGCGGTGAACTGGGTCGATTTCGGAACCGCGCTGCACTGCGCCTTCGGCACGCTCGCGGCGCTGATCGAGCGTGGCAAATCGGGCCGCGGGCAGATCGTCGAGGGCGCGCTACTGGCCACCGCACTGTCCTTCACCAACGCCACGCTGATCGAGCAGGCGGTCATCAACGTCAATCGCGTCCCGACCGGTAATCTCGGCCAGACCGCCGCGCCCGCCGACATCTACCGCACCAAAGACGGCTGGGTGCTGTGCCAGGTCACGGGGCATCCGCTGTTCAAGCGATGGGCCAGGCTGATGGGCGAGGAGGAACAGTGGCTGAACGATCCGCGCTTTGCCGACGACATCAGCCGCGGCAACAACGGCCCCATCATCAGCGAGCGGATGGCGCGCTGGTGCGCCGAGCGCACCACGCAGGAGGCGGTCGACACGCTGGGCAACGCGATGATCCCGACCGGGCCCGTGCTGAGCCCGCAACAGGCGCTCGATCACCCGCATATTCGCGCCGCCGGCTTCATGCAGGACGTCGATTATCCCGGCTTGCCGAAACCCGCGCCGGTGGTGCGGGCTGCCGTGCGGCTGTCGGAAACGCCGGGTGAGATCGCAAGCCGCCCGCCGACGCTTGGCGAGCATACCGATCGTGTTTTGACGGAACTCGGCTACGACGCGTCTGCGATCGAGGCGCTTCGGCAAGGCGGCATCGTCTAGCGAGGGAAGGACTGGATCGCCGCCTGAGAGTGTCAAGCAGCGATCCAGCGCGAGCTAAACGAACTTGGGGAAGTTGTAAGGCCGCGAGCCACGCTAACCCGGCCGGCGCAAATCCATCAAGTTTCGCTGTGTTGCTCCGGCAAAAGATTCATTGCCGCGGCCGGGAAATGGCCACACTTGCATCACGGTCCATTCGCGAGTGTGAGCGCGGCCTCGACCGCGTTCTCCAAAATCTCCTCCGACAATTGCTTGTCGTTGACCGCGCGCGACAATTGCAGCGCGCCGACCATCGTCGCATAGACCGAGATCGCACGCCGCCGCCGCGCGGCGGCCGAACCATCCGGCATCTGCGCAGCAATCAGCGCGAGGATGTCGGACATCTTTCCGGTGAAGGCATCGCGCGTCGCCTTCGGATGCCGCGCGATCTCGGACACCAGCGCCGCGGTCGGGCAGCCGGTCGCCGCACGGTCGCGATGCCTAAGGGAGAGGTAGTCGCGGATCGTGGTCTCGAGCGCGACGCCGTTGGCGAGATTGTCCTTGTGCCGCTGCTCGCGCCGCTCCAGCGCATCCCGCAGCACCGCGCGCACCAGGTCCTCCTTGGAGGCGAAATGCGTGTAGAAGGCGCCGTTGGTCAGGCCTGCCTCCGCCATGATGCCGGCGAGCCCGACCGCGGCGATGCCGCTCTCGCGGAACTGCGCGGAGGCAACATCGAGGATGTGCTGCCGGGTCGTGTCCCGGTGTCCCTTGTCGTAACGTGCCAATCCCGCCTCCTGCGACCTCGGCGTTTCCCGGCCACAAAATCGTGAGGCCGGGTCTATTGCATTATGATCATAATAATACATTATGACCATAATGCAAAGGGGCGGTCGATGGGCCGTGCCTTCAGGGAATCAGAGGACCGGACCCATGTCAGTCGAGGATGCCGCCGCGCCGGCCATGTCCGCCCCGCAAATCGTGGCACGCCCTGCGGCTCCGCTGCGTCAGGCAGCAATCCCCAACGCCGCGGCGACCCCAAACGCGGCCGAGCAGAAGCGGGCTGCGCTGCTGACCGCGCCGATCCTCCCGACGCTGCTTCGCCTGGCACTGCCGACCGTCACCGTGCTGGTGGCGCAGACCGCGGTGAACATCGCGGAGGCCTATTATGTCGGCTTTCTCGGCACCGATGCGCTGGCGGGCGCCGCGCTGGTGTTTCCGATCTTCATGCTGATGACCATGATGTCGAATGGCGGGTTCGGCTCCGGTGTTGCATCCTCGGTGGCGCGCGCGGTCGGCGCAGGCCGCCGCGCTGACGCTGAGGCCGCGCTGTTTCATGCGGTCGTGCTGGCGATCATCGCCGGCGGCATCTTCACCCTCGGGGTGATCCTTGGCGGCCCCTGGCTCTACCGTACCCTCGGCGGCGCCGGCGAAGCGCTCGCTGCCGCCACCACGTACTCCAACTATCTGTTCGCCGGCGCCATTCCGGTCTGGATTGTCAATCTCCAGGCGGCGGCGCTGCGGGGCTCCGGAAATGTCAGGGTGCCCGCGCTGGTGACGCTGGTCGGCGCGATCGTGACCATTCCGGTCTCGCCGGCGCTGATCTTCGGCTTCGGACCGATCCCGCGGCTCGGCATCGGCGGCGCCGGCGTTGCCTTCGGCCTTTATTACGGCGCGGCGATGCTGTTCCTGCTGCGCTACATGGCCTCGGGCGCAACCGGCCTGAAGCTGCACATCGTGCCGCTCCGCGCAAGGATTTTTGCCGACATGCTGAAGGTCGGCATACCCACCGCGTTCAACGCCGTGCTGACCAATCTCACCGTCATCCTCGTCACCGGCGCGGTCGGCCTGTTCGGCACCTCCGCGCTCGCCGGCTACGGCATCGCCTCCCGGCTCGACTACATCATGATCCCGCTTCTGTTCGGCATCAGCACCGCAACGCTGACCATGGTCGGCGTCAACATGGGCGCCGGCGAGACCGCGCGGGCGCGGAAAATCGGCTGGATCAGCGGCGTGGTCGGCATGATTATGACCGGCACGATCGGCTTGCTCGTTGCGATCTTCCCGACCGCCTGGCTCAATCTGTTCAGCCATGATGCCGAGGTGGTGAGCGAAGGCATGACCTATTTGCGCATCGTCGCGCCGGCCTATGCCGCGCTGGGCTTCGGTTTCGTGACGTCGTTCGCGGCCCAAGGTACCGGCCGCGCCATGGGCCCGCTCGCGTCGTCGGTCGCGCGCATCCTGATCGCGGCCGGCGGCGGCTGGATCGCGGTGGCGAGCTTTGGTGCAGGCATGGCGGGCCTCGCCACCATGGTCACGGTGTCGCTCGCCGCCTATGCCGCGATCTGTGCGTTGATCATGCTGTCGCCATCGACCTGGCGGACCGAGTAAACAGGCATCACTGGATGCCGGCGACGCCGACGGCCAGCGCCGACAGCACCAGCAGATTGCTCAGCAATTTGAGCGGCGTGTTCGGATGCGCCAGCCAGCGCGTGACCTTTTCGGAGAAGGACAGCGCCGGATCGGTGAACAGCGGCTCGAAGCTGTGCCTGAAGAAATGCGGAAACTTCGGCCCGAGCCACAGATTCAGCAGCGCGTGGAGAGTTGACGCCATCGCAACGAAGATGGCGGCGCCATAGGGCTCGCCGACGAATTCGGACGTGTTGATCAGCTTCATCATCAGCGCCAGGCCGGAAAAGAACGGCACGCCCTGGAGCAGGGCATAGAGCGCAAAACATCCGAGCCGGTTCCGGCTGGCGAACTTCAGGGCGGCGAGGGCGGTCATGGCTGCTCTCCTGGCTGGTCTTTATTGCAGAGCCTGCCGCCAATCTCGCTCTCCGCGCGCTGCTTTGCCGTGACACGCGTCACGCTTGCAGGAGGCGCAATTGTCGCCGAGAATTCGTTTCCCGTTTCACGCCGAATGGAGAAAGGCTCGTCCGCCGAGGCGGCCAATATGGATTTCCATTTCATTGATTTCGCCCGGCGGAGAAGCGAATACGGTTCCAATCATTGCCGCAGACTTTTGGAGACCAAGATGTCGTTTCGCCTGCCCCTGATCCTCTCGACCGTGCTCGTCGCCTGGTCGGCCGCAGCCAACGCCGAGACCATCAAGATCGGCGTGACGCCGGGGCCGCATGCGCAGATCCTCGAGGCCGTGAAGCCGATCGCCGCCAGGCAGGGCCTCGACATCCAGCTGCTCGAATTCTCCGACTATGTCGTGCCGAACGCCGCGCTCGATGCCGGCGAGATCCAGGCCAATTCGTTCCAGAACCAGCCTTACCTCGACAACCAGAAGGCCGACCGCGGCTACAAGATCGAGGCTGTCGGCCTGACCGTGAACTTCCCGATCGGCGTCTATTCGAAGAAGCACAAGGCCTTCGCCGACATCCCCGAGGGCGGCAAGGTCTCGATCCCGAACGATCCGACCAATGGCGGCCGCGTACTGCTGCTGCTGCGCGACAAGGGCGTGATCAAGCTGAAGGACGGCACGGGCTTCAAGCCCACGGTGCTCGACATCACCGAGAATCCCAGGAAGCTGAAATTCATCGAGGTCGACGCGGCGCAGGCGCCGCGCGCGCTCGACGACGTCGACGCCGCCGCGATCAACACCAATTATGCAACCCAGGCGGGCCTCGATCCGGTCAAGGATCCGATCCTGCGTGAGGACCCGAAGGGCCCCTATGTCAATCTGATCGCCGTGCGCGCCGCCGACAAGGACAAGCCCTGGGTCAAGGTGTTGGTGGATAGCTATCACACGCCTGAGGTGAAGGAATTCGTCCTGACCAAGTTCAAGGGCGCTGTGCTGCCGAGCTGGTAGGCAGTCTGCCTAGCCGAAGTCCAGCGCAGGGGCGATCCGGCGGGCAGCCTTGCGCATGAGCCTTGCGCAATGCCCGCTTGTGTGGAGCTGCGGCAACCGACATCATCGGGGCCCATCCTCGCCCGACAGGGATCGTATGAAACGCTTTGCAAACCTGAAACGCCTGGGCTTCTTCACGCGGCTTCTCGACGAGGCGGCGCCGGCCGAGCGATATCGCTTCGCGGCCGAGCAGATTGTCCGCGCCGAGAAGGCCGGGCTTGATTCCGCGTGGATCGCGCAGCATCACTTCCACGAGCGCGAGGGCGGCCTGCCGTCGCCCTTCACCTTCCTCGGCTACGTCGCGGCCCAGACCTCGCGCATCCGCCTCGGCACCGGCATCGTGACGCTGCCGCTGGAGAGCGCGGTGCGGGTCGCGGAGGACGCTGCCGTGCTCGATCTGCTCTGCAACGGCCGTTTCGAGCTCGGCGTCGGCACCGGCGGCAATCCGTCGGCCTTTGCCGCCTTCGGCCTCGACGGCACCCAGCGCAACGAGATCTTTGCCCGCAATCTGGAAATCGTGCGCGCCGCGCTGACCGGCAAGCCGCTCGATGGCGGCGACACGCTCTATCCGCAGCGGCCGCAACTGGACAAGCGCATCTGGCAGGCGACATTCTCGGTCGCGGGCGGTGCCCGCGCCGGCAAGGCCGGCGATGGCCTCCTGCTCTCGCGTACCCAGCCGCGCGCCAAGGATGCGCCGAAGGCCACGCTCGCCGAGATCCAGAACCCGATCATCGACGCCTATCTCGCAGCGCTGCCGCCGGGATGCGAGCCGCGCATCATGGCCTCGCGCAGCGTCTTCGTTGCCGACGACCATCGCGAGGCGCTGCGTCTCGCCGACATCGGCCTGCGCCGCGCGCTGCCGCAATTCATGAAGGGTGGTCACCTTCCTCCAGGCGAGACGCTGCAGGAGATGATCACGGCCTTCGACACCCATGCCGGCGCAGCCGATGAGGTCATCGCCTCGCTGCGGACCGATGCGACGCTGGAGCGGGTGACTGATCTGGTCTTCCAGGTCCATTCGGTCGATGCGCCGCATCCCTATGTCCTACGCTCGATCGAGCTGGTCGCGGAGAAAGTCGCGCCGGCGCTGGGCTGGACCAGGACGGTGCCGGCAGACGTCGCGTTGGCGGGCTAGTTGCGGCTCCAAGGAATTGTACGAGGCTGAATGATATGGGTACGAAGGATATCATCGACACGCTCGCCGGGATCGAGCCGGGATCGGCTCTGGACGGCATCCGCGCGAAGCGCGTGCAAGCGCGTGACAATGCGCAGAAGAGTTATCTCTCTCTGTTCGAGCCGATCGACGCCGGCGACTTTTCGCTGGTCGAGCGCGCCGCGGTCGCGTTCTTCGTGATCGGCCTTCACCGCAACCCCGATGTGGCCGCCTTCTACCGGGCGAAGTTAGCTGCGACCGCCGATGGCGCGCGCCTGATTGAAGCGATCGAGGTCGAGATCGCGCGCGGCGAGACCTCGGGCCCCTACGGCGCCTTTCCGGCCGGGCCGTTGTCGGTCGAGAACAAGGCCGGCTTGATCTATCGCGTCAGCGCGGAGCGCAAGCCCGAGCTTGGCGCCCGGCTCGTTGCGGCGTTCGAACATGCGCATCTGCTGGTGTTGCGTCCGCGCGATGCCGCGTCCGCCGATATGAAGGCGCTGCTTGCCGCCGGCTGGTCGGATACCGGCATCGTCACCTTCTCTCAGCTCGTTGCGTTCCTGTCGTTCCAGGTGCGCGTCGTCACCGGCCTGCGCGTGCTCGGCGCCTCGCTCGGACGCACTGCGACCGCCGCGGCCGGCGCATAAGGAGACAGCAATCATGAGCGCTGCAAACAATGTCAATCCGCCCGTCGTATTCACCCAGGACGAACTCGGCTGGGTGTCGTGGATCGATCCGCTGCCCGAGGCCGAATTGACCGAGCGGCATTTTGCCGGCCTGGTCGATCGCGCCCGCGCCAAGTCGGAATATTTTCGCCTGCTGGTGCGCGACCCCGAAGTCCTGGAAGCCCGCACCAAGACCGACAAGGACATCTTCTACAACGTCGCCGACGGCCTGCCGCGCGCCGAGCGTGAGCTCGCGGCGGCGGCGACCTCGCGCTACAACGGCTGTATCTATTGCGCCTCGGTGCATGCGCGGTTTGCCAGCACCTATTCCAAGCGCCGCGACGACGTGCAGCGTCTGCTCGACGAGGGCGTCGGGGCCGATCTCGGTGAGCGCTGGAATGCCGTAGTCAAGGCCTCGGTCGCGCTGGCCGCGACGCCCATTGCGTTCGGGCCCGACAATATCGAGGAGCTGCGTCGCGCCGGGCTCGACGATGCCGAGATCGTCGATGTCATCAACGGCGCCTCGTTCTTCAACTGGGCGAACCGGCTGATGCTGTCGCTCGGCGAGCCCTCGAAATAGGCAATCTCACCGGCACAAGAATTGCTGCTTTGTTTCAACACCTGAGTGGATGGAGCCTTTCATGAGCAACATCGATCGCCGTACCCTGGTCAAGGGCTCGCTTGCCGCCATGATGGCGGGAGCGGCCGTCTCGCGCAGCGCCTTTGCGCAGTCCTCCGAGCCGATCCTGCTCGGCGTCAGCGGCCCTCTCACCGGGCCGAACGCGCAATATGGCACGCAATGGAAGCAGGGTTTTGACCTCGCGCTCGACGAGATCCAGGCCGCCGGCGGCATCAATGGCCGCAAGCTCGCCTATCAATTCGAGGACAGCCAGAGCGACCCGCGCCAGTCGGTCGCGATCGCCCAGAAATTCGTTTCCAATCCCGCCATCGTGCTGGAGCTCGGCGATTTCTCGAGTCCCGCCTCGATGGCGGCATCGCCAATCTATCAGCGCGCGGGCCTCGTGCAGTTCGGCTTCACCAACTCGCACCCCGATTTTACCAAGGGCGGCGACTTCATGTGGAGCACCTCGGTCAGCCAGGCCGACGAGCAGCCGCTGCTGGCGTCCTATGCGGTGAGGCGTCTTGGCCTCAAGAAGCTCGCGGTGCTGCACCTCAACACCGACTGGGGCCGCACCAGCCGCGACTATTTCGTCAATGCCGCGAAGGAGTATGGTGCGGAGATCGCGGTCACCGAGGGCTACATCGCCGAGGAGCGCGACTTCCGCTCCACGCTGGTGCGCGTCCGCGACGCCAATCCGGACGGGCTGATTCTGATCTCCTATTATTCCGACGGCGCACTGATCGCGCGCCAAGCCCGCCAGGTCGGGTTGAAGCAGGTGATCTGCGCCGCGAGCTCAGTCTACTCGCCGAAATTCCTCGAGCTCGGCGGCGAGGCGGTCGAGGACGTCCATGTCGGCACGCGCTACTTCCCGGAAGACCCGCGGCCCGAGGTGCAGAAGTTCATCGCCGGCTTCAAGAAGAAGTACAACGGGACCGAGCCGGATGCCTTCAACGCCTATGCCTATGACGCGATGAACATGGCGGCCGCCGTGGTGAAGATCGGGGGGACCGACCGCAAGGCGATCCGCGAGGCCTTCACCAAGGTGAAGGACGTCCCGAGCGTGATCTTCGGGCAGGCGACGTTCGACGTCGCGACCCGTCGGGTCAAGGGCGCCATGAACGCCGAGCTGGTCGTGCGCAAGGGCCAGTTCGCGCTCTGGGACGGCAAGCCGACCTGACCTGATGGCCGGAGCGGGCGCTCCGGCCGCTTTTCTCTCTACGCGGGGGCAACTGCGTGTCTTCTTGGCTCGACTACACGATCAACGGGTTGATCGTCGGCAATGTCTACGCCCTCGTTGCGGTCGGGCTCGCGCTGATCTTCGGCGTCAGCCGGCTGATCAACTTTGCGCAAGGATCGATCTACCTCGTCGGCGCCTATATCGGCTGGGTCGCGGTGGTGCAGCTGCATACGCCGCTGCCGCTCACCATCATCGTGGTCGCGGTGGCTGCGGCGCTGGTCGGCCTGATCATCGAGCGGTTCGGCCTGCGTCCGCTGCAGAACTCGGTGCGGATCGCGCCGTTGCTCGCCACGATCGGCATCAGCTTCGTGCTTGATCAGCTGGTCATGCTGACCTTCTCGCCCAATCCGCGGGCGTTGCCGAGCCAGTTGCCTGATGTCCGCTTCCAGGTCGGCGGCGGCACCATCGGCCCGCTTGATCTCTTGATCGCCGGTGTCGGCCTCACCAGCGCGCTCTTATTGTTCGTGTTCCTGCGCTACAGCAAGCTTGGCTGGGCCGTGCGCGCGGCTTCGCAGGACCGCGACGCCGCGATGCAGATGGGCGTCGACGTCAACCGCGTCAATCAGGCGGTGTTCGGTATTGCGGCTGCGCTCGGCGGCGTCTCCGGCCTGCTGGTCGGCATGTACTACAACCAGATCGACACCGCGATGAGCCTGCAGGCAACGCTCAAGGGCGTCGTCGCCGAAGTCGTCGGCGGCGCCGGCAACGTGCCGGGCGCGGTGATCGGCAGTCTCTTGCTCGGCCTCGTCGAGAGCTACGGCGTCGCGGTGTTCGGCACGAGCTACCGCAACCTGTTTGCGTTCCTGCTGCTGGTCGTCGTGCTCGTGCTGCGGCCGAACGGCCTGTTCGCCAGCGCAAGGCAGGCGCCGCCCGAACCGCTCACCGGCACGTTCATCGCGCCGAGTCGCCCCGTGCGCATTCCGCGCTGGGCACTGCTTGCCGCAACCGCTGTCTTTGCGGTTCTGCCCTTCTTTCCCGTGTCCTTCTACGTGCTCCAGACCCTGATCAACGCCTGGCTGCTCGGCATGCTCGCGCTCAGCCTGACGCTGGTCGCGGGGACGATCGGGCAGGTCTCGCTCGGACATGCCGCGCTGCTGGCGATCGGCGCCTACACCTCCGCGCTGCTGTCACTCACTCTCAACGTTCCGGTCGGCCTGGCCATCATTGGCGGTGGCTTGATGAGCGCCGCGCTCGGCACCGCATTGATCTCGCCATCGTTCCGCCTGCGTGGGCACTACGTCTCGATCGCGACGCTTGCGATCGGCGAGATCGTGTCGCTGGTGATCCTGAACTGGGAGAGCGTCACCCGCGGCCCGATCGGCATCTCCGGCATCCCGCCGCTGTCGCTGTTCGGCTATGAGCTGATTAGCCCGAATTCGATCTACGGGTTCAGCTTTGTCGTGATGGTCGTGCTGGCGCTGCTCCAGGGGCGCTTGCTCTCTTCGCATCTCGGCCGCAGCTTTCGCGCTATCAGAGACGACGACATCGCCGCGCGTGCCTATGGCCTCAGCCTGAACCGCTACAAGTCGCTGGCCTTCATCTTCGGCGGCTTCGCCGCCGGCGTCAGCGGCGGCATCGCAGCGCATCTCTATTCCTACATCAACCACGAGACCTTCAATACGCAGCAATCGATCCTGGCGTTGACGGTCGTGATCCTTGGCGGGCTCGGCAATGTCGTCGGGGCCATCGTCGGAGCGGTCGCGCTGGTCGGCCTGCCGGAAGTGTTCCGGATCGCGGCCGAGTACCGCATCCTGATCTACGGCATCGTGCTGCTGCTGCTGGTGCGGTTCAGGCCGCAAGGCCTGTTGGGGACGATCTGATGGCCGAGCACGCGCCCATGCTGACCCTGCGCGGATTGACGCGCCGTTTCGGCGGTCTCACCGCCGTCGACGCCATCGATCTCGATCTCGCCAAAGGCGGGCTCGTCAGCATCATCGGCCCGAACGGTGCCGGCAAGACCACGCTGTTCAACCTCGTGACCGGGCTCGACCGGCCCGACGCCGGCACGGTCCACTTCGAAGGCCAGGACATCACCGGCCTGCCGCCGGAGCGGCTGGCGGCCGGGGGCATCGCGCGCACCTTCCAGCTCGGTCGCGTGTTCGGCAATCTCAGCGTGATGGACAACGTGCTGATCGGCGCGCACACGCGGCTGCGTGCGGTGAAGCCGGCGGTGCCGGTGATCGGCCCGCTGCTCGAATTGGGATTGGCGCTGCTGCGTCCCGCCAGCGTTAGGGACGAAGAGGAGCGGCTGCGCGAGGAGGTGAAGGCCATCCTCGCCCGCTTCGGCGAACGGCTGCTGCCGCGCATCGACCAGCCCGCCTACAGTCTCTCCTACGCCAACCGCCGCCGCGTCGAGATCGCGCGTGCGCTGGCGCTGAAGCCGCGCCTGCTGCTGCTGGACGAGCCCACCGCCGGCATGAACCCGACCGAAACCACGGAGATGCAGGGCCTCGTCGCCGAGCTGAAGGCGGAGGGGCTGACCATCCTCCTGATCGAGCACAAGCTGGAGATGGTGATGCGCCTCTCCGATCGCGTCATCGTCATGGACGAGGGCAGGAAGATCGCGGAAGGGCCGGGCGAACAGGTGCGCGGCGATCCCAAGGTGATCGAGGCCTATCTCGGCCACGGCCTGTCGGGCTCGGGCGAGCAGGAGAGTGCGGCATGACTGCTCCCGATGCCTTGCTGGCGCTGTCGAACGTCAACACCTTCTACGGCCAGGCGCAGGTGCATTTCGACCTGTCGATCACGGTTGCGCGCGGCCACATCGTCTGCCTGCTCGGCGGCAATGCCAGCGGCAAGTCGACGACGATGAAGATCATCCTCGGTCTCGTCAAACCGCGCTCGGGCGAGGTGACGTTCGACGGCGCCTCGCTGATCGGGCTGACCACGCCGCAGATCGTCCGCCGCGGCATCGCTTCGGTACCTGAGGCGCGGCGGCTGTTCGCCGACATGAGCGTCCGCGAGAACATCCTGATGGGCGCCTTCGTGCGCAACGACCGCGAGGCGATCGCGCAGGATCTCGACAGGATGCTGACGCTGTTCCCCAAGCTCGGCCAGCGGCTGTCGCAGCGCGCCGGCTCCTTGTCCGGCGGCGAGCAGCAGATGGTCGCGATGGCACGCGCGCTGATGAGCCGGCCCAGGATGATCGTGATGGACGAGCCGACCATGGGCCTGTCGCCGCTCTATGTCGACCGCGTGCTGGAGCTGATCCGCACCATCAACCAGGAGGGCGTCTCGGTGTTCATGGTCGAGCAGAATGCCAGCCTCGCGCTCGAGATCGCGCACGAAGCCTATGTGCTCCAGACCGGCAAGATCGTGCTGTCAGGCTCGGCCAAGGCGCTGAAGGACGATCCCCGGGTGCGCGACGCCTATCTCGGCGGCTCCGAGGCCGCGTAGTGCTCAGGCGGAAGCTGCGCTCGGAGCCGGCTCGACCGGCAGATCGTCGCCATTGGGATCGCCCGGTGCGGTCGCCCAGGCCAGCTCCACCAGCGTCACGATCCGGCGTCCGCCGCCGTCGAGTTGGCAGACGATGAGGCCCTGCTCCTCCATATAGCCGAGCAGGCGCTGCGCCCGGCGCAGCGAGTGCGAGCCGTAGGCACGCGCGATCGCGGCATCGCCGGGGCAGGGCCAGCCTTCTTTCGCCGCACGCGCGATCATCATGAACACGCCCTGCATGTCGTCGGGCAGGATCGAGGCGCGCAGCGACACCTCCTGCCAGGAATCGTCCTCGGCATGCTCGGCACCGAGCCCGGCGCGTGCGCGCGTCAGCATGCGGCGGAATTCGGTGAGATCAGGGACAGCCGAGCCGAGCCCCTCGATGCGGCAGCGGACCACGAACTCCTGATAGAGCACGCCGACGGCGCGGAAGCCGGCGTCGGGCGCGGCAAGCACGGCACGAAGCGTGCGATCGACGCGCGCGCGCCGCTCGGCGAGCTCTTCGGCGCTGACCGGCACTTCGACCGGCTCGGGGCTGATCTCCGGCGCAGCCGCCTTCGCGGCGCGAAGCTGCTCGAGCAGGTCAGGCGCGGGCCGGCGCTGCGGCCGGCTGGCATCGGGCGGCGGCGCGGCCAGGATCACGGCGCGCATATCCTCGAGTGCGGCCTCCGGCAGCGGCATCAGCCGCGGCGTGGAATTGCGCGGGCTGGTGTCGGTCGCGCCGATGTTCAAGCGCAGCGGACGGCGCGACAGCGCCGGCCCCAGCGCCATGAACTGTCCGCGCTCGAGATCGCGAAAGGCCTCCGCCTGCCGCCGCTCCATGCCGAGCAGGTCGGCCGCACGCGCCATGTCGATGTCGAGGAAGGTGCGGCCCATCAGGAAGTTGGAGGCTTCCGCCGCGACGTTCTTGGCCAGCTTTGCCAGCCGCTGGGTCGCGATGATGCCGGCGAGGCCACGCTTGCGGCCGCGGCACATCAGATTGGTCATGGCTCCGAGCGACAGTTTGCGCGCCTCGTCCGAGACTTCGCCGGCAACCGCCGGCGCGAACAGCTGCGCCTCGTCCACCACCACCAGCATCGGGTACCAATGATCGCGATCGACGTCGAAGAGACCGCCGAGAAACGCCGCGGCGCGCCGCATCTGGTTTTCGGCGTCGAGCCCTTCGAGATTGAGCACGGTGGAGACGCGGTGCAGCCGTGCGCGCTCGCCGGCGACCTGAAGGCCGCGCTCGGTGTGATCCTCGGCTTCGATCACCAGATGGCCGAACCGCTCGGCCAGCGTGACGAAATCGCCTTCGGGGTCGATGATGGCCTGCTGCACCCATGGTGCGCTCTGCTCCAGGAGTCGCCGCAGCAGATGCGACTTGCCGGAGCCCGAATTGCCCTGCACCAGGAGACGGGTCGCCAGCAGTTCCTCGAGGTCCATGGCCGCCACGGCGCCCGCCGTGGTCTGCCCCATCTCGATTGCAACCGTCATGCCCCGACTCAAGTCCCCATCATTCGCGGACAGGGGCTTATCAACCCGGCCGGGGCGCGTCGAGCGCCACGGTGCGAGTCGGGCCGTGTTGCCCACGGCGGCGTTCAGGCGCGATGCGACAGCCGTAGAAGTGCGGGCCGGTACGGCGCCTGCGGATCGTCGTCCTCGTTCTCCGGAATCGCGCAGGAGCCGAATTCCTGCCTGATCCGCTCGATTTCGGCGATGCGCTCGTGCAGCCGCTGCAAATGTTCCGGCGATGTCGCGCGCCAGAACCGGAACGTGTCGGCCGTGAGCGGCAGGAACGCCGTTCCGAACGGTGTCGGATCGGAAACGATGGTGCGTCCGAGCAGCAGGAACCGCTCCGTGCCGGAGACGATCAGGGTCGCATAGCCGCGATTGCCGATCCGCCTGATCCCGTTCAGCGACCATTCGGCGAGCTTGCTGAAATACGGCTCCTCGCGCCAGCGGTCGGGACAATGGTCATCGACCGTCACGTTGACGGCGTCCTGGCTGAAATGGACGATGATGCCCGACTTCGCAGGGAACCAGTCGTCGTCGAGATGGCCTTGCAGCCAGGCGCAGACGAAGGACCGGCACATCTGCGGGCGGCGATCGTAGATGGTGCAGCCCGTGCCGGTTTGCCAATGCTGGCACAGCTGGTTCACCGGCTTGTCGACGGCGGCCACTTCGAGGATATCGCAGCACGCGTTGCAGGATCCGCATTGCCGCGCGGGACGTGCCGATCTCGGCAGGCCGGTCGCGCGAAACCCCTGGCCGTCGCGAACCAGCAGCTTCTGCTTCTCCAGTGCGGTCAACGCACGGTCGATCTTCAGACGGGACAGTCCGGTGGCGTCAATCACGCCCTTGATCGTCGTCGCGCCTGCCTCCAATGCGCGGACGACGCTCAGCATCGCCTGATCCATTTTGTTGTTCTTGGTCTTCTGATCCGGTTCCATCGGCCAGGCATCGCGACCAACGCCAAAGAGCGATCGGCAAACAGGTCTTAGACACCTGACCTAAAAAGCTACATTGCTCATTTCTCCGCTCGCCGGACAAGAAGCCGCGCCCGTTGCACGCGCATGCAACGTTTGCGCAAATGAAGGATCATGCACGCAGGGAAGGGGTCCGCTCGCACGCTCCGCGGGCTGGAAATGCGCCAGCTTGGTTCAATTCGCGCGGAAAACGGCTCGTTTTGACGGCGCATCGCGTCATGAGATGACGAGCAACATGCCTCGCCTCACGCGGTCGTGATATCTACGGTGCAGAGCATAAGCAACGCGGAGTCGACACGATTGCGTGATCAACGCGACGCGAACCCTCTCATAGAGTTTGCGCCACACCGGGAACTGTCCCCGCCTGATCACGCGCAGGGTCGGTCACGCTCGTGACCGTGATCGGCGTAATCTGGTTTAGTTGCTACTGCGCGCCCGATCCGCCCTGCACGATCTTCTCGTTCAGCTTCTGGTCGACGGTCTCGACCGTGCGGTCGATCTCGCCGTTGGGCACGCCGAGCTGATGCGAGATCAGCTTCACCAGCAGGTCGACGCGCTCGATGAAGGGCGCGCCGCTCGCCACTGCGCGTGCGGCCGACGACGGCTTCAGCAGGCTTTCGGCGGCCTTGGCATATTTCGCGAACGGCACCTGGTCCTGCGGGTCGGCGCCGAGCTTGCGGGCGATGGCGTCGACATGATCGTAGATCGTCTGCGAGCGGGCGAGATCGCCGTGCACGGCGTCGCGGATCGACTGCGGCTCGTGCGGCGTGATGCAGCGGTAATTGCCGGTGAGCAGCATCGACCATTTCGCCAGCGGCACGAACAGGGAATCGAACACTTTCAATTTGACCGGCACGTCGTGGCCGTCGAGCGTCACCGCGTCGATGTCCGCTTCGAGCTCGCGCAGCAGTCTGTTGTGCTTCTCATCGGCGAACACCGATGCCTTGAAGTTGGTGGGCAGGCCGACGTGAAGCACGTTGGCGGCCTCTTCCGGCGGCCGGAACGCCTGCGGATCGGGCGAGCACAGCGTCACCAGACCCGGCTCGAACCGCTCCCACACCTGCGCATTGGTGTAGGCCTCTTCGAGGTCCATGTCGGCGAGCGCCGGAATCCGCTTCAGATAAGGCAGCGGCGGCATGTTCATGATCGACAGGCACGGCAGCTTCGCCGCGGCGATCCTGACCATGAGCACGCGCACGGTGTGGTTGGTGTATTGCGGCTCCTGCATCGCAAGGCCGACCAGGTCGTAACGGGACAAGTCGACATCGGCCGGCGTCACGGCATCGAGCTTGCCGGGCAGGTCGCGCGAGAAGATCGCGCGGTGCACCGCCTCGTCGCGCAACTTGATGCGCACCTCGGTACCAGCGCGGTTGATCAGCTCCGCGGTCTTGGCGCGGCAGACCAGGGTCACGTTGTGCCCCGCCATCAACAGCTTGGTGCCCAGCAGGGAGCCGTAGGAAGCACCGAGAATCAGGATGTTGCGCGCCATGTTTCGTCCCTTGGAGATGTCATGTGGTTTTTGCGCCCCGGTTGCGATCCGGGAGCGAGTTGGCGGCATGTAAAGCGAAGTGCGCGGGGATGGCAACTGGGATAATGCATACAAGGCGGCTCCGGTATTCCCGATCCGTTCGCCTCGCAGAGTGCAGCAGGAGCGAACGGTGCAGGAAAATACCGTCGTCAGCAGATCCGATGAGGAGGGCGCGCTCCGTCAAGCCGCACTGCGCGAATATTCGTTTCAGCCGAAATTCGAAAACATCGCATTTGTTGCGCGGTCGTCGGAAAACCACGTGACGCAGACGGTCGGAATCGACGTGGCGACAATCGGTCGCATCCATCGCGGTATTGCGATCAGCGTCGCGCAGGAATGGTGACAAGAATTCACGATGGTGCCGATACGTTTGTGCCTCCTCTGTCATCAAACGCGATCTATATTTTAATCGTCGGTCGCAACAAAAAACTACAACCTCGGAACTGCAAAAATGGCAGAATGGCGTGGGGCCCTAACTGAAGATCAGCAACGGAGCTGAGGTGTGACGATTGAGCTGAGCCGGCGTGGATTTCGTATCGAGACTGGCTGGTTTGAACGACAGACTTTTTCGTCCAGCGCTCCGCTGAATTCGCAGCAGGCAAGTCTGGGGAATCCAAGCCTTGGTAATCCAAGCCTTGGGATTCGTTGACCGCGCCGTTCGGGGACTGACATGGAAGGTGATCATTGGCCTCACGGCTCGTGCGATGGCGCGGGCGGCAACCTGTCACGCTTGCGCAATCGCGCGTCCGGATTCTTCGAAAGCCTGTCCGTCGCAGACCTCGTGCGTGAAGCGCCCAGGAATCTGTGGGTCTCGGACTGGTTGAGGGTCGCAGACGACTACCGGATATCCGCCGAATCCGCGCGCAGGAATGAATCGGTCCTGGTTGCCCTGGAAGCGTGGCTATGCTCGCTGACGGCGCTCGAAGTCGTGCGAAGCCTGTCGTGTCCGGGAGATCTCGCGGAGAGCGACCTTGCGGACAGGTTCGGTATCGGTCTGAGAGGCTTCGAGGATGATGCCGGTCCGGCGATCGAGCGCGTCAGGATCGAAGGCCTCGATCAGGAGCTGCTGACCGGCCTGTTTCTGCCGGCACTCCGTCGCGGGCCTTCACCGGTGGTCATCTGCGTCGCCGACGAGGAGGCCACCCTGGGTTCGATGATGAGCAGGTTGTTGCCGGCCTCATGCCGCCGGCACGTGTCGCTTCTGCTCGTCGATACCGGCAATTCATCCGTGCGTCGTCGCGTCAGGCCCGAGCACATGCTGCAATGCTGGCTGGACTACATCGAGGCTCGCCCGGATGTCGATCCGCAGCGGATCGCAGTCTATGGCGAAGGGGCGGGCGCCAGTCATGCGTCCCGCCTTGCCCTGCAGGATCGCAGGATCGCTGCCGCCGTGTGCGACGGCGGCATTGCGGCGCCGGTCATGCGCCGGGCCTCGCTGCGCTGGATGGGAAGCCTCGCGCCGGCCGCCCGCGACACGACCTCGCCGGCTTCGTTGCTGCCGTCGCGCCGAATCCCTTGCCCGCTTCTCGTGGTCGTCGGGAGTCGCTCGATGGTATGGGAGGAGGATGCGCTCGAGCTGCAAGCCGGCTATCGGCAGGCCGGGGCCGACTGCTCGACCGTCGTGCCGAACTGCATTCCCCATCCCTTGGGCGAGGTCGAGAATTTCATCGCTGTCGACGATTTCATCCTCGAATGGCTCGACAGCAAGCTGGGTGACGTGCGCCAGCTGGAGTCCGTCACCTATCTCTAGCCGCGCAGCTGTCGATCACGACACGTCGATCGCCAGCAATCGGGCCGCCAGCCGGGCGTTCTTGGCAATCGTTGCGAGCGCGGCATTCAGCTCGGCGAGGGTCTTCTCGTCGAGCTCGTTGAACATGGTCGAGTTCAGGGCGAGCTTCCGCTTGGACAGCTTCTCGATTTCCGTCGTCGCCTTTGCCGTCAGCGACATCAGGACGAAGCGCGCGTCGTCCGCGGCCGGCCGACGCGACAGGAAGCCGCCCTTTTCGAGGCTCTTGGTCTGGTTGGTCACGAAGGCCGGGTGGACCCGCAGCTTGTTCGCAATGTCGATGCCGGCGACGCCTCGTCCCTCGTCCAGCTCCGTGATGGCCATCAGGATCAGCCATTGCGGCTGGGTGATGCCCAGCAGTTCCGCCCAGCTGGTGTGGATGTCCTCCAGCTGAGAGTGAATCTCGACGACGTTCCAGATGAAGTCCGTGATTGCCCTGTCGAGTTTCTTCTCGATCATGCGGCGCCCCTCCCCATGTGTCTTATCCACCATCTTTAATGGGATATTGGGGAGCCGTCTCGAACTTCGCGCATCGACGATAGTGTTAGACACCGAATGATCGAAATCGCCCGGTGATTTAGTACTTGCAAAACTCAATTAATTAAATTACCCCTTGGCTCACTCAATTCTGCTGCCCTTGACCTTTGTCGATGGACAGCGATGTGAGACCTCCAAGAAGCCCTCGGGATGCCCCCTGAGGGCTTTTCTTGTTTTCAATCAGTATTTTATTGCTGCTCTGGTTGGCCGCTGTTGCTCTCAAGCCACATCGCCTTCTGAACTTGCGATTCATCAAATCAATAAATTGAGGCAACTGCTTTTATAAACTATACGTGAAGCCACGACGGAGGGGGGGCACCTCACTGTCGTTTCAGTCCGGACTTTCAGTACGGGCCTGAATTGAACGGAAATTGAAGTGGGTAAAGCGGCCTCCGACGAGGGGGCGAGCCCCCTGAACCGACCTGGAGGTTTACTAATGAAGTTTACGAAGACGCTTCTTCTCGGCTCGGCAGCCGGCCTGATGGCCGCCTCCGGTGCGTTCGCAGCCGACCTTCCCGTGAAGGCCAAGGCCGTCGAATACGTGAAGATCTGCTCGCTGTACGGCGCCGGTTTCTACTACATCCCGGGCACCGACACCTGCATCAAGCTCGGTGGTTACATGCGTGCTGACGCCGTGATCGGCTCCAACTCGGACTTCAATCCGAACCAGAGCGGTACGGCCGGTGCTCGCAACCGCATGATGAACTACTACACCTTCCGCGCTCGTGAAGACCTGAACATCGACACCCGCACCGCGACCGAGTACGGCGTGGTTCGCACCTTCTTCGACGGCGTCTTCACCTGGACGACCGGCAACTATACCCCCACCGGTTCGGCAACGGGCGGCACCCAGTACAGCGGTACGCTCGGCCTCAACGCTGCCGGCACCGCCCTCGTCGGTTCGAACGGCTCCGGCTCGGTGAACGGCACCGACGGCAACACCTCGGCCGGTGCGCTCGGCGTGTACTACGCCTTCATCCAGTTCGCTGGCTTCACGATGGGTAAGGCCGTGTCGCAGTTCGACGCGCCCTGGACCAACTATCCCGGCAACATCACCGACAACCTCGTCGGCGGCGGCGGCACCGTTACCGGTGTCACCCAGTTCACGTACACGGCCGACTTCGGCCAGGGCGTGACGGCGGCGTTCTCGGCTGAAGATGCCACCCAGTACTATCAGGCCGGCAACATCAACATGAGCGGTGCGACCGCGGGCGGCATGATTGGCGGCTCGTACGGCACCAACGCCATCGGCGGTTCGCGTTCGCCGAACCTCGTTGGTATGGTGCGTGTCGACCAGGCCTGGGGTCTGTTCCAGGCGTCGGTGGCTGCGCATGACAACCACGTCGGCTACTACGGTGCGAACGAAACCACCGGCCATCCCGACGACAAGTGGGGCTGGGCTGTGCAGCTCGCTCTGTCGATCAAGAACATCCCGACTGGCGCGGGTGACACGATCAACATCCAGGGCGTCTACACCGACGGTGCGACCCGCTACAACTTCCAGAACCTGTCGGGCAGCTCCTACGCTCTGTACGGCAACTCGGGCATTGCCGGCTCTTACGGCAGCATCGGCTTCGCCAGCGCTCCCGACACGGTGTTCGTGACCGGCAGCTCGCAGGAAACCGTCAAGACCTGGGGCTTCCGTGGCGCCTACACCCACAACTGGGATCCCTACTGGAACTCCGCGCTGTACGGTGCCTACGCTCAGGCTCAGTTCGGCACGCTGGCCAAGACCACGCTCTGCGGCGCTGCCGGTACCGGCGGTGTGTTCGGCGGCCTGGCCGGTGTGACCGGCTGTAACCCGGACTTCTCGATCGGCCAGCTGGGTATCGTCACCCGCTGGACCCCGGTCAAGAACCTGACCTTCTCGGCTGACCTGTCCTGGACCCACCTCGACCAGAAGTACTCCGGTACGGTTGGCATCGTCCCGAACGTCACGACCGCCAAGCCGGCCGCCGTGTACGAGCTGAAGGACCAGGACTCGATCGCCATGATCCTCCGCGCTCAGCGCAACTGGTAAGATCTGTCGAACCAATGAAACGAACACCCGGCGGGAAACCGCCGGGTGTTTTTTATTGCTCGAGGCGCGGAGCGCCCTGGCCCTGTAGCCCGGATGGAGCGAAGCGCAATCCGGGGCCGCTGT
>NZ_AKIY01000285.1 GCF_000282615.1 Bradyrhizobium sp. YR681 | reverse complement strand
GGGGGGGGGGGAGCCGATGCCATTGCGGCAGGCTTACGAGGTCGGCCTCGACGGCGTGCCCGCCAGTCTCCTGACGATGCCGGCCTGGATCCGCGGCGAGGCGCTCGGCGTCAAGATCGTCACGGTGTTTCCGCACAATGCGGACCGCGGCCTGGGCGCGGTGTCGTCGCTCTATTTCCTGCTCGACGGCCAGACCGGCCAGCCGTGCGCGATGATCGACGGCGAGGCCCTGACCAACCGCCGCACGGCTGCGGCCTCGGCCCTCGCATCCGACTATCTGTCGCGTGCCGACAGCCGCACGCTGCTTGTTGTCGGAACCGGCCATCTCGCGCCCCACCTCGTTGCCGCGCACTGTGCTGTTCGCCCGATCGAACAGGTGCTGGTCTGGGGGCGCAATCCTCAGCGCGCGCTGGCGCTGGCCGACACGCTCATCCGGCAGGGCATCGATGCGGCCCCTGCGGCTGACCTCGCCGAAGCCTTGCCGCGGGCTGACATCGTCAGCTGCGCCACGACCTCGACCGAGCCTCTGGTCAAGGGGGCATCGCTGCGGCCGGGAACCCATCTCGACCTCGTCGGTGCGTTCAGGCCGCAGATGCGCGAAAGCGACGATGACGCCGTTTTGCGCAGCCGCGTCTTCGTCGATACCTATGCCGGCGCACTCGCCGAGGCGGGAGACCTGCTGCAACCCATCGCCGCCAAAAGATGGAGCGCCGACAGGATCTGCGGCGATCTCCATGAACTGACCAATGGCACCAGACCTGGCCGCCTTGACCGCAGCGAGATCACCCTGTTCAAATCGGTCGGCGCGGCGATCGAGGATCTCACGGCCGCGAGCCTGCTAGCCAATCCGGCTTCCCTCACACGCTCCCCCGAGCGAGGGCGTGCGACAACGAAGGCCTGACGATGTCCGAGCAGGAAAAGCCTGGCTTCTGCACGTTGTGCCGTTCCCGCTGCGGCACCATCAACGTGGTCGAGAATGACAGGCTGATCGCCGTGCGGCCGAATCCGGCCCATCCGACCGGCAAGGCGTTGTGCCCCAAGGGCAGGGCCGCTCCGGAGATCGCGCACTCGGCCCGGCGCCTGAAGACGCCCTTGCGACGCACCGCGCCGAAGGGCGCCGCCGATCCGGGCTTCGTGCCGATATCCTGGGACGAGGCACTGGGCGAGATCGCCGAACGGCTCGGGCGCTATCGGGAAGAAACCGGGCCGGAATCGGTCGCGTTCGCGGTGACGTCGGGGTCTTCGTCCTCGACATCCGACAGCCTCGACTGGATCCAGCGCTTCATCCGCGGTTTCGGCAGTCCCAACAATTGTTTTTCCACCGAGATCTGCAACTGGCACAAGGACCACGCCCACGCCTTTACCTTCGGCTGCGGCCTGCCGACGGCGGACTATCGCAATTCCGAACTGATCCTGCTCTGGGGCCATAACCCCGCCAACGTATGGCTGGCCCAGGCGGAGGCGATCAGCGCCGCGCAGGCGCGCGGCGCCAGGCTTGCGGTGATCGATCCGCGCCGGACCGGCTCGGCGCGCGATGCCGATCTGTGGCTGCGGATTCGCCCCGGCACCGATGCCGCACTGGCGCTCGGTCTGGCACGCTGGCTGATCGTCAACCGCGCCTACGACGCCAAGTTCGTGCGGCACTGGACCAATGCGGCCTTCTTGGTCCGCAACAGCGACGGCTGTTTTCTGCGTGCCGGCGATGTCGGGCTCGAAGGCGACGGTTTTCTGGTTTGGGACGAGGCCGCGGGCAGGGCGGTCCTGGCTGAGGACGGGCTCGCGGCAGCCGCGCTCGAAGGAAGCTTCGACATCGCCGGTCTCGATGGCCCGATCGCCTGCCGCACCGGCTTCGATCACTATGTCGCGGCCGCCGAGCCCTACGATCCCGCGACGGTGGAGCGCATCACCGGCATTCCGGCGGCGCAGGTCGAGCAGCTCGCGGCCACGATCGCGGCTGCTGCATCGGTCTGCTATCACGGCTGGACCGGGCTCGGACAGCATACCAATGCCTCACAGACCGAACGCGCCGTCGCGACGCTCTATGCACTGACCGGCTGCTTCGATGCGCCGGGCGGCAATGTCAGGATGCCCAGTCTTCCGGTGCCCGCGTTGCATTCGATGGCGATGATCGCGCCGGAAACGCGAGCGCGCACGCTCGGCCTTTCGCAGCGCCCGCTCGGCCCGCCGACCGATGGCTGGATCACCTCCAGCGATTTCTACGACGCGGCCCTGACCGGCAAGCCTTACCGCGTCCGCGCGCTGTTCGCGTTCGGCTCCAATCTTCTGGTGTCGCATCCGGCGCCGGAGCGCGGACGGGAGGCGCTGAAGGCGCTCGACTTCCAGGTCCATTGCGATCCGTTCCTCAACCCGACCGCCGAGATGGCCGACATCGTGCTGCCGGTCTCCAGTCCGTGGGAGCACGAGGCGTTGCGTCTGGGCTTCGAGATTTCGCCCGAAGCGCAGGAACTGGTGCAGTTGCGCCCGCAGATGATTCCGCGGCAGGGCGAGGCTCGTTCCGACATGTGGATCGTGTTCCAGCTCGCCAAACGGCTCGGCATGGGCGAGCTGTTCTTCGATGGTGATGTCGAGAAGGGTTTTGAGCACCTGCTTGCCCCGCTCGGACTCGACCTCGAAGCGCTGAGGGCGAAGCCGGAAGGCATTCGGGTGCCGCTCGCGCATGTCCATCGCAAATATGAGACAACCGGCTTTGCCACGCAGACCGGCAAGGCCGAGCTCTATTCGGAGCTGCTGCATCGCCATGGCTATCCCGCGGTCCCGCGCTTCATCGAACCCGCCGAGCGTCGCGACGAGGCGTTTCCGCTGACGCTGTTTTCGGCCAACAACGGCTATTTCTGTCACAGCCAGCATCGCGGCATCAATGCGCTGCGCCGCAAGCGCGCGGAGCCGACGGCCGAGATTCATCCGGAACTCGCCCGTCGCAGGCATATCGAGGAAGGGGACTGGATGCGCGTGCGCAGCCGCACGGGCGCGATCCGGATGCGGGCCGCCTTCAACGATGCGCTCGCGCAGGACGTGGTGGCGAGCGATTATGGCTGGTGGCAGCCGGCGCCGGATCTTGGCCTGCCGGGCTATCTGCCGGACGAGACACAGCCTGTCGGCGCGAGCTTCAACGCCGTCATCGCGGAAAACGGACGCGATCCGCTCAGCGGGGCGCTGGCGCTGCGCTCCTTTGCCTGCGATGTCGCGCCGGAGGAGAGCACGTCCTGGCAAGGCTGGCGGTCATTTGCCGTCGCGGAGCGCCGCGAGGAATGTTCCGATGTGGTTGCCCTGACATTGCGGCCCGTCGACGGCGGTTCGCTTCCGGCTTTCCGGCCGGGCCAATATGTCAGCGTCCGGATCGGCGAGGCGATCCGCTCCTATTCGCTCACCGGAGCGGCGGTCGTATCGCCCGAAGCTTACGCCATCGGCGTCAGGCACATCGAGGGCGGGCAGGTCTCGACGGCGATCAGGCATGCGCTCGCGCCCGGCGACGTCGTCGAACTACAGCCACCGAAAGGCGGCTTCGTGCTGCCGCGACGCAACGAGTTTCCCGTCGTTCTGATCGCCGGCGGCATCGGCATCACGCCATTCCTGTCCTATCTCGAAACGCTGGAGGGGGCCGCGGATGAGCCGCGCGTCATGCTGCATTATGGCTGCCGGGATGGCCAGAGCCGGCCGTTCCAGCATCGGCTCGAGGCGCTGCGGCAGAGGCTGCCGAACCTGACCCTGGTTACGCATTTGAGCCGGCCGCGAAGCGGCGACCGGTTTGACCGGCAGGGCCGGTTTACCGTTTCGGATATCGATCCCGAATTGTTGCACAAGCGTGCGCGCTTCTACATGTGCGCCTCCGATGCGATGATGGACGAGGTCAGCGCGGGTCTCCAGGCGCGTGGCGTGCCCGCCTTCGAGATCTTCAGGGAACGTTTCCGCTCGCCCGCGCCACCCGCGCTCGATGGTCTCGTGCCGCGCCAGATTCATTTCGCCCGTTCGGGCCGAACGCTGACATGGTCGCCGCAGGTGCCGCTGACCAGCATTCTCGCGGCGGCCGAAGGCGCCGGACTGACGCTTCCGAGCGGCTGCCGCGTCGGACAGTGCGAAAGCTGCGCCGTGCCGATGAAGAGCGGCGAGATTCGTCATCTCGTCGATTGCGCGGATCTGGATGAAGGGCAGTGCCTGACCTGCCAGGCCGTTCCGCTCTCCGATCTTGTCATCGACGCATGATGGGCTAGCGGAAGCCGGAGCCTTCTCGACGGTCCCGTGCGTGATGTCCGGATCATCAAGCTTCGGGCGCGTTCGGGCTTTTCAATCGGTTGGAAGCCAGCAAGTGCGCCCGGCAGATCAGGAAACGTCCGAAGGCGCGATATGGCGCTCGTTCTTTGGAGTGATCGACCTCCGCACACCATAATCGGCGTCGCTCGGTATCCGATTTGCACTGTACCTCAAGACCAGTGCCACGAGCCGACCCATCGCCGGGGTCTTTGCAGAACCCTCCTTGACAAGGCACGCATCAGCGAAATATTTTAAGCTTAAAATAATTGAGGCGAAGGTTCGGCACATGGCATGACCCGGCGAAAGCGAGGCGATCATGCGCATGGTCTGTAGCAGCGGCGGCCCGGCTGGCCGCGCAGTGAGCGGAGGAGGGATCGGATGAGCTCCGTGGCAAAAGTAATCCGGCGCGAATGGCTCGACTGGCCGTTTTTCGAGCCGCGTCATCATGCGATCGGCGATGCACTCGACCGCTTCGTGCAGTCGGGAGCCCTCGACAAGATCGATCACAGCGACATCGATCGCGCCTGCCGCGGCCTGGTGCGCGCAATGGGTGAGGCTGGGCTGCTCAATTGCGCGGTCGCGGCGCCCAATGGCGATGCCGCGACGATCGATTCTCGTTCGATCTGCCTGTCGCGCGAGTCGCTTGCCTATACCGATGGCCTCGCCGATTTCGCCTTCGCCATGCAGGGTCTCGGCTCCGGCGCGATCGCGCTCGGCGGTTCTGTGGAGCTGCGCAAGGCCGTGCTGCCGAAAGTGCGCTCCGGCGAATGGCTCGCGGCCTTCGCGCTGTCCGAGAAAGACGCGGGATCTGACGTTGCGGCGATGTCCTGCACCGCGCGCGCCGACGGCAACGACTACGTCATCGACGGCGAGAAGACCTGGATCTCCAACGGCGGCATTGCCGACGTCTACACGCTGTTTGCGCGGACCGGCGAGGCGCCGGGTGCGCGCGGCATCTCGGCCTTCGTCGTGTTTCCCGATGATCCCGGCTTCGGCATCGCCGAGCGGATCGACGTCATCGCGCCGCATCCGCTGGCAACGTTGCGCTTTGCCAATTGCCGGATCCCGGCGAGCCGTCGTCTCGGCGTGCCGGGCGGCGGGTTCAAGCTTGCTATGCAGACGCTGGATATTTTCCGTGCATCGGTTGCGGCTGCGGCGCTCGGCTTTGCCCGGCGCGCGCTCGACGAAGCGCTGTCGCATGCACGCAGCCGGCGCATGTTCGGTGCGACGCTGGGGGACCTGCAACTGACCCAGGCCGCGCTCGGCGACATGGCGACCGACACCGACGCCGCCGCGCTCCTGACCTACCGCGCGGCCTGGCGCCGCGATGTCCAGAAGCTGCCGACGACGCGCGAAGCGGCGATGGCGAAACTGACGGCGACCGAGACTGCGCAGCGCGTCATCGACCGGGCCGTCCAGATGTTCGGCGGTCGCGGTGTGCGCAAGGGCGAGATCGTCGAAAGCCTCTACCGCGAAATCCGCGCGCTGCGCATCTATGAGGGCGCGACCGAGGTTCAGAAATTGATTGTCGCGCGCGACCTCTTGAAGCCGCGCTGAGAGGGGCTGAGAATTCCGCATGAGCACGACGAGAAAGCCGGAAGCCGGCGCGACCCGCGGTCTGCAAGTGCTTCAGCCCAGCGGCTGGCCGCAGCCGAAGGGCTATTCCAACGGTATCATGGCCGAGGGACGCCTCGTCGTGACGGGGGGCGTCGTCGGCTGGGACGTAACGGGGCGATTTGCCGACGGGTTTGTCGCGCAGGTCCGGCTGGCGCTGGAAAACATCGCCGCGATCCTGGCGGAGGGCGGTGCGAGACCCGAACATCTCGTCCGCCTGACCTGGTATGTCGTCGACATGGACGAATACGTCTCCAATCTCAAGGCGCTCGGCAAGGTGTATCGCGACGTGATCGGTGCGCACTACCCGAGCATGGCACTCGTGCAGGTCGTTCGTCTGGTCGAGACCTCCGCGCGTGTCGAGATCGAAGCGACGGCTGTCGTTCCACGCTGACGAGCGCGCCGCATTCCGCAACGCGGCCGGGTTTCCCCCAGGCCCGACCATGGAGGTCGCTTGCTTGCTTGTCCTGGGGCAGGAAATCCAGGCCGGATCCTGTCGCCTTTGGTCGTTCAATTCGACCCGCCGCCTTCTCGGGCCCGTTCCGCGGCATGCGCCACCTTGCACAGTTTTGCTACAGGCCGGCACGAATTGCGGCAATTTCCGCTGCAACAACGCGCTTGACATAGTACCCGATCTCAACGACCGTATCGTGCAAGCGTAGGGCAAGACGGCCCATCAACGCGGTGAGTTCAACCATTTCCAACGCCACGCTTTCATCGCGTGTTCGGTTGGCGGCGAGGGCGCCCTCGGCTTCACAGCCGACGGGCGCTTTTTTGTTTTGGATCGAGTGATGACGCAGAAGCGGTATCGAATTGGCGTGATGTTCTCGACAACGGGCTCCTACAGCGTTGTCGCGCGCTCGATCCTCAATGGCGCATTGCTCGCCTTCCAGGAGGTCAATGCGGGCGGTGGCGACATCTTGCTGGAACCGGTCGTGGTCAATCCTTCCGGCGACCTCGCTCGGTATCGTTCGCTCAGCCTCGAACTCCTGGGCTCCGGCATTCGCCACGTGGTGGGCTGCTACACCTCGTCGAGCCGCAAGGAGGTGATCCCGTGCTTCGAGAAGTTCGACGGACTGCTGTGGTATCCGTCTCACTACGAGGGCTTCGAAAGCTCCGATAACGTCATCTACACCGGCGCGGCCCCGAACCAGCACGTGCTGCCATTGGTCGATTACCTGGCATCCCGGGTCGGCTCTCGCGCCTTTTGTGTGGGCTCCAACTACATCTGGGCCTGGGAGAACAACCGCATCTTTCGCGAGGCGCTGATCGCGCGCGGCGGCGCGGTGCTCGCCGAGCGCTATCTCCCGGTCGGCGATACCGAGGTCGACCAGGTGATCGCGGCCATCATCGATCAGCGACCGGATTTCGTCTTCAACAATCTGATCGGCACGAGTGCCTATGCCTTCTTCCGAGCGTTCCGGGCCGCCTGCCGCGCGCGCGGCATCGACCAGGCTGCCGAAATCCCGGTCGCGAGCTGCACGCTGTCGGAGCCGGAATTGCCCGAGATCGGTCCGGACGCGGTCGACGGACATCTGTCTTCGAGTGTCTATTTCTCCTCGCTGAATTCTCCGGAAAATGCGGCGTTCATTCGCGCCTATACCGCGTCCTTTCCGAATGGACCGGTCTCGTCGGCAGATGCAGAATCGTCCTACATCGCGGTCAAGCTGCTCGCAGCGGCATTGTCACAGGCCGGGACTGACGACGCCCGCACGGTGCGCGCCGCCGTGGCCGACCAGCGACTGCGCGCCCCGCAAGGAGAGGTCCGCATCGACCGGCAGACCTTTCACGCCTGGCTCACGCCACGGATCGGCCGCTCGGCCGCGAGCGGGCAGTTCGAGGTGCTCCTCGAATCCCGCGAGCCGATCGCGCCCGATCCGTATCTTGTTCAGTCGTCGCCGCGCTTTGCCAGCGCGATGCGCTCTCCGCTGTTGAAGGTGGTGCAATCATGAGCTCTCGACTGCTGCAGAACTTCAAGGGTGGCCGCGCCATCGTCGTCACCCGGCGAGGCGAATGGGAAAGCACACTCGAAACGACGCTGGCCAAGCTCGGGGTCTCAACCGAATATCCGGAGATCGTCGATGGCCGCGCCCAGATCGACGCTGCGAGCCTCCAGGCCGATCGGGACATCCTGTTCGTCGACGGCGATCTCGAAGGCGCGGTTGCGATCGAGATCAACCCGGCCTCGCGGTTGCCGCCGGCGCCGGTGATCGGGCTCGTCGGCGTCGAGGCGCCAAGCCGGCTCAAGGCGCTGGTCAATCTCGGTGCCACCTCATTCCTGCGCAAG
The DNA here is from genome assembly GCF_000282615.1 of Bradyrhizobium sp. YR681. GTDB lineage: Bacteria > Pseudomonadota > Alphaproteobacteria > Rhizobiales > Xanthobacteraceae > Bradyrhizobium. The sequence goes on along the minus strand of NZ_AKIY01000285.1, from coordinate 6,455 downwards.
CCGGTGCATGGCGGCGCGGTCTATACGTCGCTTTTCATGGGCATCAACCAGTTCCTGCTGCGTGCCGAAATGTTCGAGCGCCTGCAGGACCTCGAGGAGCGCCGTCGCGGTCGCCGCGCGGTGGTCCGGGCCGTCATCCTGCTGATGCAGCAGGACGGCTTTGACGAGGAGGGTGCCTATTCCCGGCTCCGTCGCGAAAGCATGCGCGCGCGGCAGAACATGGAACTCTATTGCGAGGAGTTTCTGAACAAGCGGGCGAAGCCGCCCGATACGACGGGCCGCACGACCGGCATCATGCTGCAAGGCGGCGACAAGCAGGCCATCTAGGAGAAGCAAAATGAGCAAGTCTGTATTGCGGGGGCTGCGTGCCGCAGCCCTCACGGGGACGCTTGTCCTCGGATCACATCTTGGATCAGCCCCGGCACTCGGCGCGGAAAACCCGATCAAGCTCGGTGTGCTGGAGGATCAGTCCGGTGACTTCGCCGCGGCCACCATCGGCAAGGTCCACGCCATCCAGCTCGCCGCCGACGAAATCAACAAGGCCGGCGGCATCATGGGCCGGCCGATCGAACTGGTCGCATACGACACCCAGTCCGACAACACCCGCTATCAGGAGTTCATGCGGCGCGTGCTCCAGCGCGACAAGGTCGATGTCGTGTTCGCCGGCTTCTCCTCGGCCTCGCGCGAGGCGTACCGTCCGATCGTCGATCAGTTCAACGGCTTCGCCTTCTACAACAATCAGTATGAAGGCGGCGTCTGCGACGGCCACATGATCGTCACCGGCGCGGTGCCGGAGCAGCAGTTCTCCACGCTCATTCCCTACATGATGGAGAAGTACGGCAAGAACGTCTACACGCTCGCCGCCGACTACAATTTCGGCCAGATCTCGGCGGAGTGGGTGCGCAAGATCGTCAAGGAGAACGGTGGCAAGATGGCCGGCGAGGAATTCATCCCGCTCGGCGTGTCGCAATTCTCCCAGAGCATCCAGAACATCCAGAAGGCCAAGCCGGACTTCGTGGTCACGCTGCTGGTCGGCACCGCGCAGGCCTCCTATTACGAGCAGGCAGCCTCCGCCAACGTCAACCTGCCGATGGCGTCCTCCGTCAACGTCGGCCAGGGCTACGAGCACAAGCGCTTCAAGCCGCCGAGCCTGAAGGACATGTACGTCACCACCAACTACATCGAGGAGATCGACTCGCCCAAGAGCAAGGAGTTCTATGCCAAGTTCAAGGCCAAATTCCCGAGCGAGCCTTATGTGAACCAGGAGGCCGAAAACTCCTATCTCGCCGTCTATCTCTACAAGCAGATGGTGGAGCGGGCGAAGTCGACGAAGCGCGAGGACATCCGCAAGGTGATCGCGATGGGCGACGTCTGCATGGATGCGCCGGAGGGCAAGGTCTGCATCGATCCCAAGAGCCAGCACATGTCGCACACGATCTATCTGGCCAAGGTTGGCGCGGATCACGCGATCTCCTTCCCGAAGACCTGGGAGGACATCAAGCCGTACTGGCTTGGTGAGGCCGGCTGCGACCTCACCAAGAAAGATCCGATGGCCCAGTACACGCCATCGAATCCGCCGCCGAAACCCTGACCCGGCGGCTGATCGCCTCGGCCCTCCGGCGTTGCCGGCGGGCCGGGGCGATCACGGACATCCTGCGACGACAATTTCGCGTCTTCCCCCAGACTGGTTGGTTCATGGACATCGCGACCCACGTCTTTTCGGCGCTCTATCAATTCGGTGACGCCTTCGCGTTCCTGGTGCTCTCGGCCTGCGGGCTCGCGGTGATCTTCGGCATGATGGGCGTGATCAATCTCGCCCATGGCGAGTTCATCATGTGCGGCGCGTATGTGACGGCCGCGACCGTGCATGCGGGCTTGCCGCTGCCGCTGGGCATCCTGGTCGGCACGGTCGTATCCGCGCTGGTCGGCGTGCTGGTCGAGCTTGCGGTGATCCGCCATCTCTACGACCGTCCGCTCGACACCATCGTCGCCACTTGGGGGCTCAGCCTGATCGCCACGCAGGGGACGCTGATCATGGTCGGCTCGACCATGGCGGGCGTCGGCACGCCGTTCGGCAGTTTCCAGGTCGGCGACTACTCCTATTCGATCTATCGCATCGTGCTGTTCTGCGCCGCGCTCGGCGTGCTGGCCGGGCTCTACGCGCTGTTCAACTGGACCCGATTCGGGGTGCTGGCGCGCGCCACCATTCAGGTCCCGCATATGGCCGCCGCGCTCGGGGTCGACACCCGTCTGATCTACAGCCTCACCTTCGCCTGCGGCGCAGGGCTCGCTGGCCTCGCAGGCGGGCTTTACGCGCCAACCATGACGCTGGTGCCGACCATGGGCGCAACCTTCATCATGGAGGCATTCGTCACCGTGGTGATCGGCGGCGCCGACGTGTTTCTCGGCACGGCGCCCGCCGGTGGCCTGCTTGCGATCGTGAAGTCGGGGATGACGTCCTGGCAGGGGCAGTTGTTCGGTCAGATCGGTCTTTTGGTCGCCGTCATCATCGTGGTCCGGGTGCTGCCGAAGGGCATCTCCGGCTTCGTGCTGCGCGAACGCACCTGACGGAGTGATGGCGTCGTGAGCGGTTTGGTCTCTTTCTTTCGTCGTCTCGAAGGCCCGCAGACCGTCGGTCGTGGTCCAGCCTTCTGGAGCCTGTTTGCCGTCGTGATGATGATCGCGCTCGCCTATCCGCTGTTCAGCGACGGCTACACGGTCGGCAACACCGTCTACTTCTTCGTCTGGGTGTTCATCGCCCTCAGCCTCTGCCTGATCTGGGGCTATGGCGGCTCACTGTCTTTCGGGCAAACGGCGTTCTTCGGTATCGCGGGGTACGGCTACGGCATCCTGACCCTCAATTTCGGTTCGGCCTATGGATTCACATTGGTGGCGCTGGTGGCGGCGGTCGCGATTGCGGCGTTCTTTGCAGCCTTGCTCGGCTATTTCATGTTCTTCGGCCGCATCGCCGGCGTCTTCCTCGGCATCGTCACGCTCGCGGTGACCTTGATGCTGGAGCGCTTCATGGCGCAGACCGCGGGGCCTGAGTGGCACATCGGCAGCGCAAGGCTCAACGGCTTCAACGGCATGAGTGCGATGCCGCCGCTGACCATCCCGTGGCCGGGCGAGCCGATCGTGCTATTCGCCGATGTCGGGCTCTACTATTTCGTGCTTGGCCTTTTGGTCTTCGTCTATCTGGCCTTGCGCATCCTGATGAACTCGTCGTTCGGCAACGTGATCGTCGCGATCCGCGAGAACCCCGAACGCGCGGAGATGCTGGGCTACGACGTGCGCAAGTACCAGCTCATCACCTTCGTCATCGGCGCCGCGCTTGCCGGGATATCGGGCGTGCTCTACACGGCGTGGGGACAATATATCACCCCGTCGAGCATGGGCATGACGGCAGCGGCGCTGCCGCTGATCTGGGTTGCGGTCGGCGGCCGCAGTGATCTGACCTCGACCGTGGTCGGCACGCTGGTCGTGCTGGCGGCATTCCAGGCGCTCACGATCTACGGCAGCCAGTATGCACTCGTCTTCATGGGTGTGCTGCTGGTGCTGACCGTCCTCATCGCCCCGAACGGTCTCGTGCTCGGGACGATGAACTGGCTCGGGCGGCTCGCCGCGCGCCTCAGCCAAAGGGCCGGCTGATGTCGTTGCTCGAGCTTCGTAAACTGAACAAGCATTTTGGCGGCCTGCACGTCACCAATGCCGTCGACCTCACGTTGGAGGCGGGCGAGATCCACTGCCTGATTGGCCCGAACGGCGCCGGCAAGAGCACGCTGTTCCGCCTGATCCTCGGCGAGCACCATCCTGGCAGCGGCGATGTCCTCTTCGCGGGAGAGAACATCACGGCGCTGAAGTCCTTTGCGCGGATCCGCCGCGGACTGTCGGTCAAGTTCCAGGTGCCTGGAGTTTTCAAGGGTCTATCGGTCCGCCAGAACCTCGAGATCGCCTTGCAGAGCCGACATCGCGGTCGGGAGCTCGAAGCGGAGATCGACAGACTGCTCGTCTTCCTCGGGCTGGAAAGCGAGCAGGCGCAGAGTGCCGGAAATCTCAGTCACGGCCAGAAGCAATGGCTCGAGATCGGCATGGCGATCAGCTTGAAACCGAGTCTTCTGTTGCTCGACGAGCCGACCGCCGGCATGTCTCCGGAGGAAACCCATTTGACCGGCGAAATGGTGCAGCGGCTCAATGCCGGCGGCATGACGGTGCTGGCGATCGAGCACGATATGGCGTTCGTGCGTCAGGTCGCCCAGCGCGTCACCGTGCTGCATCTCGGCCAGGTCTTCGCGCAAGGCTCGATCGACGAGATCGTGGCCGACGAACGCGTGGCGGCGATCTATCTGGGGCAGGCGCATGCTTGATATGCCGCGCAAGGAGGTGATCCTCTCGACGTTGGCGCTGCGCGCCGGCTATGGCGGCAAGCCCGTGCTCCAGGGCCTCGAGATCGAGGTGCGGGAAGGCGAGATCGTCGCCGTCATCGGGCGCAACGGGGTCGGCAAGTCGACGCTGATGAAGAGCCTGATCGGGCTCGTGCCGGCGATGAGCGGCTCGATCGTCTATCGCGGCGAAGCGGTGGAATCGCTGCCGGCGCACAAGCGGGCGCGCCTCGGCATGGGCTACGTGCCGCAGGGACGCGACGTGTTTCCGCGCCTGACCGTCGGCGAGAACGTCGCGGTCGGCGCCGCGATCAAGGGCGGCGGCATTCCCGAGGCGGGACGGCGCAAGATCGTCGAAGCGTTTCCGATCCTCGAAGACCGCTGGCAGCAGCGCGCCGGCACCATGTCCGGCGGCCAGCAGCAGCAACTCGCGATCGGGCGGGTCCTGATCGCCGATCCCAATCTGATCCTGCTCGACGAGCCGTCGGAGGGCATCCAGCCCAACATCGTCCAGGACATCGCGCGCAACATGGTCGAGCTCAACCGCAGGACCGGCGTGACCATCATCCTGGTCGAGCAGAATCTCGACATGATCCGCGCCATGGCGCAGCGCTGCTACGTCATGGACAAGGGGCGCATCGTCGCAAGCCTCGATCGCTCCGCACTCGACGACGAGGCGGAGATGCGCCGCCACCTGGCAGTCTAAGAAACGACGCCCAACCAAGGAGAACAGCAATGGCCTGGCAAAACGAGTCCATCATGGCACGCAAAGGTGTCGCCAAGGGCAAGCGCGGCACGGAATATACGATCACGGAGAGCGAGCAGGGCAAGTACCATTATGTCTACGGCCCCTATGTGAATCCGGTGCTCACCGTCGATCCCGGCGCGGTCGTCTCCGCCGAGACGCATGATGCGTTCGAAGGCGCCATCAAGCATGAGACCGACAGCCCGTCAAAAATCCTCAACTTCCCGTTCCTCAATCCGCAGAACGGGCCGATCCATGTCAATGGTGCCGAGAAAGGCGACGTGCTGGCCGTCTATATCGAAAGCATCGTGCCACGGGGACCGCAACCGTGCGGTACCACCGTGGTCATGCCGGATTTCGGAGGGTTGGTCAGTACCGGCCAAACTGCGCTGCTCAATCCCGCGTTGCCCGAGCGAGTCAAGAAGCTCGAGATCGATGCCAAGACCGGAACGAAGTGGAACGACAAGATCACGCTGCCCTATGAGCCGTTCATCGGCACGATCGGCACCTCGCCGGAGATCGAGGCGATCTCGTCGCTGGTTCCGGACTATTATGGTGGCAACATGGACCTTCCCGATGTCGGTGTCGGCGCCGTCATTTACCTGCCGGTCAACACCAAGGGGGCGCTGCTTTATCTCGGCGACTGCCATGCCGCACAAGGCGACGGTGAGCTCTGCGGTGTTGCCATCGAGCATCCGACCGTGACCACGGTGCAGATCGATCTCATCAAGAACTGGACCATCGCCTGGCCACGGCTCGAGACCAGGGACTTCATCATGACGATCGGCTCGGCGCGGCCGATGGAGGATGCGGCGCGCATTGCCTATCGCGAGCTCTGCCGCTGGATGGCGGCCGACTACGGTTTTGACGAGATCGATGCCTACATGCTGCTAACTCAGGCCGGACGCATGCGTGTCGGCAATATGGTCGATCCCAAATACACGCTCGGCGCCTCCATCAAGAAATCCTATCTCGTTTGACGCCGGCCGGATCATGTCCATCATCCACAAGGTCGCCGCCGTCCAGTTCGAGCCGGCCATGTTCGAGAAGGAGCGCAATGTCGCGCGCCTGCTCGAACTCTGCGAGCAGGCGGCGGAGGCCGGCGCAAAGCTGATCGTCACGCCGGAAATGGGAACGACCGGCTATTGCTGGTTCGACCGCGCCGAGGTCGCCCCTTTCGTCGAGACGATCCCGGGACCGACCACGAGCCGCTTTGCGGCGCTGGCGAGCAAGCATGATTGCTACATCGTTGTCGGCATGCCGGAGGTCGACGAGGACGGCATCTATTTCAACTCGGCTGTCCTGATCGGGCCCGACGGCATCGTCGGGGG
>NZ_AKIY01000284.1 GCF_000282615.1 Bradyrhizobium sp. YR681 | reverse complement strand
ATTGCGAGCGAAGCGAAGCAATCCAGACTGTCTCCGCGGAAAGATGCTGGATTGCTTCGTCGCTACGCTCCTCGCAATGACGGCTGAGGAGATTACTTCATCAGCGGGATCGAGAACTCCGCACCTTCCTTGACGCCGGACGGCCAGCGCGAGGTCACCGTCTTGGTCTTGGTGTAGAAGCGGACCGAATCCGGGCCGTGCTGGTTGAGGTCGCCAAAACCAGACTTCTTCCAGCCGCCGAAAGTGTAATAGGCGATCGGCACCGGGATCGGCACGTTGATGCCGACCATGCCGACATTGACCTTGGCCGCGAAGTCGCGCGCGGCATCGCCGTCGCGGGTGAAGATGGCAACGCCGTTGCCGTAATCATGCTCGGACGGCAGCGCCAGCGCTTCCTTGTAGTCGTGCGCGCGCACGACCGACAGCACCGGCCCAAAGATCTCTTCCTTGTAGATCCGCATGTCCTTGGTGACGTTGTCGAACAGCGAACCGCCGAGATAGAAGCCCTTCTCGTAGCCCTGCATCTTGAAGCCGCGGCCGTCGACGGCGAGCGTCGCGCCTTCCTTGATGCCGATGTCGATATAGCCCTTGACCTTCTCGACCGCCTCGCGCGTGACCAGCGGACCGTAATCGGCCGACGGATCGATCGAGGTGCCGATCTTGAGGCTCTCGACGCGCGGGATCAGCTTTTCCATCAGCCGGTCGGCAGTCGATTTGCCGACGGGCACCGCGACGGAGACCGCCATGCAGCGCTCGCCGGCAGAGCCGTAGCCGGCGCCGATCAGTGCATCGACAGCCTGGTCCATGTCGGCGTCGGGCATGATGATGGCGTGGTTCTTGGCGCCGCCGAAGCACTGGCAGCGCTTGCCGGTCTGCGCCGCGCGCTCATAGATGTACTGCGCGATCGGGGTGGAGCCGACGAAACCGACGGCCTTGATATCGGGGTCGTCGAGGATGGCGTCGACCGCTTCCTTGTCGCCGTTGACGACGTTGAGGATGCCGGCCGGCAGTCCCGCCTCCATCATCAGTTCGGCGAGCAGCATCGGCACGCCCGGATCGCGCTCGGACGGCTTGAGGATGAAGGCGTTGCCGCAGGCGATCGCGGGCGCGAACTTCCACATCGGGATCATCGCCGGGAAATTGAACGGCGTGATGCCGGCGACGACGCCGAGCGCCTGGCGCATCGAATAGATGTCGATGCCGGGGCCGGCGCCCTCGGTGTACTCGCCCTTCATCAGATGCGGGATGCCGCAGGCGAATTCGGCGACCTCGAGGCCGCGCTGGATGTCGCCCTTGGCGTCCGGCACGGTCTTGCCGTGCTCGCGCGCCAGCAGCTCGGCGAGCTTGTCGTAGTCGCGCTGCACCAGCTCGACGAATTTCATCATGACGCGGGCGCGGCGCTGCGGGTTGGTCGCAGCCCATTCGGGCTGCGCGGCGCGGGCGTTCTCGACCGCGGCGCGGACTTCGGCCTTGGACGCCAGCGCCACCTTGGCCTGGACGTCACCCGTCATCGGCTCGAAAACGTCGGCGGTGCGGCCCGAGGTCCCCTTGACCTCCTTGCCCCCGATGAAATGTCCGACTGCGCGCATGGAAAGAACTCCTTAGGTCCAAGCTTAGGTCTAAGTCTGATCGCTTTGACAAATCCTATCGACCTGCATTTTATAGGATTCAAGTCTGAGATAATGCACCATAGATGTGCGAAAATGCTGGATCAAGGCGCTATCGACTGGGACGACTTCCGCTTCGTGCTGGCTATCGTAAGGGGCGGCTCGGTGTCGGCTGCGGCAAAACAGCTTGGGGTGGACCACGCCACGGTGATCCGCCGCGTGGACCGGCTGGAAAAGCACCTCTCGGCCAAGCTGTTTGACCGGCGCAAGACCGGCTATCTCCTCACCGAGGCCGGCCAGCGCGTTGCCGACAGCGCCGAAGCGATGGAATCGACCATCGTGGCCAACCAGGAGCAGGTCGGCGGCTCCGTGGCGCGGCTGACCGGCACGGTGCGGATCGGCGCCCCTGACGGGTTCGGCACCGCCTTCCTGGCCCCTCGCCTTGCTCCGTTCGCCGACCTCTATCCCGACCTCGATCTGCAACTTGTAGCCACCGCGCGGCTGTTCAGTCTCTCCAAGCGCGAGGCCGACATCGCGATCAGCCTGACCATGCCGAAGGAAGGCCGCATCGTCGGCCGCAAGCTCCTGGACTACCGCCTCGGGCTTTATGCCGCCCCCGCCTATCTCGACCGCTTCCCGAAAATCGCCTCGCGCGAGGTGCTGCCGCAGCACCGCTTTGTCGGCTATATCGAGGAGCTGCTGTTCACGCCGGAGCTCGACTATCTGCCGCAGGTGTCGCCGCGAATCTCAGCGCGCTTCCGCAGCGCCAATCTGATCGCACAGCTCAACGCCACGCTGTCAGGATTCGGTATCGCGGTGCTGCCGCATTTCATGGCGAGCGACTATCCGCAGCTGGTCGCAGTGCTGCCCGAGGAGGTTTCGATCACGCGGACGTTCTGGATGCTGATGCACGCCGACAGCAAGGATCTCGCCCGGATCAGGGCGGTGGCGGATTACATTGGGGAGATCGTGGAGCGCGACCGGGCGTTGTTTGCGGGGAGATAGACGACGGTCCCGTAGCAACCATTAAAGGCT
>NZ_AKIY01000283.1 GCF_000282615.1 Bradyrhizobium sp. YR681 | reverse complement strand
CCGCGGCTTCTCGGTTCAATCGCAGCCGCCTCTGGAATACTGGATCGTCCGCTTTCGCGGGCGATGACAGCGAGTGTGGGATTTGCTTCATTCCCACGCACCTCCTAAATGATTGCAACAAGCATTCAGGAGGAAGCCATGTCCCAAGCAAAACGCATCGTTCTCGCCGCGCGTCCCGTCGGCGAGCCCAAGCCGTCCGATTTCCGCATCGAGGAATTCGCAGTTCCGACGCCGGGCGCGGGTGAAGTCCTGCTGCGCACGATCTGGCTGTCGCTCGATCCCTATATGCGCGGGCGCATGAGCGATGGTCCGTCCTACGCCGCACCGGTGCCGGTCGGCGGCGTGATGGAAGGCGAGGCGGTCAGCGAGGTCGCGGCCTCCAGCAATCCCGACTTTGCCAAGGGCGACATCGTGCGGGCCCGTACCGGCTGGCAGTCGCACGCGATCTCGAACGGCAAGGGCCTGATCAAGGTCGATCCGAAGCTCGGCCCGATCTCGACCTCGATCGGCGTGCTCGGCATGCCCGGCATGACCGCCTACACGGGCCTGCTCGATATCGGCAAGCCGCAGGACGGCGAGACCGTCGTCGTCGCCGGCGCCTCCGGCGCGGTCGGCTCGGCGGTGGGCCAGATCGCCAAGATCAAGGGGGCTCGTGCGGTCGGTATCGCCGGCGGCAAGGACAAGTGCGACTATGTGGTGAAGGAGCTCGGCTTCGATGCCTGCATCGATCACCGCGATCCCGATCTTGCCGCCAAGCTGAAGGACGCGTGCCCGAAAGGCATCGACGTCTATTTCGAGAATGTCGGCGGCGCCGTGTTCGAGGCGGTCTTTCCGCTGCTCAATCCGTTCGCGCGCGTGCCGGTCTGCGGCCTGATCGCCCATTACAACGACACCGAGGCCAAGCCGCCGAAATGGGCCGCATCCATGATGCGCGCGACCCTGACCAAGCGGCTGACCTTCCGCGGCTTCATCGTCTCCGACTTTGCCAGCCGTCATGGCGACTTCCTGCGCGACATGTCCACCTGGGTCCGCGACGGCAAGGTCAAGTACAAGGAGTTCGTCACCGAGGGCCTGGAAAGCGCGCCCGGCGCCTTCATGGGGCTCCTGAAGGGCGCCAATTTCGGCAAGCAGCTGGTGCGGGTGGGACCGGACAAGGCCTGATCTGGCCGTATCCGGCCTCTCGGGCGGTGGATGGTTAAGAAAGAGTCACCAAACGGTCACACCTGCCTGCAAAAGCCGCAGGTGTGACCGCCGGTTCATTGACGGGACGGGGAAGGCATTGAATCATCGCGCATATTTTGGGTGTTGCGATGTTCGAGATCGGTATTTTCTGCGTAATCCTTCTGGCCGCCGGCTATTGGGCGACGATGTTCGTCATGGGCCGGCGCGACGACGTCATCCATGGCAAGTTCATTCACACCGAAGACGTGGGCGGTTCCACACCGGCGGCGATGCCGCCGACGCCGCCGTTCCCGAGGCGTCCGGTGAAAATTGTGCAGCCTGCCAACGTCCAGACCGCCAGTGTCCAATCCGAGACGACAGAGGCGAAGCCCGTGAGCAGCGCGGCGCTGCAATCCCTGCTGGCCGCGATCCAGCAGGATCTCAAGAGCGTCGCGTAAGCACGCTCAGATGCTGCCGCGCTCGACCAGGAACAGATCGACAGCCAGCCGCTGTTCGGCGGGCGGCGTTCCGGAGAGGCGCGCCAGCAGCAGGTCGCCCGCGATACGTCCCACAGCCGCCGCATCGAAAGAGATGGTGGTGAGGCCGGGCGTGATCTGATCGGCGACGTCGTTGTCGCCGAAGCCGAGCACGGCGAGATCGCGCGGCACCGACAGGCCGCGGGCGCGCGCTTCGATCAGCGCACCGGTCGCGAGCAAATCGTTGGCGCAGAACACGGCATCGATACCGCCGCCGCGCTCGAGCAGGGCGGTGAAGGCGGCACGGCCGTCGACGAGGCCGGTGATCTCGCCAACGCCAATCTCGTGGACGATCTCGAGCCCGAACTGCTTTGCCGCCGCGCGAAAACCGTCGCGGCGCAGCGCGCCACGCCCGCTGCTGCGGCCGATGAAGGCGACCCGGCGATGTCCGGCCTCAGCCAGCCTGCGCGCCGCCATCGCGCCGGCATCCGCGTTCGGCAGGCCGACCAGCATGTCGATGGGATCGCGCGGAAACGCCCAGGTCTCGATCACGGGAATGCCGAGTTCGGCCAGCGCCGAGCGATTTTCTTCGAGCTCGATGACGCCGGTGAACATTACCGCGGCGGGGCGGATGCCGCGCAGCGACTGGATCATCGCGACCTCCTTGGCATAGGAGTAGGAGGTCTGGCCGACCAGAACCTCAAAGCCCTCAGGCTCGAGCGCGGCCGCGAAGCTGCGCACCGCGAGGCCAAATTGCTGGCTGAGGATGTTGGAGACGAAGGCCATGACCACGTTCGAGCGTCCCGAGCGCAGCGCGCGTGCATGCGGGTTGGAGGCATAGCCGGTCGCCTCGATCACCGCGAGGATGCGCTCGCGCGTCTCGCGGTTGACCTTTTCGGGGTGGCGCAGCACCCGGGACACCGTGATCGGCGAGACCCCGGCGCGTTCCGCCACCTCCTCGATGCGCGGCGGCCGCCCGGTCGCACTGCTGCGGCCGGGCGGCGCCGGAATGCGCACCACGTCGTCATAGGTCGGCCTTGCCGGATCGCTCATCGAATCCTGGGGTTAGTCGAAGCCGGTATCGTCTCCGAAGTTCAGCGTGCGGGCAACTCGTCACGCGACAGCCCGCGGCCGACCTGGACCAGGCAGTCGCCACTCTGGCTGTCGGTGTGCAGGCGCTGCGAGATCACGATGCCGTCGGCGGGGAAGCGCAGCACCTCTTCCGGCAGCTCCGGGCGCTCGAAATCGTGATACCAGCCGGCGATGTCGCCGGCCGCGACGCGTGCGCCGACCATGACCGCGGGCTCGAACCAGCCGCGCCGGGTCGCGAACACCGCCTGGGCGTGGCTTTGCAACGCCAGGAGCTCGGTGGCGCGCTCGACCGGCGCATGGGGTCCCAGCACCGGCGCCTGGACGATGCCGAGCGCGAGCAGCAGCCGGTCGACCGCGCGCGCGGTGAGCGCCATGGTCTGCGGCGTGACGGTGCCGCCGCCGCCGAACTCACCGGACAGCCCGATCGCGCCGGCGCGCGCCGCCGCCGCCATCGAGGTCGGTGCCGTGGAGCCGTTCTCGGCGACGAAGGCGAAGGGCATGCCGAGGCCCTCCATCAGGCGCAGCGCGTGGGCCAGCATCTCGGGCGTGCCTTGCCGCTCGATCAGCGCGCAGGGCACATGCGCCATCGAGGTGCCGCCGGAATGGATGTCGAAGACGACATCGTGACGCGGAAACAGCTCGTGCTCGAGGAAGTGCGCCAGACGAAACGTCGGCGTGCCCGCGGCATCGCCCGGGAAGGCGCGGTTGAGATTGCCCTCGTCGAGGGGCGAGCGGCGGCGCGCCGCCATGACGGCGGGCCAGTTGGCGAAGGGCAGGATGGTGATCTCGCCCCTGATGGCGTTCGCATCGAGCCGGCGAAACAGCCGCGTCAGCGTGATCTCGCCCTCATATTCATCGCCGTGATTGCCGGCCATCAGAAGCAGCTTCGGGCCGGCGCCGTTCCTCATCCGGAAGATCGGGATCTTGAGCTGGTAATAGGGAGAGCGATCGATCGAGAAGGGAATGCCGAGATGGCCGGACCATTTCTGGTCCTTCTCGAAATCGATGTCGTGAAACAGTCCGGTATGCATGGGAGGCCTCATGGCCGCGTCGTCGCCGACGCCGGCCGAAGGTTGAAGGAAGGACGGTGCCGTTACAGCAGGGCGACCGCGGTCATCTCGACGCGCAGGTCTGGATCGGCGAGACGGGCTTCGACGCAGGCGCGCGCCGGCGGGTTGGCCGGATCGATCCAGGCATCGTAGACCGAATTCATGGTGTCGAAGTCGGTGATGTGCGGCAGGAAGACGTTGACCGCGATCAACCTGGAGCGATCGGAGCCGGCCTCTTTCAGCAGCGCGTCGATCTTGGCGAGCACCTCTCGGGTCTGCGACACGATGCCGGCCTTGCGATCGTCGGCGACTTGACCCGCGATATGCACCATGCCGCCGGCGGCGACGGCCTGGCTCATGCGCGATCCCACGACGTAACGTTTGATCATATGAAATCTCCTCGTGAAGGTCGGCTCCCGCATGGTGCGGGAGCCGTGTGCGAGCTTACAGCGTCGGAAGCGTCTGCTCTTCCTTGAACCATTTCAGCTGAAGTGCGCCGAGCTTGCCGTTGAGCTTGTTGAAGAAGATGTCGGTGTTGATCCAGTTCAGCAGGTTCTGCTCGCCCTGGCGGACGCCGACATGGGCCGGCGACTGGCGGATCAGGAATTTCAGCTCGACCTCCTTGGTCGGGTTCTGGTCCTGCACCTTCAGCGCGATGGCGCTGTTCTCGGCGAAGGTGTCGGCCTGTCCGGCGAGGAAGGCGGCGAGCGCGGCCGGCGTGTCTTCAAAACGCACCAGCTTCACCTTCGGGGCATTGTCGGTGAGCCAGACGTCGAGCGTCGAGCCCTTGGCGACCGCAACGCTGCGGCCGTCGAGATTGTCGGGCTTCTTGCCGGTCGCCGCAGGAATCGACTTGGCGCCGTAGACGCCGAGATTCACCACCGCGTAGGGCTGCGAGAACATCACCTGCTGGGCTCGCTCGGGCGTGGCGCCGAGGCCCGCGATCAGAATGTCGATCTTGTCGGAGAGCAGGCTCGGGATGCGCGCGGCACCCGTCACCGGCACCAGCTCGAGCTTCACACCCATGTCGGCGGCGATCAGCCGGGCGAGATCGGCATCGAGGCCCGCGATCTCGCCCTTGTCGTCCTTGAAGCCCCACGGCGCGGCATCGGTCAGCAGGCCGACGCGCAGCTTGCCGGAGCCGAGCACGTCCTGGAGCTTGTCGGCGTGCGCGAGGGTGGGGGCGGCGAGCACGGCGAGTGCCGTGGCTGCGATCGTAAAGAGGGACTTCAATTGTCTCATGACTCTCTCCTGGTGGCGGATGGCTGGTTGATCATTTCGAAGAAGCGATGAAGCTTGCGAGCTCGGGGGTTTCAGGGTTGGCGAACAGTTTTGCCGGCGGGCCCTGTTCCCAGACGCGGCCCTGATGCATGAAGACGATGCGGTTGGCGACGTTGCGGGCAAAGCCCATCTCATGGGTGACGAGGATCATCGTCATGCCCTGCTTCGCCATCGCCTCCATCACCTTCAGGACTTCGCCCACGAGCTCGGGATCGAGCGCGGACGTCACCTCGTCGAACAGCATGAGGTGAGGGGCCATGGCGAGGCAGCGGGCAATCGCGACGCGCTGCTGCTGGCCGCCGGAGAGTTGTTCCGGCCAGGCGTCGATCTTGTCGGCGAGGCCGACGCGGGTCAGCACGTCCTCGGCCAGCGCCCGCGCGCGGGCCTTTTCGATGCGGCCGGTGAGGAGCGGGGCGAGCGTGATGTTGCGCTCGACCTTCAGATGCGGAAACAGGTTGAAGGCCTGGAACACGATGCCGACGCGCTGACGGAATTTCTTCAGGTCAGCCATCTTGGCATGAACCTTCTGGCCCTCGACGCGGATCTCGCCGGTATCGACGCTCTCCAGCGCGTTGATGCAGCGGAGCAGCGTCGACTTGCCCGAGCCGGAGCGGCCGATGATCGTGACGATCTCGCCTTCCTCGACGTCGAGCGAGACGCCCTTGAGCACCTCGACCTTGCCGAATGTCTTGTGCACGTCGCGGATTTCAACGAGAGCCATCGAGGCGGGCCTCCAGGGAGCGGGACCAGAGCGTGAGCGGCAGGCACAGCGCGAAATAGATCGCGGCGACCAGCGCGTAGGTGAGCAGCGGCTGGAACGTCGCCGCGCTCACCACCTGGCCGGCGCGGGCGAGCTCGACGAAACCGAGGATGGAGGCGAGCGAGGTGCCCTTGATGAGCTGCACCAGGAAGCCGACGGTCGGCGGCAGCGACAGCCGCAGCGCCTGTGGCGCGATGATGTGGCGGAACTGCTGCCACGCGGAGAGACCAAGGCAGGCGCCGGCTTCCCATTGGGCCTGCTTCACGGCTTCGAGGCCGCCGCGCCAGATCTCGCCGAGGAAGGCGGCGGTGTAGAGCGTGTAGGCGACGGTGACGGCGACGAGTGCCGGCACCTGGATGCCAAGGAACACCGGCATGCCGAAATAGAAGAAGAACAGCAGCCCGAGCAGCGGCACGCTCTGGACGATCTGGATGCACGCCGCCATCGTCCAGCGCAGGCCGGCGAGGCGGCTGATGCGGCCCATGGCGAGCCCGAGCGCCAGCGGTGCACCAAAGGCGAGCGCGAGTGCGACCAGCGCGACGGTCCAGCGCAGCGCTGCGAACAGCGAGACGAAATCGATGAGGGTGAAAGATCGCATCGTCTTCCCTCAGCGCCGCCGCGGCCAGCGGAACGCCGCCAGACCGATGACGGCGAACAGCGCCTTGAACGACATCGCCATTGCGAAATAGACGGCGCAGATCACCGCATAGACCTCGAAGCTGCGATAGGTGCGGCTCTCGATAAAGCCGGCGACGTGGAACAGCTCGTCGGCTGCGACCTGCGAGGCGAGCGAGGTGCCGAGCAGCAGGAGAACGAACTGGCTGGTCACGGCCGGATAGGCGTTACGCAGCGCCGGCGGCAGCAGGATGTGACGGAACACCTGCCAGCCTGACAGCCCAAGGCACTGCCCGGCCTCGATCTGGTTCTTCGGCACGGAGTCGAGACCTGCGCGGATGATCTCGACCGAATAGGCGCCGAAATACAGCGAGAGCGCGACGGCGGCAGATTCGAACGCCGGCAGCTTCAGGCCGAAATTCGGCAGCACGAAGAAGATGATGAAGATCTGGATCAGCGACGGCGTGTTGCGGAACAGCTCGATGTAACCGCGCACCAGCCAGCGCAGCGGCGCGATGCGTCCGTTCAGCGCGACCGCGCCGGCGATGCCGATCACGAGACCCGCCAGCGCCGCGATCACCGTCAGCTCGAGCGTGACGATGGCCCCGTCGATGAGCTGGTTCTGATAGCGCCAGAGCGGCAGGAAGTTCATCGCCGCCCTCAACCGAACTGGGTGGGGAGGGCGCGCGTCACCACGCCGTCGGCATCGAGGCCGAGGATGACGCGCCAGCGGTCGAGGCAGGTGCAGGGATGCGAGATGCCGAAGGCGACGATGTCGCCGACCGCAAGCGCGCAATGGTGGGCGACGGACAGGAACGCATGCTGGTCGTTGAGGCGCGTGACGGACATGCTCTCGGCGAGAGCTTGCTGCTCGACGCCGTCGCGAAACACGCGCAAGGGTACGGGCAGTCCCTGGTCGAAAGAGGCGTCGCGCATGCCGAAGCCGGCAACCGCAAGCCCGTCCTCGGGGCGCGATAACACTTCGGCCCAGAGCGTCAGCGCAGGGCGAAAGCTTTCCACAGCGGAATGGCGCAGGCCGTCGATGAGGAGACCGCCGCGCCGATCGATCTCGGTGAAGGCGCGGGCGTAGATGCCATGATCGGCAAAGAACAGCGCGCCCGAGCGCAGGATCATGCTGGCGTTGCCGTCGGCCTGCGCGACCGGAGCGAGCGCGCGCGCGACGATATCGAAATAGGCCGAGCCGCCGGCACTCAGGATCAGCGGCCGCTGCGGAGCGGCGGCGCGCGCCAGCGCAAAGGTCTCGATGCTGCGCTCCAGCAGTGCCGCGATGGCGCGCAGGCTCTCGTCGGCATCCTGTGTTGCCGCAGCGCCCTCATAGGTCGCGACCCCGCCGAGCACGAGCCGGTCGGCGGCGAGCACGGCTGCGATCGTCGCCTCGATCGCGGTGCGATCTCGCGCGCCGGCGCGGCCTGCGCCGAGTTCGACCAGCACGGACAATTCGGCGCGCTCCGCAATCCGCGCCGTCTCGGCCAGCGCTGCGACTGCCGCGGGCGAATCCGCGAAAGCGTGGAACTCGACATCGGGATAGGCGCTGAGTAGCGCGCCGAGCCGCCGGCCGGCTGCGAGCCCGCCGATCTCATTGGCCAGCAGCAGGCGTCGCTCGCCGCTCGCGAGCAGCACGGCGGCCTGCTGGATGTTGGCAACCGTCGTGCCCCAGGCGCCGGCCGCACGCAGCGAGCGGGCGAGCTCCGGCGACATCGGCGTCTTGGCGTGAGGCGCGACGTTCACGCGTGCGCTCGCGCACCAGCGCAGGAAGAGGTCGCGGTTGGCCGCGAAGGCGGCTTCATCGAGGGTAAGGGCGGGCAGGGCAAGGTCGCCGCGCGAAGGTGACCATCGCTGGCTGGCGATGTCTTCCATTGCCAGGCCATCGACCAAGGGAATGCCCCGGATTGTCGTTGAAAGACGTTGGTTATCCCACCGGGACAAGAACTGCATCGTCGCTCCCTGAGCGGCCCTCGACCGCCGATGGAACGATATGCTGTAATGACAACGTTGTCATCAGGCTCTTCTAGCCATCTACAAGCTACTTTTGATGCAATGTGGTATTTAGATAGGGGTAAATGCCTGCCGACTGGCTAGTGCTCGACGCCCATCTGGGCGAGCAGCTCCTCGATATCGACATCAAGCTGGCCAGCGGCCCTGATATGGCGGACCTCGAAGCTGTCAGGCCGGAAGCGATACTCGACGAGGCCGGTCTCCTTGATCGCGATGCGGTCCTGGCGCGCATCGTTGATCTTGAAGCCGGCTGACGGCGCCCAGACGTGGCGGGTGTGGCGCCAGGTGAAGTCGCGGCGCTGATGCACGTGACCGCTGGCGATCAGGCGCAGATCGACAGGCGCGAACATCTCGATCAATCGCGCGCGCGCCGGCTGCGGCACGTAGCGGATTGAGGTCTCGGGCGTCTCTGGATCGTCGGGCAGGTTGAGGAACAGCGGCTTGTGCAGGAACAGCGCAACAGGCCTGCCGTTCAGGCGCGAAACTTCGGAGGCCAGCCAGTCGAACTGCTCGGCCTCGAAGGCGAGGCCCGAATTCATCACCAGCGTGTTGAGGCCGATGAAGCGCCAGCCGGCCGCTTCGAACGACCAGTGATCTTCGCCGATGATGTCGCGAAATTGCAGGCGGTGCTTTTCCTCGACCGGCGGCTTCGGCGCCGACCCGATCGCGGTCGGATTGTCGCCGATGTCGTGATTGCCGGGGATGTAGCGGCAGGCGACGGGCAGGGCGTCGTGCAAGCCCTTGGCGAATGCGACATCGTCGCGGCCGGTCGGCCCGTCGAAGGACACGTCACCGGTGTTGATGACGAGATCGGGTCTGTTCGCATCGACGTGTTCGCAGACACGATGGAAGTTTGCGATCAGGCCGGGAAAGCGCCGGCCGAGATGGGTGTCGGAAATCTGGGTGAGGCGAAATTCGGACATGCGATCAGCATATGCGTTGTCACACGTCGAAACGATGACGGCGCGCGCATGCATCCCGATGAAACAAAGTTTAAAGCACGCGATAGCGGATCGTGAAGGCGTCCTGCGGGGCGACCGCGCCTGTCACCGGCGATGCAATGCGATCGGCGAGGTGCCAGGGGCCGAACTGTTCGGAGCGATGCGGTTCGGCGGGCAGGCGGAGGCGGAATTCGAAGGTGCCCTTGCCGGGCAGGTTCACCACCAGCACGCGGTCGGTGGTGCGGTGGTTGAGCGCCACCGCGCCGCGCAGCAGGGCGCGGCCGTCGGCGAGATCGCGCACGCCCTCGACCAGCGCGAGCGTCTGGTTGCGGTCGGTGTGCAGCTCAATCTGGGTATCGGTGACAGCCGTCAGCGTCTCCCGGGGCATGCGGATCTCGAACTCGACCGCGGGCTTGGACGGGTTGAGGCCGAGATAGGCAAGCGCGGCGTGGCGCATGTCGTAGGCGGCAAAGGCGAACAAGGCGACGGCGGCAAGGGTGGCGAGGCCATGCCTGACCACGTCGCGCCAGGTCCGGTAGCTCAGGCGGAAATACACCGTCATCGCCAGCGCCACCGCAAGCGCGGCCGCGATACCGGACAGCATCGACATCAGGATACCGAGCTGGCCGTCGGCGGATTCGGTGAAGAGGCTGGACAGGATATTCATGGCGCTAGCTCGCCTTGCGCCCCCCAGGGGGCCAAAATCGCTTTAACTATCGGCAGTTGGTCGCCGGATCGGGAACACCGGTTCAACTCGTTGATTGTCAGCGCCAGCAGTCGCGGCTAATGACGGTCCGCGGCGTTCCGCCTTACGGGAAAGTTCCGATGTCTGTCCAAATGGTCCTGCTGCCTGTCTTCGTGCAGGTCGGTCTCACCTTCGCGCTCCTGATCGGCATGGTGTTCGGGCGCCGCAAGGCGCTGGTCTCGGGCGAGACCAAGATCCGCGACATTGCGCTCGGCGAGCCGAACTGGCCGAAGGGCGCCACACAAATCGCCAATTGCTACCGCAACCAGTTCGAGCTGCCGGTGCTGTTCTACGCCCTGATCGCACTGGCGCTTCCGTTGCGCCATGCCGATCTCTTCATCGTGCTGATGTCCTGGGTGTTCGTGGTGACGCGCTTTGCCCATGCCGGCGTGTTCGTTTCCTCGAACGATCTCGGCCGCCGCTCCACGGTCTGGCTCGCCGGCGTGCTGGTGCTGCTCGCGATGTGGATCTACTTCGCACTGAAGATGCTGTTGCTGATCTGAGCCTTAGGTGCCGGATCCAATCTGAAAGATTCAAATGACTCCCGCTGCCCGGCTGTCCGCAGCCATCGAACTGATCGACACCATCGAGAAGGACCGCGTGCCCGCGGCCAAGGCGCTGAAGGAGTGGGGCACCGCGCACCGTTTTGCCGGCTCCGGCGACCGCGCCGCCATCGCCGGGCTCGTCTGGGACGTGCTGCGCCGCTACGCCTCGAGCGCCTACCTGATGGACGCCGACACCGCGCGCGCCCGGCTGATCGGCATGCTCCGCCTCGAGCGCAACATGGACGCGGCGACCATGGCCGCGCTGTTCGACGGTAGCCGGTTTGCCCCGGCGCCGCTGACCGAGGCCGAGCAGGCGGCGCTAGCCTCGCGTTCCCTGAAGGACGCGCCCGCTGCGATCGCCGGCGACTATCCCGAATGGCTCGATTCCCATCTGGCAAAAGTCTTTGGCGAGGACCGCGCGGCGGAGGCGGCCGCGATGGCGAGCCGGGCGCCGCTCGATCTTCGCGTCAACACGCTAAAGTCCAGTCGCGACAAGGTGCTGCGCGGGCTTGCTCATCTTCATGCGAAACCGACGCCCTGGTCCGCAAACGGCCTGCGCATCGAGCTTTCGGCCGATGCGCGCAACCCCGGCGTCCAGGCCGAAGAGGATTTCATCAAGGGCGCCGTTGAAGTGCAGGATGAGGGATCGCAGCTTGCGGCCAGGCTCACCGCGGCAAAGCCCGGCGAGCAGGTGATCGATCTCTGCGCCGGTGCCGGCGGCAAGACGCTGGCGCTCGCCGCGATGATGCAGGGCAAGGGCCGGCTGATCGCGACCGACAGCGACAAGCGACAGCTTGCGCCTATCCACGAACGGCTGTCGCGCGCCGGTGTCCACAATGCCGATGTCCGCACGCCCAAGGGCGAGACCGACACGCTGGCCGACATCCACGCCTCGGCCGACTTGGTGGTCATCGACGCGCCCTGCACGGGAACCGGAACCTGGCGCCGCAACCCCGACGCCAAATGGCGTATGCGCCCGGGTGCGCTGGAGATCCGCCTGCGCGACCAGGCCGAGGTGCTGGACCGCGCCGTGCCGCTGGTGAAGGCGGGCGGCCGCATCGCCTACATCACCTGCTCGGTGCTGCCGGAAGAGAATGGCGAGCAGGTCAGGGCGTTCTTGGAGCGCCACCCGGAATTCGCGGTTGTCCCGCCCGAGCAGACCGCGAGCGTGCTCTGGGACAAGGCGGAAGAGTTTGCGGACGCCGCGCTGCAATCGCCGGAGGGATGGCTGATGACGCCGCGCCGGACTGGGACGGATGGGTTCTTCGTCTCGATGCTGAAGAGGAGGCCATAGCTGCAATAGAGCAGCGTGCACTCCGATGAAGCCGCCTGAAAACAACGGTCTGTAGTCCTTGAGGGGCGCCGAACTGTCTTGCGTTTCAACCTATGGTTGCTATAATCTATGGTGCAGGGACGGGGAATAAACTATGGTAGAGAACGAGAAAGGCAAGGACGACGGGAAACTGAAAACTGGCACTTTCGTCGTTGATTTCTTTTCGAAGGTGCTTCTTGGAGTGGCCGCGGCTTATTTCACCTATGCGACCTATGTGAATTCGGTTGAAGCCGAATGCACGAAGAATGTCAGTCACTTATTTGACTTTGTGTTTGGCAAAGACATCTCGGCTGAGAACATAAACTCGGCCGTTAGCGTGCTCGTCAAGACACATTGTGAGGGATTCAAGACAGCGTCTGAACGGACCAGGTTGGTCGAAACATTGTCAGGCTTGAGTCCTACTACGAAAGCTGTTTCGTCGTCTCCATCCCCAGCTCTGCCTCCGAGTGCGCTTCCAAGTAATCCCGGTAATCCCGATGGAAACTGGGTGGCGGTTGGGTTCGTAGGTACCCCCGATTACAATTTTACTAAGCCGGATGGAGGGGCGCTTGGGGAAGTTGCGGAAGGGGCGACCATAAAGGCGAAATGGCAAGTCAATGTTCGACGAAAGCCTGCCGATTGGCGGGGTGCGCTCAAAGTACTTGAGGCTGGCGATTGCTTTACCGTCAGCGCAACCCAAACGCTAACAGCTGCTGGACAAAAACAGCTTTGGGCGAATGGCACGCCGAAGAAGTGCAGTTGAGGCGCCCATCAGGAACTAGGCGGGGTTCGGCATTTGGTCGGCCGAAATTGTCATCAAGCGAGCGAGCACGCAAGCTCGACACATCGGCGAAGCGTACTTGGTCGCTATAGGTGAGGGGCGTACCTTAGAGCTTACGCGTAGTGCTCGCTCAGCGCTCAAGCGAGCCGGCCTTGGTTCTACCAAACAAAAGCCCCGCGAACCGAAGTTCGCGGGGCTTTCTAACTCTTGCGTTCTGCCGGTACGTCCGTGGTCAGAACGGTGCGCGGGCGTTAGCCGACGCGGAGATTGTCAGCCGAGGACTTGCCGCTGCGACGATCGGCGACGATGTCGAACGAGACCTTCTGACCCTCGTTGAGGGAGGAGAGGCCAGCGCGCTCGACGGCGCTGATGTGAACGAACACGTCCTTCTGGCCGTCATCCGGCTGGATGAAACCATAACCCTTTTGGGTGTTGAACCACTTCACGGTGCCCATAGCCATGGGAATTTCCTTTAGTTAGTTAGATGAGGGTACGCACGCGGGCCGGTACGCATCGCTGCGCCCATAACCCTGATGAGTCGATGTTTGGAGAATTCATCTGGAAGCGTGCGCGCCCGTCTGCAACGAAGCGAAGCGGCCCAGTCGTTCGGCCAAGTATCGATGATCACAATATAGCGAGAATTTTGGGCCACTTCAAGGCACCACCCGTTACCCGGTACCCTCAGGGGATTTTCTATTTTGCGGTGCAAATAGGCGGCCCGGCGCGTCTCAGTCGACGATGAAAAGTGTGGCACCCGAGGCCGTCGAGGACCGGTGCGCGGCGTCGCCGAAGTCGGAAACCTGGTAGCTCATCCCGGCCGTCAGCTTGAACTTGCGGCCGTCGCGGAGCTCGCTCTCGAGCTCGCCCTTGACCACGAAGATGACGTGACCGCGGTCGCACCAATGGTCGGCGAGATAGCCCGGCGAATACTCGACCATCCGCACCCGGAGTTCGCCGATATTGAGCGTGCGCCACAGCGCCTGACCGGTCTCGCCGGCATGCGTGGTCGGCTCGACCTTGCTCCAGTCGGTGACGGTGAATGGGGAGGTGGGGAGTTTCATGGGGAATCCTATGTCAGAGCCGGCGACGCTGGTGTTAGCGCACGCCGTTGCCGCAGTCTCCGTCATTGCGAGCGCAGCGAAGCAATCCAGAAATGCATCCGCGGCGGCAGCCCGGATTGCTTCGCTGCGCTCGCCATGACGCCTGTAGAGGCCGCGCACCCAACTATCTGCCCGTCACCCTGAGGCGGCCGCTTCTTCAGCGGCCCTCGAAGGGCGACGGCCCGGCTGTATCTCGGCCGTGCATCCTTCGAGGCTCGCTTCGCGAGCACCTCAGGATGACGGGAAGAGGGTGAAAGCGTCGCGCCAAAGACAGCACTCAATGCACCAAATGGTTCGCCGACCCCTGCACGATCAGCCCCGCGTCATTCACCCGCAGATATTCGCAGATCTTCTTGCCCCGCTCGTTCGCGTAAAACACCACGACGCTGTCCGGGCTCACGAACACATCGATCAGCGAAAAGTGCAGCCCCGGCAACAGCCCGAGCGCCTTGCCCCAATAGGCGCGAAGCGCATCCTTGCCGCGCACGGTGCCGCTCGCATCGAACCCCATCGCCGGGATGCGGTCCGAGGTCATCACGGCGTCCTCGGCATAGAGCGTGAGCACGAGCTCGAGGTCGCGTGCGTTCCAGGCCTCGACCCAGGTCCGGCCGAGTTCGGCGAGCGTTGATGGCTGATGGTGTGACATGACGTTCTCCCTGACTGGCCTCTGTTTGCTAGTGAGGCAAATTAGGTCAATAATACTTACCTATATTCATTTGTCCATGCCCAAAGAAGAATGTGGGTGCGTGCCGCGCGCGGTTGCGGGCAGGTCGCACGTCGCGTATCTGCTTGCCATGACAGCAGCACAGCACGACCGCTCCGCGTCGACGCCCTCGGTGGCCTCGGCGCATGACAAGATTCTCATCGTCGACTTCGGCAGCCAGGTGACGCAGCTGATCGCGCGTCGCGTGCGCGAGGACGGCGTCTATTGCGAGATCGTCCCGTTCAACAAGGCCGAAGAGGCCTTCAAGGAGATGAAGCCGAAAGCGGTGATCCTCTCCGGCGGCCCCGAGTCGGTGCATGAGGCCGGCTCGCCCCGCGCCCCGCAACTGATCTTCGCCTCCGGCGTGCCCGTGCTCGGCATCTGCTACGGCCAGATGACCATGGCGGAGCAGCTTGGCGGCACCGTGGAAGGCGGCCATCACCGCGAATTCGGCCGCGCCGATGTCGAGGTCAAGGCGCCGAGCAAGCTGTTCGAGGACGTCTGGTCGCCCGGCGGCAAGAATCAAGTCTGGATGAGCCATGGCGACCGCATCACAAAAATGCCGCCGGGCTTCTCGGTGGCCGGCACCTCGCCGAACGCGCCCTTCGCGATCATCCAGGACGAGACGCGCAAATATTACGGCCTGATGTTCCACCCCGAAGTGGTGCACACGCCCGACGGCGCCAAGCTGATCCGCAATTTCGTCCGCAAGATCGCCGGCCTCTCCGGCGACTGGACCATGCGCGCCTTCCGCGAGGAGGAGATCGCAAAGATCCGCGCCCAGGTCGGCAAGGGCAAGGTGCTGTGCGGCCTGTCCGGCGGCGTCGATTCAGCGGTCGCGGCCGTGCTGATCCATGAGGCCATCGGTGACCAGCTGACGTGCGTGTTCGTCGATCACGGCATGCTGCGTCTCGACGAAGCCAAGACCGTCGTCGACCTGTTCCGCCACCACTACAACATCCCGCTCGTGCACGTGGATGCCTCCAAGCAATTCCTCGGCGAGCTCGAAGGCGTCACCGACCCCGAAAAGAAGCGCAAGACCATCGGCCGTCTCTTCATCGAGGTGTTCGAGGCGGAAGCCAAGAAGATCGGCGGCGCCGACTTCCTCGCGCAAGGCACGCTCTACCCTGATGTGATCGAAAGCGTCTCCTTCACCGGCGGTCCCTCGGTGACGATCAAGTCGCACCACAATGTCGGCGGTCTCCCCGAGCGCATGAACATGAAGCTCGTCGAGCCCTTGCGCGAGCTGTTCAAGGACGAGGTCCGCAAGTTAGGGCGCGAGCTCGGCCTCCCCGAAATCTTCGTCGGCCGCCACCCGTTCCCGGGCCCGGGCCTTGCGATCCGCTGCCCCGGCGACATCACGCGCGAAAAACTCGACATCCTGCGCAAGGCCGACGCCGTCTACATCGACCAGATCCGCAAGCACGGCCTCTACGACGACATCTGGCAGGCTTTTGCGGTGCTGCTCCCGGTGAAGACCGTCGGCGTCATGGGCGACGGCCGCACGTATGACTTCGTCGTCGGCCTGCGCGCCGTCACCTCCACCGACGGCATGACCGCGGACTTCTACCAGTTCGACATGAAGTTCTTAGGCGAGACCGCCACGCGCATCATCAACGAGGTGAAGGGCGTGAACCGGGTGGTGTATGATGTGACCAGCAAGCCGCCTGGGACGATCGAGTGGGAGTGATTTAGGTCCATCGCGAGGTCTGCTCCATTCTCCCATTCTAATTCGCGGAGCAAAGCTAGATCCGACATACGAGGACCGGCGGGCTCTTTTCGACAGGGATCAGTCGACGAAACCGACCATGCGGGCGCCCTCGCGCCAAAAGCGCTGGACGACCTCATCGCGCTGCGCGAGTTCGGACGGCTCCGGCCACTCCAGCTTCCGACTGTTCAGCGAGGCGTAGATGCGACCTGGCGGCGGTGTGATGCGGTCTAAGGCAAGTTCGGCGAGCGTCTTGCCCGAGATCGCGACCGTGTTCATGCGGGCGAACGGGCGCACCAAGCTGGCGACACCCACCCCCATCTTCGCCCACCACGGCCACGCCCGGAACAGAGAGGTTCCGGCAGTAAAGCCAGGATTATATGCCACGACATTGAGCTTCTTCATCTTGGCCTCGCCCGACGCAGCGAGCCCGCGCGCGATCAGGAGATCCCCAAGTTTGGACGCCGAATAGGCGCGGAAGCCGGCCGAGAAGCCGGTGGCCTTTCGCTGCTTGAGCGGATGGGCCAATTCATCAGTGTCAAACTCTTTTGGTCCCATCGGATTCAGTTTGGGGTCGTGTCGATCGCTTGTCGTGATGATGACAGCGGCCTCGCGCGCGAGTTTCGCGAGCAGTAGGCGCAGCAGCAGATAATGCGCAAGAACGTTGACCCCGAAGGTGGTTTCGAATCCGTCCTCGGTGCGGTGATCGATCGTCGGGAACTGCGTGCCAGCGTTGAACACAAGTCCGTCAATTTCGGTATCGCCAAGCTTCTCAATGACGGCGGTCGCGAATTCTCGGACGCTGGCGAGGCGCGCAAGATCGAGCGGAATCGTTTCAACCCTCTCCGCTGCGGTCCGGCGCGCGCCGATGATCAAGCGGGTATTCGGCGCTTCGGCGATGGCGCGGGCGGCTATCTCTCCGAGACCCGATGTCCCGCCGGTCATGATGATGGTCTTCATGGATTTCCTTTCAGGTGTATGTGGCCGGCCGTCGGAGCAGGCTATTCGCCGGCCCAAGACGGCGAGCCGAACAAGCGTCCATAGGCCGTCCGATATCGCCCCTCGAGCGTCAGGCAACACCACCGCGGTGGCCCGTTCGAAGGGATTATCCCCGTGGTGAACCCGCCACCGCTGGTTCGATCTGAAGCTCCTGGATTTGAAGCGTCGCAATTCCCACCTGAAGGGGAATGGTCGCCGACACCATGAAGAGTTGCTGCGTGTCCGGAATGGGGGCGAGACGCATTTCTATGCCGGTATTGCTCTGCATGAACTTTGTCATGCTCGCAGCCGGCTTGTGGCCGGCGATGGGCAGATAGCGCACTGAGCAGACTGTGACTTTGCCTTTGTATCCGCTCGTGTTCACGTCTTCCGTCTTGACGTATTCCAGCACGAAGTCTGATCGGGAGAAGCCGTCAAACATCCGAACCGTGCGGTTGCATGCCGATGGTCCAAGCGGGGCCTGGCCTGATGGAACAGTCATGATCAAAGTGCTTGCCGGATCGACGATGTTCTTTTTGTGCTCATCCAGAACAGGCACTCGTTGATCGAGATCCTTGATCGGGGGGACAATGTCGGCGGACGTCACGCTTCCTCCGACAACTGTCAGCCTCATGGTCTGACTTTCGCCCGAGCCTGTCTCTTCCGCAGCGAAATGATTGGGTTGGACGACGTTCTTCCGAATGATTCCGTCCGACTTCATGTTCATCTTGAAATTGGAAATGATCGTCGCGATGCCGGACACGCGTGCGTCCAGACTTGCCTGATAAGTCGAGGCACCGAACGTCTTTTCGGTGTTCATATCTCCCACGGGTAAACCCAGATAGAAGATCGTGTACCTCGCACGGACGGTCATCGCGCTCGCCGGATCTGCAAAGTGCAGGCCCATGGCGATTGAAATGAGTATCTTGAGCGCTGAAATTTTCATGCGAACGCGTTATGCATCGCACTCGTTGTGTCGATAAGCTGGACAATCCCGAATACGTTGTTCGTTATGGCGAACAATGGCTGACGTGGATTTGCGCGATCTCGATGCCTCCGTCTACGCGGTAGGCTGCTCCCGGCACCGAAGCGCCGGGGGCAGGGATTTCGCTCAGACCAGATCACACGGTCGCAGTTCGACTACTGCTCCTTCCTGAACAAATCCTGGAAGATCAGCTGCCCCCAGACGCGCCCGCGTGCGTGCACCAGCGCGCCGCCCTCGTTGAGCTTGCCCAGCTTGACGGGTGCGAAGCCGAGTTGCTTGGCCAGGGCCGCCACCGGGGCGATCGCGTCCTCGTCGTCACTCGACAGGAAGACAACCCGGTGGCCGCCCTCGACGACCGGATCGGCCGCCAGTTTGGTCGCACCCAGATGATTGAAGCCTTTCACGAGCCTGGCGCCGGTGAACGCCTTCGCGACGACGGCGGAGGACAGAAGGCCGTCCAGCTCTTCACCAAACCCATTGGTCGCGTCGATGATCGTCTTGCCTGCCCAGCTCGGCAGGGCCTTCGCGACTTCGCGATGCTCGGCGAAGGGGACCGCCAGGATGATCGTATCGGCCTCGATGGCGTCCCGCAGCGATTTGGCGACGACCGTGGGGCCGATCGCGCGCGCCTGCGGCACCAACGCCTCGGGCGGCCGGCGGCTCGCGACTGTGACCTCGATGTTGTTGCGGGCGAAGGCGTGGGCGAGGGCCTGGCCTATCTTGCCGAATCCTATGATTGCGTAGCTCATCATGTTTCTCCTGTTTTCAGATGGCCGAGAAGCCGCCGTCGACCGACAGCTCCACCCCGTTCACGAAGCTGGAATCGTCCGAAGCCAGAAACAGCGCGGCTGCCGCAATTTCCTCGGGACGACCCATCGTTCCCCTGGGGATCAGGGATTCGAACATCCGCTTCGCTTCCTCGGTGAGAACCTGGTCCTGCATCGGTGTGGCGATCGGCCCTGGGTGCAGCACGTTCACCCGGATATTCCTGCCCTTGAGTTCGTTGAGCCACCCGCGTGCGAATGCGTGCAGCGCCGCCTTGCTCGCCGCATACACGCTGTAACCAGGAAAACCTTTGATCGACGCAACCGACCCGGTCATGAAGATCGATCCGCCATCGCGAAACAGCGGCAGCGCCTTCTGCACCGTGAACAGCGTGCCGCGCGTGTTCAGGCCGAAGGTCGCATCGAAATGCTGCTCGGTGATCTCGCCCAGCGGGACGGCCTCGCCCGTGCCGGCGCTCGCGTACAGGACGTCGATGCTGCCTTTTTCCCGCTTGACCGTGCCGAACAGGCGGTCGAGGTCGTCGAGATTGGCCGCATCGCCGCGCACGCCGGTCACGTTCCGGCCGATCAGTTTGACGGCCTCGTCGAGCGCCTCCTGCCTCCGGCCCGTGATGAAGACATAGGCGCCTTCCTCGACGAACCGCTTGGCGCTCGCCAGCGCCATGCCGCTCGATCCACCCGTGATGACTGCAATCTTACCTTCAAGCTTTCCCATGACTTCCTTTCAGACTCCGTCTTTGGTCGTTCGGGGATGCCCCCGAGAGGCTCGACATAGGTCCGCTGGAGACAGGCGTTGAGTGCGGAATCACGCACATCGGTGGTGCGAAATCGATCCGGCTGGACGACTGGTGCGAGCCGCGGCGATCGGTGTCCGCCGTTCAGAGTCGGGCGTTTTTCGGCATGGACTACAATAATCGGCCCGCGCTACCCACATACGAGACGCTGTTCGATGGGTTGGGTACGGGCTTTGGAAGGCGCACCGCGCGGTGCGGGATTGCACCATGATCGACTGGGATGACGTTCGCCATTTTCTTGCCGTCGCGCGCGGAGGCTCGGTGCGGGCTGCCGCCGAGCACCTCGGTGTGAACCACGCGACCGTGCTGCGACGCATCGCCCAGCTCGAAGAACGCCTCGGGGTCCAGATGTTCGAAAAGCTGCCGTCGGGCTACCGCCTGACGGCTGCGGGCGAGGAGGTCCTCGAATTCGCGGAGCAGATGGAAGCGTCGTCGCACCAACTGGAGACGCGCGTCTTCGGACGCGACCAGAGCGTACGCGGGCGTCTGCGGGTGACGCTGGCGCCGCCGCTGGCGACACATCTGCTCATGCCTGATTTCGCCGATTTCGCGCGTCAGCATCCTGATATCGAGATGGACATCCTGTCGTTCGGCGAGCTGGCAAATCTGACCAACCGGGAGGCCGACGTCGCGATCCGCGTCGTCTACGACCGCAAAACCCTGCCGCCCAATCTTCACGGCCTGAAGGGACCGGAAGTGTTCGGCGGCGTCTACATCTCCAGGGATCGACTGGCCGCGTGGCGTGAAGGCACGCCCGAACCCGTCAGGTGGATCGTCATCAGCTTGCATGGCATTCCGGACTGGGCCAGCGCGGGTGAGGTTCGCACGGCCGAGGTTCCGTTCAGGGTCACGGATGCCGGAGCGCAGATCGCTGCTGTCAGGCAAGGGCTCGGGATCACCACACTGCCGTGCTTCGTCGGAGACGCAGACCCACTGCTGGCGAGGGTGCCGGGTACCGACCTGCACATGTACGGAACGCTCTGGCTTCTCACACAGGGCGAGGCACGCAAGACCAAGCGCGTGCGGCTCTTCACCGAGTTCATATCCCGCCGGCTCGCCGCGCATGCGCCACTTCTCGCGGGGCTGTCAGTATCGCGCGACTGACGTGCGTCGGGCCGCAAGGGGCTGGCCTCCATCACTAAGGGCGCGCCAGATTCAGTTGCCAGCCTTTGCGGCCGGTGCAGGCGGGACCGGCAGGATGATCTCGGAAGCGATCTTCCAATCGTCCGCGACCTTGATCCATTCGATGAACATCAGAAATGGTTTCGGCGTGCCGTCCTGTCCCGCATAGGAGACCGTGATGGTCATGGGGGCGTAGGATTCGGCGACATCAGCTGTCAGTCCGACGACCTTGAGCCGCGACAGATCAGGTGAGAGCACGACCGGTCCCGATGTTGCGATATCGTGCAGCTTCCGGTCGACCGCGTCGTTACCCCAAAATCCTGCCCAGTTGCCTTCGGATGCAACCGCGCTCTTGGCGACCAGCAAGACAGATGGCGATTGCCAGAACATTCCGTGTAGTGCTTCGAGATCGTGCCGGTTGGCCAACTCCATCAGTTCGCTGAATCTGGACTTGATCGTGCTCAAGGTCCGCGCATCCAGCGGATCTTGATGAGCGGCCGGTGCGGCAGCTGCGGAGCCTGCCGTGAGAGCTGCCGCGATGAGGGCGGCTGCGACATGCATCTTTTGCATCTTCGGAGTTCCGTAGGTTCTGCCTGATCCGGGGCGGGCTGCTTCCGGCACCGAAGCGCCGGGAGCAGGTTCGTCACTTCGCGAGCGCAGCCTTCTCGATCACCTCGGCGACTTCCTTCGCATGGACAACGAGCGAGGCATGGCTGCCGGCGACTTCCGTCGTCTGGGCCTTGATCCTGGCCGCGAACGACTTCTGGGCCTCGGGGGCGAGCACCTTGTCCTTGGTGCTGATGACATAGAAATTCGGCTTGTCGTGCCAGGCGGCGATGTCAACGGGCGCCTCGAACGCAACGTGGTTCAGCGGAAGCTGCGCGTTGGCGAGATGGGTGGCAATCTCCGGCGGAAGGTCAGCCGCGACAGCCGACGGAAACACCTTGGGGTCGATGTACAGATTGCCCTTGGCGTCGGGATGGATCGCACTGCCGCCTTCGGTCGGCGGGCCGGCCTTGGCGAGCGACGCCAGGGATTCACCGACCTCGGGCGCAAAGGCGGAGACATAGACCAGCGCCGAAACCTTGGGATCGTTGCCGGCCTGCGTGATCACCACGCCGCCCCATGAATGGCCGACGAGCACCGTTTTGCCGTCCTGCTTCGCGAGCGCCTGCCTGGTGGCATCGACGTCGGCGGCGAGCGAGGTGAGCGGGTTTTCCACCAGCGTGACGCGGTAGCCTTTCTTCGTGAGAATATCGGCAACGGGCTGCCAGCTCGTCTGGTCCACGAAAGCGCCGTGCACGAGCACAATGTTGTGGGCTGCGCCCTTGGGTGGCTCGGCGGCATGGGCGGAGCCGACCAGTGTCGATCCGGCCAGCAGCACGGTGGCGGCTGAAAAGAGGATATTTCGCATTGATTGTTCCTGTTGGCACGTCGGACGAAATGAGGTCCGGGGGGAATGGACAGGCGTTTCCAGGTCGCGGTTCTTCCATCCGCCGTCGGCGAAATGGTTGCCGCACGTGACGTCGGCCCGCCGCGACATGACCTAGTCCGCGGGCTTTTCGGACGATAGGGATCAATCGTCCGGATGTTGTGTCCAATCGTCCACAGGATTAGCTTGGGCGGAATGGACATCCTCGCCCAAGTGCTCGATCGCGTTCGTCTCGGCGGGACGCTGCTCTTCCACTTCGAGCTCGGCCACCCCTGGAATCTCGCGCTGCCGGCGCGCCCCTATGCGCTGTTCCACTATCTCAGCCGGGGCTCGGCGACGCTTGCGCTCGAACAGGGGCAAGAGCTCGAGATGTCCGAGGGCGATCTTGTCGTGATCACACGCGGCGAGCCCCATGTGTTTTATTCGGATCGCCGGGCCAAGCCTTTGCGGATCATCGATATCGACCGATCGTCGCCGCGTCTGGGCGTCATTCGTCACGGCAATCGTGCGAGGCCGCACGCGACCATGATCTGCGGCAATTTCACCGTCTCACGGCCGCTGTTGGGCAGCGTGCTCGAGCTGCTGCCGCCCGTGCTTCTTCTGAAGCCGAATGCGGACGGCGGCTGGCTCGAAGCGATCCTGCGCCGCATGGTGAGCGAGTCCGCGCTCGAGCGTCCCGGCCAGCGCGTCGCGCTCTCGCGACTGACGGAAGTGCTGTTCGTCGAGGTGCTGCGAAGCTGGATCGCGTCTCTCTCTCCCGGACAAGGCGGCTGGCTCGGGGCGATATCGGACCCGCATATCGGACCGGCGCTGAAGCTGATCCACGAAAACCCGGAACGGCCGTGGACCCTGAGCGCGACCTCGGTCACCGCGTGGGGCTCGGCCGCTCGGTCTTTTCGGCGCGCTTCACCAAGCTCGTCGGCCAGTCCATGCATCGTTATGTGATCGAGCGCCGCATGGCGGAAGCGGCGTTTTTGCTCGAGACCAGCGACGAGCCCATCGCACGGATCGCGAGCCGGGTCGGCTACGAGACGGCGGCAGCGTTTTCAAAACTCTTTCACCGACATCATGGCCTCTCGCCCGGCCGCTACCGGACCGCGCGACGTCAGGATGACAGCAAGGATGCGGACTGAAAGGCCTCGACATCGGAAGGCACCCGTCCTTTTGTGCCCGTGCCCAATCGCCGCACCAACGGTGTGAAGCATCTCACACGCACGCTTGCATAAATACTGCGATAGAGTACCTGCTGTGATTGTGCATGGCAGAATGCCACCACATCAGCTTGAAATGAGCTGCACACGCCAGAACGACATGTTGAGATAGCCTTCGACCGGCCGATCGCGCCGGGCGATGAGAGCTATGGAGACACGATGGCTGACAAACACGAACAGAGCATGGTCGGCACGTGGACGAAAACCACGGCGGCTGCGTGTGCGGACAAATATCCCGCCACTCTCACATTCCAGGCCGGCACCTACCGCGGCATGCGCGGCGAAGGGCAGGGCATGGTGTGGTGGGATGCGGGAATCTACCGTCTCGAGGATTCCAACACACTCGTCGTCGGGACGGCGACTGATGAACTAGTGACCTATCGCATCTCATTGCAGCCCGATCGATTTGAGTTCACCGATTCAGACGACTGTCTTGTGACTTATCGGCGCGCGTAGGATTTCGCACGCCCCAGCTGGTTCAGATAACGCGGGTTTACCCGCGAACGCGCACTCACGTCGATCGCCTGCGTTTTCAACGAGGAGAAGACGACATGTGCAATTGCTCAGAGCATGAAACCAGTGGCAGCCTTGCGAAGATGACCGGCGCATCGGTCGAGTCGGCGATGAAGCCGCTCGTGCCGCTGTCGCGCCAGATCAGCATCGGCGACGACGAGACCGGCGACCAGCCGGGCGCAACCGATCTGCAGCCCTTTCCCCCGTTCAAGCTGTGCAAGCTCGACTTCCGCGAAGGCTGCTACCAGATCAACTTCAGGCCGACGGCGAGTCTGGTGTCGTTCGAAGGCACGCTGCGCGTCGATCGCTCGGCGCCCGACGGCGGCGCGGACCATCTGATCGTCAGCGGCGATCTCTACTCGAAGCGGCCGGTGATCGGTCCGATCCCCCATCCGTTGCCGCCGGTGGGGAACAAGGACGAAGATGAAGCAGCCGAGGACGCAGGCCTGACGAGCCTTGCCGGTTCGCTCAGCGCGGTCGATGAGCCGGCCATTCCGTTCCCGATCCGCAGGCCGGTGATCCCCATCTTTCCCCGCGCGCGCTATCACTCCTATCTCAGGGTGACCAGCGTGTCCGCGCCGGTTGCGGTGCCGTTCCCAAGGAAGTGCGAGCTGACGATCACCGCCGAGCAGTTCAATTACACGCAGCCGCCGGCCGGCCAGTTCAAGGGCACGTTCCCGGCTACGCCGTCGCGCACCGTGACAATGAAGCTTTCGAAGGTGGCCGCGCCGTTTCCGTTCTCCTTGACCGGCGGGCCGTTCTACGAAGGCCGGCTGTTCGAAGGCGGCGTGGACAAGGGCAGCGTCACGCTGGCCTGGGTGTCGAAGTTCTTCCGTCGTGCGACGCTGGAGATCGATACGCTGGTCGGAGCCGTGCGGCCCGCGCCGGTGCCCGATGGTTCCGGCGGCACCGAGTTCTTCGACACGGTCTTTGCCAAGACCGGCTGGCAGCTCTCGGTGGTGCAGGACCAGCTCAACATCCCGGTGCCCGCAGGCGTGGTGGCGACCAATTGCTGGAGCTCGGCGGATCTGCACGCGCTGATGACCAATGTGCGCAATCCCGCGACCAATCTGGACACCGAATGGCGCGTGCACATGATCGTGGTGCCTGCAAAACTCGGCTGCTCGCGCGGCATCATGTACGACCAGATCGGCGTGCCCCGCGAGGGCTGCGCCAGTTTCTCCGATGACGGCTATCCCGTCTCGGACTCCTCGAACTTCGGCCTCGCCGCCAACAAGAAGCAGCGCGACGTGCCGCGTGCGTTCCTGCGCAGCGCGACCCACGAGCTGACGCACACGCTGAACCAGATCCATCAGGAGCAGGAGACGGCGGCCGACAACTCGATCATGACCACGACGCCGAGCGTCGCGGACGTGCTCGGCGGTCCCGCCACCGGCGCACCCGGCGTGTTCCCGGACCAGATCCAGCTCGCGCACAACACCAACGTCCGTCATCATCTCAACCACATGCCGGATCCCGTCATTCGTCCGGGTGGATGGCCGTTCGCCAGCTGGTTCCCGACCGGCGCGCCGCAAGCTGCCGACCGGCACGATTTCGATCCGTCCGAGCTGGCGCTGTCGGTGACGGCCACGACCGACCGCGTCGCGCTCGGCCAGCCGCTGGATCTGACCTGGACGATGACGAACACCAGCGGCGTGTCGCTGCGTGCGCCGAACGACGTCAGCACCGAGGCCCTGTTCGCATCGATCACCGTCACCGATGCGGAAGGGCGCGAGCGACCGGTCAGGCCCTTCGTGATCCTGTGCGAGCACGCGAAGGTGGCTGAGCTCGCGCCAGGCCAGAGCGTCACGGCCTCGGCGAAAGTGTTCTGGAGCACGGCGGGCTTCGCCTTCGAGCGGCCGGGCCGGTATCGCGTCGACGTCGCGGTGTCGTGGTCGGCGCAGGGCGTGATGGTGGGCGTGCAGTCGGGCATCGAATTGTTCGTCGACTATCCGACCAGCAATGCCGACAATCATTCGGCCAATCTCGTGCTGCATCCCGAGGTCGGCACATGGGTGGCGCTCGGCGGCGAGGCCTATCACCTCGGCGAAGCCTGCCGCCGCTTGCAGGCGCTCAGCGAGACCGCGTCGCCCGCTGCGCTCGCCGCCGCCGGCGACGGTGCGCCCGCACCAAGCGTGCTCGACGGCTTTGCGGACCTGATGCCTGATCGCGCCAAGCTGGCCAGATTGCGTCCCCAACTGACCGCCGACACCGGCGGCCGCGCAGGACGCGGACCCGCGCGCGCAGCAGCGCCGGGGCGCAAGCGTGCGGCGAAGGCAAAGAAGCGTACGGGGCGAAACAAGTAGCCGGTTTCGTCGAAGAGCGACGCCCCCACGGACGGCCGCATCTACGACGACGTCGTCGCAGGTGTGGCCGTCAACTCCAGCGCGCAGGTGCCCAGCACAAACGCTGGATGTCCGCCATTTCATCTGATGTTACGACATCGGCCCCGCCTGTCCGGAGCCAGTGTTCATGTCCAACGCCGCCGCCAACCCGCCCGCATCCGCCACTGAAACCGATCCCGAGACCCTCGGCTGGATGCGCGGCTTCCCGCCATCGCCCGACCGCACCATCACCTTCCAGAACGGCTCCTTCCGCAGCTTCCCCGAACTGCGCTGGGCCTGGAGCAACGTCCGCCAGCTGGTGCCGACCGTGAATGTCTGGCGCGGCGCAGGGCCGGCATCGGTGCTGCCGCGCGAGGATCGTGACCTCGGCGGCGCAGTCTCCACCGCCATGGACGGCCGGCCCATGACCTTCGCAAAAATGCTGGAGGAGACCTACACCGACGGCATCGCGGTGCTGCACCGGGGCAAGCTCATCTACGAGCGCTACTTCGGCGCGCTGAAGCCGCACAAGCCGCATATCGCAATGTCGGTGACGAAGTCGTTCACCGGCGTGCTCGCGGGCATTCTGGTCGCCGAGGGCAGGATCGATCCGCAGGCGCCCGTCACGGACTACGTGCCGGAGCTGAAGGCGAGCGCGTTTGGCGATGCGCGCGTGCACGAGGTCATGGATATGACCACCGGGCTCGAATACACCGAGGTCTACACCGACAAGAACTCGCATGTCTGGGGCCTGCGGCGCGCCAACGGCATGGCGCCGATCCCGCCCGATTATGACGGTGCGACCACGATCTTCGATTTCCTGATTGCACAGACGAAGCAGGGCGAGCACGGCAAGGCCTTTGCCTACAAGACCGTCAACACCGACGTGCTCGCCTGGATCGTCAGGCGCGCCAGCGGCATGACGCTGTCCGATCTTCTCTCCGAGCGAATCTGGCAGCCGATGGGGGCGGAGGAGGACGCGCATTATCATGTCGACCGCATCGGCACCGAAAGCGGAGGAGGTGGTCTCTCCACCACGCTTCGCGATCTCGCCCGCTTCGGCGAGACCATGCGCAATCACGGCCGCTTCAATGGCCGCCAGATCGTGCCGTCACAGGTGGTCGAGGACATCGCGCGCGGTGGCGATCCCGAAAAATTCAAGCCGGCCGGCTACACCACCTTGCCCGGCGCTTCCTATCGCAATCAATGGTGGGTGACGCACAACGCCCACGGCGCCTACATGGCGCGCGGCGTGTACGGTCAGGGCATCTATGTCGATCCCAGGGCCGAGATGGTGATCGCGCGCTACGCTTCGCACCCCGTCGCGGGCAACGCCGCCAACGATCCCGTGACGCTGCCGGCCTATATGGCGCTGGCCAAGCAGCTGATGGCGGGCGGGTAGGGGCGCGACTTGGCCTCTTCGTAGCCCGGATGGAGCGATAGCGTAATCCGGGACAGACCAACCGCTTCGCGCGACTGCCTGCGCGGGACGAACCCCGGATTGCGCTGCGCTCCATCCGGGCTACGGGTGCTGCCGAACCGCAAGATCGGTCGAGCGCATCATGGCCGTCCGCCGCTAACTGAAGCCGCCACGGAGGAGGGACGATGACGGCGGCGCTGCAAAACTATCAGGACCGGATGCGACGGGTGCTGGACCATATCGACCGGCATCTCGACGCTGATCTGGACCTGGACAGCTTGAGCGGCGTTGCGGCCTTCTCGAAATTTCATTTCCACCGGCAATTCGCGGCGACCTTCGGGTTGTCAGTGCATCGCTATGTCCAGCTGGCCCGTCTGAAGCGCGCTTCGCACCGGCTGGCCTACAGGGACGACGAAAGCGTCACTGACATCGCGATGGATGCCGGCTACGACGCACCGGATGCCTTCGCCCGCGCCTTTCGGCAACGGTTCGGGCAATCGCCGTCGTCGTTCCGGAAATCGCCGGATTGGGAGCCGTGGCTTGCGGCCTTCGGGCCTTTCGATATCGCGAGGAGCAAGCTCATGCAGACGACCTACACGACCAGCGACGTGACGATCCGTGACGTGCCCACGACGAAGGTCGCGATCATGGAACATCGCGGCGACCCGGCGACGCTCGGCGACACCATCCGTCGCTTCATCGCCTGGCGCAGGGCAGCGGGCCTGCACCCCAGCGCGAGCCCGACCTTCACTGTCTGGCGCTCCGAGCGGCGGCCCGCATCGCCTGGCGATTACAGCACGGACCTTTGTGTGGGGACCGACCGGCCGATCGCGGCGAACGGCGACGAGATCAAGGCCGGCGAGATCCCGGGCGGACGCTGTGCCGTGCTGCGCGTCGTCGGCCACACCGACAATCTGGAGCCGGCAGCACTGTATCTTTATCGCGACTGGCTTCCGGCCAGCGGCGAGGAAGCCCGCGACTTCCCGATCTATTGCCAGCGGCTGAGCCTGTTTCCGGAGGTGCCGGAGCACGAGGCGGTCGCGGACGTTTTCCTGCCGCTGAAATAGCCGCGGCGCGTCGGGCGGATGGCACCCTGAAGGCGGATCAAGTTTCGCTCAACCGCCCTCCCGGACCGCGCTCAATCGCGTGCTTCCTGCCAATGCGGATAGGTCACGTAGGCGGTGACGGCGCCTTGCTCGTGCGAGCGGATGGTGACCGTCTCGCCCTTCGGCATGTAGACGATCTCGCCGGGACCTGCGGTGACGGTGTTTCCGTCACTCGTTACCGAGAGCTTGCCTTCCAAGACGAGCATGACGTCGTCGACCGAGACCCTTTCGTCGAGAGTCTGATTTGGTCCATAGCGGCCGAAGCCGATGGTGATCGGTCCGCCGTGACGCTGGTCGATCACGTTCCCGGCAAAAATGTCGCCGTCCTGTCCCGGCGAGCGGTCGAACGAAGCATCGTCGATGGTGAATTTGCGAACTTTCATGGATTCTTCCGTCTTGGGCCAAAACTTGGCGGCGTCGACGATAGACTCTTGAGCAGATGTTTTGTTCACTCGGCTCGCAAGGCAGTTTGACGCAGGACGGTTGGAGCCGCTCAGCCGTGCTTCGGCCCGCGCATGCCGCTAAAAAACTCCACAAGGCTGAACGGCGCGCGTTCGCCGAGGCATAGCTCCAGGATCTCATGCGCGCCCACCGCGGCTGCTCCGCTGCGGGAGAACATCGCGTTTTCGTAGGTTGCAAGGGCGGCTTCGATGTCGTCGGGGCGGGCGGCGATGGCTTTGCCGAGTTCGGCGCCGTCGAGCATGGCAAGGTTCGCGCCTTCGCCCGCGGGCGGCATCAGATGCGCGGCATCGCCGAGCAGGGTCACCCCCGCCACGCGATCCCAGCGATGGTCGTTCGGCAGCGTGTGCAGCATACGCAGCACCGGTGGCGTATCGGTGTCGGTGATCAGCGCGGTGAGCGCCGGCGCCCAGCCGTCGAACTCGGCTGCGATGCGCGAAGTCGTTGCCGGCACATCGCTGAAGTCGATCGCCGCGATCCATTCGGCCGAACGGTTCAGCGCGATATAGGCGTGGAGCACGCTGCCCGGCTCGCGATGCGCAAAAATGCCCTTGCCGGGCGCGAGCGCGAACATTGCGCCGCCGCCGACGGCTTCGGCCGCAGCCCGGTGCCGCGCGTCGGCGTCGCGCAGATAAGTCTCGATGAAGGACGTGCCGGTGTATTTTGGCATTTCGCCCGAGAGCAGCGGCCGAACCTTCGACCAGGCGCCATCGGCGCCGACGAGCAGTTCGGTGCTGACGCTCGATCCGTCCGCAAATGTCAGCTCGTGGCGCCCGTCGCCGCGCGCAACGACACTCACGAGCTTCTTTCCCCATCGGATCGTTTCGGCGGGCAGGGAGTCCAGCAGGATGCCCCGCAGGGCGCCCCGGTGCACCTCGGGCCTTCCGCCTGTGCCGTCGTCGGGCTCCTCGATCAACACCTCGCCGTGCTGGTCGAGCGTGCGCGAGGCTTGTCCGCCCGGATGGATGAGCGCGCTGAATTCATCGAACAGGCCTGCGTCCTTGAGAGCGAGCTGTCCGCTGTCGTCGTGAATGTCGAGCATCCCGCCTTGCGTCCGCGCCATCGCCGAAGCCTCGGCCTCGTAGACCGCGACGGGAATGTCGTGACGATGAAGCACGCGCGCGAGGGTGAGGCCGCCGAGGCCGGCACCGACAATCGTGACCGGTGGTGTCATCGGAGGTCCTTTACGAAGCTTTATGGAACGATGTTCCATTGTATTGGAGCAACGTTCCATTCATGTCAAGATGGCGTTCATGGCAAGGAAGACCAAGCGAGTCGAACGGCGCACCGACGCATTGTCCCGCGAGCGGATCATCGCGGCCGCGATCGATATTCTCGACGCCGGCGGCGAGGGCGCGCTGACTGTCCGCGCGCTCGCGGCAAGACTGGCAACGGGGAGTGGGGCGATCTACTGGCACGTCGCTGACAAGAGCGAGCTGTTGGCTGCGGCCGCCGATGAGGTCATCGCCCGTGTCATCACTGCCGTGGCCGGCGGCACGGGGCCGCGAGAGGCGATCCGCGCGATTGCGCTCGGCATTTTCGACGCCATCGACGCGCATCCCTGGGTCGGTTCCCAGCTCTTTCGCGAGCCGTGGCGGCCCGCGACGCTGGAGATCATCGAGAGCGTCAGCGGGCAACTCAGCGCGCTCGGCGGACCCGACGCGGCGCAGTTCAACTCCGTGACCGCGCTCTTGCACTACATCCTCGGGGTTGCCGGACAGAACGCCGCAAACGCGCGGCTCGTCGCCCCCGGTACGGATCGATCGGCCTTCCTCGCCTCCGTCGCGGCGCGGTGGAGAGCGCAAGACCCCGCAAAATATCCGTTCGTGCGACAGATGGCGGCGCAGCTGCGCGACCACGACGACCGCGAGCAATTCCTCGCCGGTGTCGATCTCATCCTGGCCGGGATCGAGGCCGTTCGTTAGCTGGAACCCGGCGGAATCCGGTTCGTCCTAATATAATTATTGACTTATATAAGCGGTGATCGATATTTATCTTCCAGGGAAGCGAACAGGAGGACCGCAATGGAGATCGACGCCGCCAGGCTATTGGGGCTTGTCACCCGCTCAGTGACGAATTTCGAGAAGGACGGAAAGCCGGCGAGCACGGTGACCCTGACGCGGCTCTACGAGACGAGCGTCGACGATCTCTGGGACGCGATCACCAGCAAGCAACGCATTCCGCGCTGGTTCCTGCCGGTCGAGGGCGACCTCGAGCTCGGCGGACGGTACCAGCTGAAGGGAAATGCGGGCGGCTCCATCACAGCGTGCACGCCGCCGACTCATTTCGCCGCGACGTGGGAATTCTCAGGCTCGGTGAGCTGGATCGACGTCAAGCTCGCGGCAGAACGGGATCAGGCGCGTTTGACGCTGGAGCACACCGCGATCATCGAGGACCATTGGAATCAGTTCGGTCCCGGTGCTGTGGGTATCGGTTGGGACCTCGCCATTGCTGGCCTTGAGCGATATGTTGCGACCGGCGCATCGGTCG
The DNA here is from genome assembly GCF_000282615.1 of Bradyrhizobium sp. YR681. Lineage (GTDB taxonomy): Bacteria > Pseudomonadota > Alphaproteobacteria > Rhizobiales > Xanthobacteraceae > Bradyrhizobium. Next base: position 16,641 of record NZ_AKIY01000283.1, on the reverse strand, counting down.
ACCACGAGACGGCCGAGGCGTGGATGGGCTCTCCTGCGGGCAAGGATTTCATGACGACGAGCGGCGAGTATTGGCGTGCAGCGCATGTCGCAAGCGGGGTCGATCCCGACACGGCGAAGCAGCGCTCGGACCGCACCATCGCCTTCTATCGCGGCGAGACGCCACCTGACGTCGCGCATCCCGGTACGGGAAGCTGATGCAGATCTTCGAGGTCCTCGCCGATCCCGTGCGCCGTCGCATCCTCGAGTTGCTCGCGCCCGGGGAGATGGCGTCCGGCGAGGTCGTCGAGGCGATCGGAGCGGAGTTCGGGATCACGCAGGCAGCCGTGTCGCAGCACCTCAAGGTGCTGCGCGAGAGCGGCTTTGCGACGGTTCGGGCGGAGGCGCAGAGACGACTCTACTCGGTCGACGTTGCAGGCCTTCGTTCGGTGGATGCGTGGATCGGTCAGTTCCGCAATTTCTGGGAGCCGAAGCTGGACGCACTGGCAACCGAGATCGCACGCGGCAAGCGGGAGCGTCGCAAGGCGCCGATCACCAAGCGGAGCGGGAAGAGGGCCTGAGCGCATCGCGAACTTCGTGGCGCGGAAGCGAGCTCACGCCGGCTGCGGAGCCGGTTCGCAATACTCGATCAGCAGTTCGGTGAGCACGCGTATCTTCCGTGCGGGATGCTGACCCGGCGGGCGGATCACATAGGCCCCCGCCGGCGGCGGGGGATAATTCGTCATGACCGGCACAAGCGCTCCGGAGGCGATATATTCATGAGTGAGGCGGTCGGGGAGATACGCAATCCCCAGTCCTGCTGTCGCTGCGGCGATCAGGGCCGTGCCGTTGTCGGCCTTGAAGCGCCCCTGCGGATGAACTGTGATGATCTTGTCGCCGTCCGTGAGCTGCCAGGCTTCAGTGCCTTGCATGAGGGCCTCATGGGCCACGAGTTCCTCCGGCGTCTTGGGCGACCCGCGCGCCTTGATGTAGTCGGGGCTTGCGACAAGCTTCCCGTGGATCGGTCCGATGCGTCTTGCGATCAAGTTGGAGTCCTGGAGATAGCCGATCCGTATCGCACAATCATAACCGTCCGTGATGAGATCGACGAAGCGGTCACTGTAGCAGGTGTGGATCTGGAGCTGGGGGTGGCGGCGGGCCATTTCCGCGAGAATGGGCGCGAAGTGAGTCGGGCCGAAAGAAAGCGGCACTGCAACCCGCAAGCGGCCGCGAAGGTCACCGGCGGGTAGGATCGCTTCCCTGGCCATGTCGATCTCGGCGCGAACTCTGGCTGCATAGTCTCGGAAAGTGACTCCGGCTTCCGTGAGAGCAGCCCCGCGGGTGCTTCGTGCAAGGAGCTGGACGCCAAGTTCCGCTTCAAGCCGGAACAGCCTGCGACTGACGATCGATTTGGACACGCCGAGCCGGAGCGCAGCGGACGAAATCCCGCCAGCGTCAGCAACTTCGACGAATGTCCGGATCTCTTCGATATCCAATTCAACGTTCCTCATTTCGCGACACAGCGTGCCACGAAGCGACGCTACCGCATCGCGTTTGGGAACGCCAATGTCCGTCCGAGGCAACGTCGTCGCAGGCGTATGTCTTCGAAAAACCAGTGCCGCTCACAACGGCAGCAAAGGATGTGACAATGACTTTTCGTAACGGCCTTGCTTCGCTTCTTCGTCCTGAAGATTCGGTACTCGTCCTGATTGACCACCAACCGTACCAGCTCGCGAACGTGAACAGCCACGAGCCGCAGATGGTGATCAACAACACGACGGGCCTGGCAAAGGCCGCCAAGGCCTTCGGCGTCCCCACGATCCTGACCACCGTGCTCGCTGAGCGGGGCGGTCTCCTCTTTCCGCAAATTACGGATGTGTTCCCTGGCCAGGAAGTGATCGACCGGACGCTCATCAACACCTGGCAGGATCGGAAGGTGGTGGACGCGGTCAGGGCAACGGGCCGCAAGCAACTGATCATCGCGGGCCTGTGGACCGAAATCTGCGTCGCGATGCCGACGATTCAGGCTCTCGGCGAAGGCTGGGATGTCACTGTCATCACCGATGCCTCGGGCGCCGTTTCGGTCGAGGCCCACGAGGTCGCAATCCAGCGCATGATCGCGGCCGGCGCAAACATGATGACCTGGCTGGCGCTGGCGGCCGAATGGCAGCGCGACTGGGCCAGGACCGAGCAGGCTGTCGCGCTGACCGAGGTGATCAAGCAGCATGCCGGCGGGAGCGGCATCGCGTACCTGTGGGAGCAGCAGCTGCTCAACACGCCTGTGCCCAGCAAAGCAGGATGATCTGAGCGGGGGGCGAGGCGTCAAGTGGCGCCAGCGGCTATGCGAAAGCGGAGGCCGTTGGCGCAATTTATCGTTTTTCCCGTCGCGCCGGTGGAGGGCGTATTGCGCTTCGCCAATCCGCCCTAGGTCCGCGACATCTTCTCATACTTCTTCACCAGCCGCTCCCGCTTCAGCCGCGACAGCCGCTGGATCCAGAACATGCCGTCGAGCTGGTCGATCTCGTGCTGGTGGCAGACGGCACGCAACGCTTCCGATTCTTCGCTCTGCATGTTGCCGTCGAGATCCCGATAGCTGATCCGCACGCGGGCGTGGCGCTGCACCTCGTCGTTGACCCCTGGCATGGAGACGCTGCCCTCGCGGTGCATGATCGTCTCGGGCGAGGCCCATTCGATCTCCGGATTGACGTAGGTCTGCGCGCCGTCCTTCGGGTCGAGCTCGAGCACGACGACGCGCAGGGGCACGCCGATATGCGGCGCGGTGATGCCGATGCCGGGCGCGGCGCGCATGGTGTCGAGCAAATCGGTTGCGAGCTCGCGAAGTGCGTCGTCGAAGACGGTGACGGGACGGGCGGGCATGGCGAGCCGGCGGTCGGGATAGCGGACGATCGGGCGAATGGTCATGCGCGGCTCCTACCACTCACGGATGGTTGAAGCACCCGTTATTGACGGCCTACCTACTAGAAGGTAACTCGACGTCCATGACCAATGTTTCCTCGACCGCCGACGACATCCTGGCCTGCGCGCGCAGTCTGATCATTGCGGGCGGCTACAACGGCTTCAGCTACGCGGATATCGCCGACGTCGTCGGCATCCGCAAGCCGAGCATCCACCACCATTTCGCCAGCAAGGTCGATCTGGTCCGCACCCTCGTGTCGCGTTACCGCGCGGAAGCCGAGGCGGGACTGGCGGCGCTTGAGCGCAATATCCCCGATCCGCGCGACCAGCTCAAAAGCTACGTCGGATATTGGGAGGCGTGTATTAGCGATGCGATGGCGCCGTTCTGCGTCTGTGCGCTGCTGGCCAGCGAGCTTCCGATCCTGCCGGAGGAGGTGGCGCTCGAGGTCCGCGCGCATTTCCGGTCGCTTGCTTCGTGGCTGAATTCGGTGATGGAGCGCGGCAAGCGGAAAGGGCGGCTCAAATTCTCCGGCACGGCCCGGGTCGAGGCTGAAGGTTTCATGGCGACGGTTCACGGTGCGATGCTGTCGGCGCGCGCCTATGGCGATCCCAAGATGTTCGCCGTGATCACGACCCCGCTGCTGGAGCGGCTGGCCGCCAAGCACTGAGCGACACCGGCGAGACGACAACGCCCGCAGGCGAGCGTGCGGGCGAGGGCAACCTGTAGCACGTAATCTACCAACTAGTAGGTAAGGAGAGAATGATGACCCATGATCGATTGAATCGCGTTGCTGCCGATCGCGAGCGATGGCTGAGGCAGTACTACTTCATCCGGGCGGCGTTCTCCGTCGCCTGGGTCGTTGCCGCCTTTGCCGTCGGGCCGTCGTCGGCCATCGCGGGCGCCTTGCTCGTCCTCTATCCCGCCTGGGATGCGGCTGCGAATGTCGTGGACGGCTTGCGCAGCGGCGGCTTGAACCAGAATCGCACGCAGGCACTCAACGCCCTCGTCAGCCTCGCGACCGCCGTCGCGGTCCTCATCGCCCTGCACGTGAGCATGAACCTTGTGCTCGCCGTGTTCGGGATCTGGGCGATCCTGTCCGGATTGCTTCAACTGGGCACGGCGATCCGGCGCTGGAAGAGTTTTGGCGCGCAATGGGCCATGGTGCTCAGCGGCGGCCAATCGGCCCTGGCCGGCGGCTTCTTCGTCTTTCAGGCGTCGACGCCCGCTGTACCGTCGATTGCGACCGTCACCGGTTATGCCGCCGTCGGCGCGGTCTACTTCCTGGTCTCGGCGATCTGGCTTGCCGTCAGCGAATGGCGTCAGCGCGCCGGGCGGGCCCAATTGGGCTGACGCGGGGCGTTTCCGCAAATCTTGTCGGAAGGACATCTCCGAATTTGCCCTGCATCGGCGCCTGGCCTAACAATGCGGCCAACAACAAGCATCCGGGAGGACCAACTTCATGCGCGGACTGGCGATCGCAGTGGCGGCAACCCTTGCAGCGGCAACGCCCGCCGCGGCCGACTATCTCGTCAAGGAAGTCGGCAGCTTCCACGTCGGCGGCCACACCGAAACCTTGAGCGGCCTGCCGTCGAAGGAGATCGTGTTCTCGCCCGGCGCCCCGCCGATCAAGGTCGATCCGAACGGCGAGTTCGAGGTCGAGCAGATGTACGTCCAGTTCGTCAAGCAGGCTCAGCCCAAGTCAAAGCTGCCGCTGCTGCTCTGGCATGGCGGCGGGCTCTCGGGCGTGACGTGGGAGACCAAGCCTGACGGCAAGCCGGGCTGGCAGCAGTTCTTCCTCAATGCCGGCTACGACGTCTACGTCTCCGATGCGGTCGAGCGCGGCCGCGCCTCATGGGCGCGCTATCCTGAAATCTTCAAGAGCGAGCCGTTCTTCCGGCCGAAGAAGGAGGCCTGGGAGCTGTTCCGGATCGGGCCTGCTTACGAGGTCGGCGGCAAGCGCGATGCGTTCGAGGGCGAGCAATTCCCGATCGAGGCGTTCGACCAGTTCGCCAAGCAGGGTATTCCGCGCTGGGCTACCAATGACGCTGCCACGCAAAAAGCCTATGACGCGCTGGTGCAGAAAGTGTGCCCCTGCATCATCCTGGTGCACAGCCAGGGCGGCAATTTCGGCTTCACTGCGGCGCTGAATGCGCCCGACAAGGTGAAGGCGCTGATCGCGATCGAGCCGTCGGGAGCGCCTGATGCCGCCAAGGCCGATGCCGCAAAGCTCAAGGGCGTGCCGCATCTGATCGTGTGGGGCGATTTCCTCGACAAGGTCCCGGTGTGGTCCAAGATCGTGGTCAATCCGACCAAATGGGGGCAGGCGGTTGCGGCCGCCGGCGGCAAGGTCGATACGTTCGAGCTGCCGAAGATGGGGATCAAGGGCAACACCCACATGATGATGATGGACCGCAACTCGGACGATGTCGCGAGGCTCGTCAACGACTGGATCGAGAAGCAGGGGCTGGCGAACTAGCGACATGGACAGGGACATCTACGACCCCGCCTTCGTGAAGGACGTGTTCGACCGTTGCTCGGATCGCTACATCACCTTCAGCCTGATCTGCTCGATGGGGTTCACCGAGCGCTGGCGCCGGCAATGCGTGGCGGCGATGCCGGCGCCAAAGCCGGGCGGGGCGCGCGGCTATGATCTGATGGCGGGGACCGGAGAAGCCTGGCCGCATCTGCTGAAGCGTTTTGGCGATATCGACGCGATCACGGCGGTCGATATTTCCTCCGGCATGCATCGTCGTGCCATGGAACGGCTTCACGCGCATCGCGCCCATCGAATCGCGTTCATCGAGGACAACGTGCTGGCGAGCGATCTGCCGCCGGAGAGCGCGGATTTCGTGATCTCGACCTTCGGCCTGAAGACCTTCAAGCCCGAGCAGCATGCCCAGCTCGCCGCGCTGATCGCGCGCGTGCTGAAGCCCGGCGGTGTGTTCTCGATGATCGAGGCGTCCGATCCGAAGGGCTGGTGGTTGCGGCCGCTGTACCTGTTCCATCTCAAGGTGATGCTGCCGCTGGTCGAGCGGATCTTTCTGCGCGGCGCGCAGGACTTCGCGATGATCGGCACCTACAGCACGAATTTTGGCAGTACCGCCGGGATTGCGGCCATGCTCCGCAGCCGTGGACTGGAGGTGGAGCAGTCAAAATACTTCTTCGGCTGCGCCACCGGGGTTGCGGGCCGGAAGCCGCCTGAGTGAAACTTCGAAAAAATCGTCCATGCCAGCCATGGACCTGTCGGCCCGCGCTGTTCCCATTCGTCTTCCACCCAGACAGACCTGACGGGAGACCACAATGAAAGCTTCCCCCTATCGCTGGGTGATCGTCGCCGCCGGCGGCCTGCTTGGGTGCGTCGCGATCGGCGGCATGTTTTCGCTGCCGGTGTTCCTGCAGCCGATCACGAAAGACACCGGCTGGTCGGTGACCGGCATCTCCAGCGCGATGACGATCGGCTTTCTGGCGATGGCCGTCACCAGCATGGCCTGGGGTACGCTGAGCGACAGGTTCGGGCCGCGGCCGGTGGTGCTGACGGGCTCGATCGTGCTGGCGCTCAGCCTGTTCGCGGCGAGCCATGCGACCTCGCTGATCGTATTCCAGTTCGTGTTCGGCCTGCTCACCGGCGCCTCCTGCGCCGCGATCTTCGCGCCGATGATGGCGACGGTGACCGGCTGGTTCGACACCCATCGCAGCCTTGCCGTGTCACTGGTCTCAGCCGGCATGGGCATGGCGCCGATGACGATGGCGCCGCTTGCAGCCTGGCTCGTCTCCGGCCATGACTGGCGCACCTCGATGCAGATCATCGCGCTCGTGGTCGGCGCCATCATGATTCCGGTCTCGTTCCTGGTGCGCCGTCCGCCCGCGCTCACAAACGCGGCGACGGCGCCCGTGGGCGAGGGGGCCGCGCAGAGCGAGATGTCGATGGGCGAGGCGCTGCGCTCGCCGCAATTCCTCATCCTGCTCGCCACGAATTTCTTCTGCTGCGCCACCCATTCCGGCCCGATCATCCACACCGTCAGCTATGCCGTGAGCTGCGGCATTCCGCTGGTCGCGGCGGTAACGATCTACAGCATCGAGGGGTTTGCCGGCCTCGGCGGACGCATCGCCTTCGGCCTGATGGGCGACCGTTTCGGTGCCAAGCGCGTGCTGGTCTCGGGCCTGCTGCTCCAGGCGTTCGGCGCGCTCGCCTATGTCTTCGCGCATCAGCTTGCGACCTTCTATGCGGTCGGCGCCGTATTCGGCTTCATCTATGCCGGCACCATGCCGCTCTATGCCGTGCTGATCCGCGAGAACTTTCCCCTGAAGATGATGGGCACGGTGATCGGCGGCACCGCAATGGCCGGCAGCCTCGGCATGGCCACGGGCCCACTGGCCGGCGGCCTGATCTACGACGCGTTCTCCAGCTACGCCTGGCTCTACATCGCCTCCTGGGCGATGGGCCTGGGTGCGTTCCTGATGGCGATGAGCTTCCGCCCCTTTGCCAAGCCGCAAGGGGAGGCGGCGCCCGTGGCGGCGTAAGCCGTCAGGTGCGCGCTTGCTGTCGCGTCCGTTGATAATGCCGGTGCGCCTTCGCGCGATTGCCGCAATCGCCCATCGCGCACCAGCGCCGGTTCTGTGCGCGGCTCTCGTCGACGAACAGCCAGCCGCAGCCGCGATCGTCCTGGCATTGCTTCACGCGCCGTGCCCGCGGCCCCGTCATCAGCGCCGCGGCCGATGTGATCACCGGTTTCAGCAAATCCTGCCCGTCTCCCGGGCTCTGTAGTTCCCATCGCAGGTCGCTCCTGTCCGAGGTGAGCGTCGCCGCCGGCATCGACTGCGTGAGCATCCGGTTGAAGGCCTTCAGCGCCGCGGCGGGAGGCGCATGCCGTTTGATCCGGGCGACAAGGATGTCGTAGATGGCTTCGCGCAGAACGATCGCCTCGCGATACACGGCCTCGCCAAGTCTCGCATCGTTTTGCCAGGCCGTGCGGATGCGTTTCAGATCGCGTGCGCCGCCAACTCCGTTTTCGCCGAGCCACACAAGCAGCGCGTCGGCGTCGGCAAGCCGTTCCTCGGATGGATCGCGCAGCCGCCATGCCGCCGTGTTGACGAGGCGGATCGCCAGCTCCTCGCCGTCGTCTTTATCCGGGGAACTGTCGATTTTTCGGGAACCCAAAGCGCACCGGTGCGATTGATCGATATAACCACATAACAGGTTATGAGATCAGCATGGCACTTTCAAGGGCGCATTTGGCGATCGTCGCGGCGTTTGCCGCCATCTACATCGTCTGGGGCTCGACCTATCTTGCACTCGCGCTGGCGCTGCAATCGATGCCGCCATTCACGCTGATGGCGGCGCGCTGCCTGACCGGCGGCGCGATTCTCTACGGGGCAGCGCGCCTCGGTGGTGCGTCTTCGCCGCCGCGAGCCATCGGCGTTGTCGCCGTGATTTGCGGCGTGCTCTTCTTCGTCGGATGCCACGGCGTGCTCGCCTTCGCGCAGCAGCGCGTGCATTCGGGGCTTGCAGCCGTGCTGCTCGCAACAATTCCGCTCTGGATCGTGCTGTTGCAGCTGATCTTTCCCGGCAGTGAGCGGCCGACATGGAAGACCATTGCGTTCCTCGTTCCCGGTATCGCGGGTGTCGCCCTGATCGCGTCTCACGAAGCGTCTGCCGGCAGCGGCGGCCTGCGCGCGAGCGACGTCTTTCTGCTGCTTGGTGCTGCGCTGTCCTGGGCCGCCGGCACCTTCATATCCGAGCGCCATTCCGGAACGTTCTCGCCTGTCGCGCTGTCCGGCCTGGAACTGCTTGCCGGCGGCGTGGTGCTGCTGGCTGTCGGCGCAGCCCGCGGTGAATTCAGCGGCCTGTCCTTGCGCGACGTTTCGGCCGTGTCGATCGCAGGCTGGGCCTACCTGACGCTGATGGGAACTGTCGTCGCGTTCGCAGCCTATGGCTGGCTGCTCAAGCAGGTGCCGGCGACGCTGGTCGCGACCTACACTTTCGTCAACCCGATCATCGCGGTGCTGCTTGGCTGGGCGTTTCTCGGCGAGACGCCGTCGGCATGGATGCTGGCCGGTGCGGCATTGGTCGTTGCCTCGGTCGCGGGCTTGCTTTTCGCCCGAAGCCGATCGCAGGCAGGGGCAAAGAAATCGTGGTCGGTCCAACTCGTCGCCCGCTAGAGCTGCGTCTCGATCGCGGCCTTGTCGACGATCGACCACACCTGCCGGATCCTTCCGTCGTGGAACTCGTAGAACACGTTCTCGCAGAACGACACGCGCTTTCCATTCACGGCGAGGCCCAGAAACGTTCCGATCGGTGAACAATCGAATTTCAGCCGGGCTGCGATCCGGGGCGGATCGGCAATCAGCAGCGCGATGTTGAACTGCAAATCCGGAATTTCGCGAAAATCCTGCTCCAGCATCGCGCGATAACCGGATAGCCCAAGCGCCCGCGCGTTGTGTGCGACGTCGTCATGCACGAACTCCGCGAGCGCCGGCCAATCCTGCCTGTTCAGGCAGGCGATGTAGGCGCGGTAGATGTCAGCGAGATCGTCTTTGGTCATACCGAAGCTCCCGGGGCCTCGACGACGAGGCTTCGATGATAACGTGGAAGCGGGCAGACGGGCTCAGCTCAAAGCTGCTTTTCGAAGAACAAATCCGGATAGGGATCGTCGTTGAAGCGGGGAATCTCGCGCCAGCCGGTGGTGCGGTAGAGCTGGCCGGCCTCGGGCAGCGCGCTGTTGGTGTCGAGCCGCAGCAGCGCGATGCCGAGCCGGCGCGCGGCGTCCTCGGTCGCATCCATCAGGCGCCGGCCAAGCCGCAGGCCGCGCGCGGCAGGCGCAACCCAGAGCCGCTTGATCTCGGCGTAGCCGTGATCGGTTCCCTTCAGGCCGACGCATCCGATCGGCAGCGTGTCCGACATCGCGACGATGAAGGTGCCGCGCGGGCGTCGCATGTCCTTGGCGTCAGGATCTCTCGACAGGGAAACGTCAAAACCCTGTTTGAAGCGGCGGCCGAGCTCGGCGTAGTACTCGCCGAGGCAGTAGCGCGCCTCATCACTCTGCGGGTCCATCTCTGTGAGCGCGACGCGCTCACGCGTCAGCGCGGAGGCGATCATGTCCATTGCCGCCAGCAGCGCATCGCGCTGCGAATGTTTGGCAAGAAAGCTCTCGGCCTGCGCGTTCGAGAGCGCTTCATAGGCCGCGAACTCGCGCCGGCCGGTACGCGTCAATTTTGCCACGCGGCGGCGCGCATCGTCTTCATGCGCATGGGTCTCGACCACGCCTTCGTCCTCGAGGCTGCGGAGCAGGCGGCTCATCAGGCCGGAATCGAGACCGAGATAGTCGCGGATGTCAGCGACATCCGTTCGCCCGTGCCCGATCGCATTGAGCACGCGCGCGGCGCCGAGCGGCCGCCCGCGCCCGAGGAACGAGGTGTCGAGCGCGCCGACGGCGGAGGTGACGGCACGGTTGAAGCGGCGGACGCGGGAGACGGGGTCGAGCATTACCTGACTTTAGTCAGAGATTTTCGTCAGGTCAATCCGGGCGGCCGGATTCACCTCACCAGCGTCAGCAGCGGCTTGCTCTTCTCCACGATATAGGTCGCAAGCTCGCTGGCGGTCTCAGTGCCGACGTTCTTCGCCGCGTGCACCGCGCCGGCCGGGATGAAGAGCACGTCGCCGGCCCTCAGCGTCACCGGCGGCTTGCCCTCGACGTCGTATTCGATCGCGCCCGTTAGCACGTAGATGATCTCTTCGCCCGGATGGGTGTGCCGGCCGAACGCCACGCCGGGGGCGAGGTCGACACGCACCTGCACGGCCTCGCGGCCGGGCGCGCTGAGATCGTGACGCTGGAGATCGGTACGCGTGACGCCGGCCGGCTGTGCCGCTGCCGGCAGGGTGACGAGATTTGTGGCGAGGATGGCGGCGCTCGCCAGCACGCGCACGGTTCGCAAGAATTGATGGCTCATGGTCGGCTCCTGTTTGCGAAAGGTCCGCCGCGCGGGGCCCGGCCGATACCGGCCGGCTCCCGCGTCGCGCTGCCTCAGACGAGGGTGGTGGTCACTTCGATATTGCCGTGCACTGCCTTGGAGTACGGGCAGATGCCGTGCGCCGCCTCGATCAGCTCCTGCGCGACCGCGCGGTCGATACCGGGGACGCTGACGTCGAGCCGGGCGCGCAGAAAGAAGGCGCCGCCGGCATTGTTCAGGTCGATCGCGGTGTCGACCGACGGTTCGCTCGGCAGCTTGACCTTGCGCTGGGCGGCGGCGAGTCCGAGTGCGCCGAGGTAGCAGGCCGACCAGGCGGCGGCGAACAGGTTTTCGGCGGCCGGGTGCGGCTGGGCCAGCTTGATGTCGAGGAAGCCGTCGCTGGACTGCGCGGCACCGTCGGGGCCGGAGGTGACGTGGGTCTTGCCCGTGAAGAGAAGCTTGGCAGCGGATGACATGGCGGTGTCCTTTCGGAATTGATTTATATCGTATCCGATCTAATCGGATGCGCTCGAAATAAACCCAGAGCACGGCCCGGTCAAGCTCTTCCGATTTAATCGGATGCGATTTATATCCGCGGGTAGATCACGAATTGCGGAGGTTCCATTGGCCCGATCCCCCAAAACTGCCCCCAAGGGGCGAAAACTCTCGAACTTCCTGTGCTTTGCCGTCTATTCGGCCAATCTCGCCTTCGGCCGGGCCTACAAGCCGCTGCTGGACAAGGTCGGGCTGACCTACACCCAGTACATCGCGATGGTGGCGCTGTCGGACGAGGACGAGGTGACCGTCAGCGCGCTCGGCGAAAAACTGTTCCTGGAATCCAACACGCTGACGCCGATCCTGAAGAAGCTGGAGCAGACGGGTTACATCAAGCGCTACCGCGATCCCGCCGACGAGCGGCAGGTGCGCCTGAGCCTGACGCCGGTCGGCCGCAAGCTGATCGAGCAGGATCTCAGCGTGTCCCTGGTCGAGGCGACCGGTCTCGGCGATGAGTTTCCGGTGGTGCAGCAGACCGTGAGCCGCCTGCGCGACAATCTGCTGCGCGCAACGAAAGCCGACGATTAGCGCATCGCCACATCATGGAGCGATGACAGGCTGGCATTGGGCCGGGAATTCGAGCAGAACGATCCGCCTGGAGCGCCTGTGGGCGAAGCTGAAAGACACTGCGGGAGAACATCGTGAGCAATGCGAATGAAGTGGCGGACCGGCTGGTCGCCGCCCGAAACAGCGGACGGCCGGTCTCGTGGCATGATGTTCTGCCTTCGGATCGTGCTGCCGCCTACGCGATCCAGGATGCGACGCTTGCCCGGATCGGCCCGGTCGGCGGCTGGAAGGTCGGGGCGTCGAACCCGGAAGCCGAGCCTGTCTGCGCGCCGCTGCCCGCCTCGGGTCTGCTTGCCTCCGGCGCGCGACTGGGAACGGGATTGCTGCGCGGTGTCGAGGCGGAGGTCGCGCTCCGGGTCGGGCGCCCGCTCACGGCTGACGATGCCGCATTGCCTGATGGCGAATTGGCCAAAGCCTTCGATGCCGCCTATCCCGTCATCGAGGTGGTCGAGACGCGCCTGGAGGATTGGACCAACAGCGCCGCCCTGGCGCAGCTTGCGGATTTGCAGAGCCACGGCGCGTTGCTGATGGGGCCGGCCTCGACAGTCAGCATCGCTGCCATCGATCTGAGGAGCGTCGAGGCGCACATCTCCATCGGCGACGATGTCAGCAAGCGAACCACAGGCGGCAATCCGGCCGGCGACATCTGGCGTATGCTGCGCTGGCTCATTCGCCATTGTGCCGACCGGGGTACGCCGCTCGCGCGGGGCCAGATCGTCACGACAGGCTCGTGCACCGGCATGATCTTCGCGCGCGAGGGGGCCAGCGTTCGTGCGCGTCTCGAAGGTTTCGGCGAGGTTGCCGTCGATTTCTGAAATCAGCGCCGATCTAGTTGCAGATTGCGCGTGGAATCATCCACGTCGCGAGGGTCTGCCAGGTCCCGCCCTCACGACGCTGATAGGCGACGAAATCGGCGCCTTCACCGTGCATCAGCTCGTAGCGATGGGTCTTGGTGGCTGCAGTGCTGGACTTGGTCATGGAACGCTCCATCTGACATGGGGTTTCCACTGAGCTAGTTGCGGTGCACCATCGCGCCAATGGGAGGATGAGGATCATCTCATCACGTTGTGGAGAGGGACGAGCCCGGCATCCGACCGCTCAGGGCGCTCGCCCTCAGTCGAGGCCCAGCGCCTTGCGCGATTTGCGCGTCAGCTTTGCAACGATCAGCGCATGGGCCTGCGCGAGATAGCCGGTGAGCTCCGCATCGGGCAGCGCGTTGTTGCTCACCAGCTGCACCCATTTCGCGCGCGCCAGATACGGCGCCGGCCGTGCGACGCCATGCTCGATCAGCATCGCATAGGCCATGTCCGAGACCTTGAACATGTAACCGCCGGAGCCTGCCGCAAAGCCGCCGCCGAGAGCGAACATCTTGCCGCCGACCTTGAACACGGAGGTGCCTTCCCACTGCACCACCTTGGTGGCGGCGGGCAGGCGCAGGCAGCGTGCTTCAAATGTCTTGGGTGTCATGCGATCGCACCAGAGACGTCAGGCCTGCCTTTATGGCAGCATGCGCGCTCCAACCAGGGATGAATTGCCATGTCGCGCGTTTCGATCAAGACCAGGGACGACTTGCCGGACGCACTGAAGCCGTTGTGGGACAAGATGACGACCTACGGCGCGTTCGAGAACCAAGCCGGTGTCATGGCGCACCGCCCGCCGATCTTCAAGCACATGTGGTCGCTGCTGGTCGATCTTGCCCAGGACGGCAATCTGTCGAAGCGTCATCTCGAGCTGGCGCTGGTCACGGTCTCCTTGCTCAACAAATGCGACTATTGCGTCTCGCATCACGCGCCGAAGCTGGCGGTGCAGGGCGTTTCGGAGCAGGGTGCCGCGCGCCTGATCGATTACAAGGACCATCCCGAGCTCGACGACCTCGACAAGCTCGTCGTCGAATATTCCATCGCGGTCACCAACAACTGGAACAAGACCCGCGACGAGATCTTTGCTCGCCTCCGCGCGCACTTCTCGGAAGCGCAGATCGTCGAGCTGACCTGGCGCATCGCACTGTGCGGCGCCTTCAATCGCTTCAACGACATCCTTCAGCTCGAGGTCGAGCAGGGCGTCCCCCACAGCGAAGCCGCCGAGTAACGGCGAGGCGCCCGCGCCGGTTCCGGCCGGGGACGGGCGTCCGGGCGCCCGATCACAGACTTGTGGGTTGCAGGAAAAGATATCGCAAACTATATCGTAAGATATGTTTTACAAAAGGACTTACGATATGAGACACGGACGAGACCACAAAGACTTCCATTTCGGGCACTTCGCCCACTTCGCCATGGGCCGGCACGGCGGCGGGCGGCCTCGCTTCGGCCGCGGCGGGCACGGCTTCTTCGGGCGCGGTGGCGACGACTTTCCGGGCGCGCGGCGGCTCTCGTCGCAGGACCTCCAGCTGGTGATCCTGGCGCTGCTCGCCGAGAATCCGGCGCATGGCTACGAGCTGATCAAGATCATCGAGGAGCGCTCCGATGGATTCTACACGCCGAGCCCGGGGGTGATCTATCCGGCGCTGACCTATCTCGAAGAGGTCGGCCACGCCCGTGTCGAGCAGGATGGCGGCCGAAAACTCTACAGCATCACGCCGCAGGGCGAGGCGCATCTGGCCGAGAACCGTGCGACCGCGGATGCGATCCTGCAGGCGCTGTCGCGGATCGGGCGCCGCATGGACGAGGTGCGCGAGGCCTTCGCCGGCGTCAGCGATCTCGACGGTGGCGCCTCGGACGAGCTGCACCGCGCCCGCCACAACCTCAAGCGCGCGCTGCGTGCCAAGCACGACAGCGATGCTGCGGAAGCCCGCCGCATCGCCGCGATCCTGGATCGCGCCGCCGCCGAAATCCTCGGCAAGTGACGGAACTGCAAGGGAAGCAACGCATGACCGATCGGCCCCACAGCCCGATTGCCGACCCGCGCGTCAACGCCGTGCTCGCGCGCCTGCAAGGCGCGCGGCAGCGCCCATCAGGCGGCGGTCCGCGCGGTGCGTTCAACAGCCGCGATCCGCACGCCTATGCCGAGCAGGGCTTTTCGATTCACCCCGAGCAGGGCGAATTGATCTACTTGCTGTGTCGCGGCCTGCGCGCCACGCGCGTGGCGGAGTTCGCGACCTCGGTTGGCATGTCCACGCTCTATTTCGCGGCGGCGCTGCGCGACAATGGCGGCGGCACCGTGATCGGCTCGGAGATCGTGCCGGCCAAGGTCGAAACCGCTAAACGCAATCTCGCCGACGCGGGCCTTGCCGACTACGCCGAGATCCGCGAAGGGGACGCGCGAAAAACCTTGCGCGATCTCGGCGGCCCCGTCGATTTCGTGCTGATCGACGGCTGGCCGGGCGAGGGAGGCCCGTCGCTCGCCCGCGAGGTGATCGAGATCGTCGCGCCGCAGCTTCTGATCGGCGGCTACGTCATGAACGACAATGCCGAGCCCGACTATCTCGACTTCATCCGCGATCCCAAAAACGGCTTCGTCTCGATGACGCTGCCGCTCAAGGGTGGCACTGAGCTCAGCCTGAAGCTGGCGTGACGGTGTCGCGGGCGCGATAGGCGTCGGGAACGACGAACACCTCGTCGGCGCGGCCATAACCGCCGTCGGGGACTTCCTCGATCAGCACCATCGCGTGCGGCCGCGCCGCTTCGCCGAAATAATGGACGAACAGCGCGGTGAGGTTATGTACGATCTCCGCCTTCTGCGCCCGCGTTAATGCAGCCTGCGGGATTTTGATGTTGGCGAACGGCATGATGGATGTCTCCGGTTGATGTGTCGTGTGTGCGTCAGACCACGCCGCCATTGGCGCGGATGATCTGGCCGTTGACCCAGCCGCTGTCGTGGCCGGCGAGGAAGGCGACAACGCCGGCGATGTCGTCGGGCTGGCCGAGGCGGCCGAACGGGTTCATCGCGGCAATGGCGCGCACCTGCTGCTCGCTCTTGCCTTCAAGGAACAGCCGGGTCTCGACCGGGCCGGGCGCCACCGCGTTGACGGTGATGCGCCGGCTGCCGAGCTCCTTGGCGAGGATGTGGGTCATGGCTTCGACCGCGGCCTTGGTCGCGGCGTAGACGCCATAGCCGGGCTGATAGAGGCCGATGACGCTGGA
This sequence comes from Bradyrhizobium sp. YR681, assembly GCF_000282615.1. Classification (GTDB taxonomy): domain Bacteria; phylum Pseudomonadota; class Alphaproteobacteria; order Rhizobiales; family Xanthobacteraceae; genus Bradyrhizobium. The sequence continues at coordinate 598 of NZ_AKIY01000283.1, read as the reverse complement.
CGAGAAGCTGACGATGCGGCCGCCATCGCGCAGCCGGCGCGCCGCCTCGCGCAGGGACCGGAACACGCTGTCGAGGTTGATCGAAGTCTGCCGCGCGAAGGCTTCGTCGGTCACCTCGGCAAGCGGCCCGAGCTCCATCACGCCGGCATTGTTGACGAGGATGTCGACGCCGCCGAAGGCGCGTTCGGCCGCGTCGAACAGCCGCGACGGGGTGGCCGGATCGGCCAGATCGGCCTGCACGGCGATGGCGCGCCCGCCGGCGGCTTCGATCCCGGCAACGAGCTCGTCGGCGGCCGTCTTGCCGCTCGCATAGTTGATCGCGACCGCGACGCCGTCCTGCGCCAGCCGGCGGGCGATCGCAGCGCCAATGCCGCGGGAGCCACCGGTCACGATGGCGGCGCGCTGGGATGGGTTGGTCATGGCGGGTCTCCTCGATGTATCGTCTGACCGAGAGATACCTGATCGCTGTGGCCGGATAATCTCCAGAAACTTGCCATCACTTGTCGGCTGTGGTGAACAATGGCCATGGACCGATTTGACGCCATGCGCCTGTTCGTCCGCCTCGTGGAACGGCAGAGTTTTACGGCGGGGGCAGCCG
>NZ_AKIY01000282.1 GCF_000282615.1 Bradyrhizobium sp. YR681 | reverse complement strand
CCCCAGCCGATATGGCGGCCCTCGAGCACCGCGACGCTGGCCCCCAGCCGGGCCGCCTCCAGCGCGATGGAAAGCCCGGCCAGCCCGGCCCCGATGACGCAGATGTCGGCATCGAGGTCGAATGACAGCCGCGCGCGCTCGCGAAAGCCGGCTTCTTCCTGGGCTACGCTTGTGAAAGTCTCGCTCATGTCGTTTCTTAGAGCATGATCCGGAAAAGTGTGAAGCGGTTTTCCGAAAAGATCATGCTCTTTAGTGGACCGATCGGGCGCTTGTCACCTTGTCCCCAACTGCCGCCTGTAGATTATTCTGGACTTGTAACGATTCGAGAATGCCATGCGCCGTTTGATGCTGCTGCGTCACGCCAAGACTGAGACTGACGCGCCGAGCGGCCGTGACCAGGACCGCCGGCTCGACGACCGCGGCCGCAAGGATGCCGCCGAGATCGGCGACTGGATCGCCACCCACCCCCCCTTTCCCGAGGCCGTGCTGGTGTCGCACGCCGTCCGGGCCCGGCAGACCTGGGACATCGCCTGGGAGACGATGAAGGACCGCGTCGCAGCGCCTCAGGTCGAGGTCCTGCCGGAACTCTACGGCGCCGATCCCGCGCAGATCCTGGAATCCATTCGCACTGCAACGATACCTGCCGACCCGAAGCAATTGCTGCTGGTCGGCCACAATCCCGGCATGCACGAGACCGCCCTGATGCTGATCGGCAGCGGCGATCCCGCCGGCGCCAAGGCGCTCGCCGACAACCTGCCCACCGCGGGGCTTGCGATCTTCGACTTTGACGTCAAGGATTGGGGGGACGTGGCCTACCGCCGCGGCAAGCTGGTGCTGTTCGTCAGCCCAAAGTTGCTTCGATAGCTAAAGTTGCTTCGATAGCTAAAGGCTGCTTCGATGGGGTGAGACGCGCGACGTGCCGGCAAAACGTCCTGACTGGAAGATTTGGAGGCGCAGATGTTCAAGTCCATCCTCGTGCCCATCGACCTCGCCGACACCGATCTCGCCAAGCCGGCGCTCGCGACCGCGACAACGCTGTCGCAGACCTGGAGCGGCACGGTGCGCCTGCTCAACGTGCTGCCGATGACGCCGGTGATGCTGGCCGAATACGTGCCGGCCGATTTCGACGAGCAGCAGCGCCAGACCTCGGAGGAAGCTCTCGCCATCGTCGCGCGCGAATCCGGCATCGAGGCTCCTCGCATCTCCAGCGTGGTGCGCCAGGGCGGCATCTACCACGAGATCCTCGAGGAAGCCGTGCACATGAAGGCCGATTTGATCGTGATGACCTCGCACCGGCCGGCGATGCGCACCTATTTCCTCGGCTCCAACGCCGGGCACGTCGTGCGTTACGCGAAATGCTCGGTGCTGGTGGTCAGGCACTGAGGGTTGCAACGAACTCTATTCGTAGCCCGGATAGAGCGCAGCGAAATCCGGGGCCTCTGCATCCGGCCGCGAGAATCCCGGATTACGCTTCGCTCCATCCGGGCTACGAGACCTTGCGTTGCCCGACGGGCAAAACACCCAAAATGCCGGTCAACCCGTGCCGTTAAAAATATTCCACTTTACCGAAATTCGGAATTGGCGGATAGTGCGCGCACTCCGGCCCAAGGAAGAGGGGCGTATCGCGATCGTCACGAACGCGGGCCGGGCGGCGGTGGACGCGGGCCACATCGGTGCGAAAAGCTTCGCAGGGCGGAGAGCCGTGAGCGAAGACCTTGCACCAACGACAGGTGCGGTTCGCGTACGGCAAAATCGTGTGGTCCTGGCGCCCGGGGTCTGTGCGCCAAGTCTTGCGGTGATGTGGCGGCCCGACCGGGCACGCGCATCAGTCATCTGCAAGGCGACGGGGGCAATAGTGCAACGCTCCCCGGGGAGAGCACGACATAAGCCGTCAACCCACTGCGCAGGGAAGGCCGGGATGCTCCGGTTGCCCTGTTACCCGCTGTGCAATGTAGCGCAATCTGCTCATGGCATGGCGGACAATGGGAGCCAGCCGGCTCCCGGCCTTCCCTGCGCCCTCTTTCATGAGGGTGAGCGATCAGGCAAAGCTCGGGCGAAACAAGCCGCGAGGATGCGAATGTGTGTCTGCAATGAAGATGCGAGCCGAAAGAGCGATGCCTTCACCACGTCATTGCGAGCGCAGCGAAGCAATCCAGAGTCTTTCCGCGGTGGGACTCTGGATTGCTTCGCTGCGCTCG
>NZ_AKIY01000281.1 GCF_000282615.1 Bradyrhizobium sp. YR681 | reverse complement strand
GCGATCGCGCCTGCCGTAGGGTGGGCAAAGCGAAGCGTGCCCACCAAACTCATCGGTGAAATTCGGAGAGAAGCCGTGGGCACGGCGCTGCGCGCCTTTGCCCACCCTACGAGATCTCCATCCCCGTCATCCTGAGGTGCGAGCGCAGCGAGCCTCGAAGGATGTGCGGCCCCGATGCAGCCGGGCCGTCGCCCTTCGAGGGCCGCTGAAGAAGCGGCCACCTCAGGGTGACGGTGATGGATTGATTACGGAAACTTACCTTGGCGCGCGCTTCGCCAGAATGCGCTGCAAGGTGCGCCGGTGCATATTCAGCCGGCGCGCGGTTTCCGAGACGTTGCGGTTGCACATCTCGTAGATGCGCTGGATGTGTTCCCAGCGGACGCGGTCGGCGGACATCGGGTTGGTCGGCAGCTCGGACTTTTCCGCGCTGGTCGAGAGCAGCGCGGCGACGACGTCGTCGGCATCCGCGGGCTTGGAGAGATAGTCGATCGCGCCCATCTTCACCGCGGTGACGGCGGTGGCGATGTTGCCATAGCCGGTCAGCACGATCGCGCGCGCATCCGGGCGCTTCTTCTTCAGCGCCGAGACCACGTCGAGGCCGTTGCCGTCACCAAGCCGCAGATCGACCACTGCGAATGCGGGCGCCGCCTTGCCGATCTGTGCCAGACCATCGGAGACGGTATCGCACGAGGTCACCGCAAAGCCGCGTGTCTCCATGGCGCGTGACAGCCGCTCCAGAAACGGCTTGTCGTCCTCCACGATGAGAAGCGAGCGGTCGGTCTGTTCGTTCAGTTCGGCGATGGCGTTCAAGGTTTTGTCCTCTGTCCTGCGCATCTACATATGGCGTCGCAATCGGGCGGCGCCAAGGCCGCCAATAGTCGATCCGGCCTCTCGTGCGACGCAAGGTCGCGGCCTATCCTATTGTTTCTTCGAGCGTCTCGATAGCCTCAAAACGCTCCCTCGGCCACGTCACCTGGACCACGGCGCCGTGTTCCGGAAAGATCCGATTGGTAAACGAGACCTTGGCGCCGGTGCGTTCGAGCAGGGTGCGGGCGATGAACACGCCAAGGCCCAGGCCGCCGCCTTCATCCTGGTTGCGCCGCCGCGACAGATACGGCTCGCCGATCCGGTTGAGGATGTCGGGCGGAATGCCGGGACCGTCGTCGGAGATCAGGAGCTCGATCGTGTCCTTGTTCCACCAGGCGTTCACCTCGACGGTGGTGTGGGCGAAGTCGACCGCATTCTCGATGATGTTGCCGACACCGTAGAGGATCGCCGGGTTGCGCGACCCGACCGGCTCGGCGAAGGCGGCCACCGCGATCCGCACCTTGATGTCGACGCCGAAATCGCGATGCGGTGCCACCACCTCCTCGATCAGCTCCGACAGCTTCATGCGGTCGAATGGTGCACCGGTCGAGGACAGCTGGGTGATCTTGCTGAGGATTTCGCGGCAGCGCTGGGTCTGTTCGCGCAGCGTCTTGAGGTCGGCGGCAAAGCCCGGGTCCTTCACCGTCTTTTCCAGCTCGCGCGAGATCAGGAAGATGGTCGCGAGCGGCGTGCCGAGCTCGTGCGCGGCGGCCGCGGCGAGGCCATCGAGCTGGGTCAGATGCTGCTCGCGCGTCAGCACCAGCTCGGTGGCGGCCAGCGCGTCGGCGAGCTTGCGCGCCTCCTCGGTGACCTGGAACGAATAGAGGCTGGTGACGCCGATCGCGAGCACGATCGAGAGCCAGACGCCGACCAGATAGATCGGCGGCAGCACCAGCGGATCGTCGGAATCCCAGGGCAGCGGCAGATGGAAGAAGAACAGCACCGAGGCGCAGGCCACGGCGAGCACGCCGAGGCCGAAGGTGAAGCGGGCCGGCAGCGCGGTGGCCGAGATCAGCACGGGCGCGAGGAACAGGAACGAGAACGGGTTCTGCAATCCGCCGGTGAAGAACAAAAGCCCGGCCAGCTCGACGATGTTCAGCGCCAGCAGGCCGGCCGCCTGCATCGGCTCCAGCCGCTG
>NZ_AKIY01000280.1 GCF_000282615.1 Bradyrhizobium sp. YR681 | reverse complement strand
CGCCAGCCGCTGCGGCCGGAGGCGGTGCGGGCTTCGGGGGCGCCGTCACGCTACCGGCCTTGGCAGGCCGAACGGGCGCGGCCGCGGGCACTGGTGCCGGAGCCGGCGCACGTGCAGGCGTCTCGGGCGCCGGCACCGCACCGGTGATTGCAGGTCCAGTGTCTTCCGCCGCCCATGCCGTCGCCCGGGTCGACGCATTTTCGGCCGGTATCGGCGAGGCCGGCAGGGGCGGCTTTTGCGGTCCGGACGCGCGGGCACGCGCGAAGGACAGCAGGTTGAGCGGCTTCGACGGCTTGGCTTCGTCCAGCGCAAGCGCGGGCGATGCGCCCATGAGCGCGAAGGTCGCGATCAGGAGGAGGAGCTTGGCTCTGTGATCCGGTTTCAGCATTGGGCCGCGTGCGATTCTCGGTCGAGACCTCAGCATTGAGCGACCAAGCTTGCACGACGCTTGTGCATCATTGCACGATGACATCGGCCTGGAGCGCGCCGGCTGTCTTGATCGCCTGGAGGATCGCGATGATGCCTGATGGCTTGAGGCCGATCTGGTTCAATCCGCGCACCAGACGCTGGAGATCGACCCCGCTCAGGATTGCCACCTGTGATCCGGCCTCGTTGGCCTCGACCACGGTCTGGGGAACGACCACCGTCTGCCCGCGCGAGAATGGCGCCGGCTGCGACACCACCGGCATCTCCGTGACACGAACCGTCAGATTGCCATGCGTCACGGCAACGGTCGATATCCGCACGTCCCGCCCGATCACCACCGTGCCGGTACGCTCGTTGATCACCACGCGCGCCGGCGTGTCCGGCTCGACCGTCAACTCGCCGATTTCGGCGAGGAAGCGGACCGGGCCGATGTAGCGCGGCTTCGACAACACGATGGTGCGGTAGTCGCGCTCGAAGGCGATCTGCGCGCGATAGCGGCCACCGGCGTAGCGGTTGATGGCGTCGAGGATGCGGGTCGCGGTGACGAAATCGGGATTCTTGAGCTCGAGCACCAGGTATTCCATTTCATGGAGACTTCCCTTCACTTCGCGCTCGACCAGCGCGCCGTTCGGGATGCGCCCGGCGGTCGGCGTGCCCTGGCTGACATTCTGCGCCTGCCCGCCCACGCTGTAGCCGGCGACGGTGATCGCGCCCTGCGCCACCGCATAGACCGCACCGTCCGCCGCGCGCAGCGACGTCATCACCAGCGTGCCGCCGAGCAGCGAGGTCGCGTCGCCCAGCGACGATACCGTCACGTCCATGCGCTCGCCCGCCCCGATCGAGGGTTGCAGGTCCGCGGTCACCATCACGGCCGCGACGTTGCGCGTGCGCAGCGTGGTCGGACGTGGAGGATTGTTGGTGCTGGTGGTCTCGTTCCTGACATTGATGCCCATGTTCTCGAGCATCGATTGCAGGGACTGCTCCGTGAACGGAGCGTTGCGAAGCGTGTCGCCGGTGCCGTTCAGGCCGATGACGAGGCCATAGCCGACGATCTGGTTCTCGCGCAATCCCTTGATGTCGGCGATGTCCTTGATGCGGACGGCGGCCTGGGCACTGGCGGCGGAGACGAGGAGGACGAGCGCGAGCAGGACTCTGGTCATGACCCGTCCACGACCTTGACGGTGCCGTCCGGCTGGACGACGCCCCTGATGATCACGCCGGTGTCGGTGTTCCGTATCGGGATGAGCGCGCCGGGTGCGCCCGACTGCATGGCCGCACCGTAGGTCACGATCGACAGGCCGCTGTCCTCCACAACGACCTTGACCATGGCGCCCCGGGCGACGGTCCAGGGATCTTCCACCGAATTGGTCGGAATCGGCTGGCCCGGCAGCAGCGCGCGCCGTGCCATGCGGCCGACCAGCACCTGACGCCCTTCGACGAACATTGCGACGCCGAGCACGTTCGGCGCGAATGTCCGCTCCGTGATCATCTCGTCCCGGATCAGTTCGCCGGCGCGGATCGAGACGGCCGGCACGGGAAGCCGCTTCTCCTCGGCCGCGGCGACGCGCGCCGAGACGAGAACCAGCAGCACGGCGGCCAACCCGCGCATGATCAGGCCCACCCTGTTCAACATCGAAACACCGGAACTAGCGCATGCCCTTCGACACTGTCTGGGCCATTTCATCCGAGGCCTGGATGACCTTGGCATTCATTTCGTAGGCGCGCTGCGCCGAGATCAACTCGGTGATTTCCTTGACCGGGTCGACGTTCGAGGCTTCGAGATATTGCTGGTTGATCTTGCCGTAGCCGGCATCGCCCGGCAGTCCGACGACCGGTGTGCCGGACGCGGTGGTTTCACGATAGAGGTTGCTGCCCAGCGGCTCGAGGCCCGCCTCGTTGGCGAAGTTGGCGAGGTTGAGCTGGCCGATCTGCCGCGGGTTCACTTCGGTGTCGAGCTTGGCGAACACCTGCCCGGTCTGGTTGACCGTGACCTGGACCGTTCCCTGCGGCACCGTGATGGCGGGATCCAGCAGATAGCCGTCGGTGGTGACGAGCTGGCTGTTGGCGTTGGTGTTGAACGAGCCCGCGCGGGTGTACTGCACTTCGTTGTTCGGGCCCAGCACCTGAAACCAGCCGCGACCGTTGATCGCGAGGTCGTAAGGATTGCCGGTCTGCGTGAGCGCGCCCTGGATGTGCAACTTGCGGATCGCCGCCGACTTGACGCCGAGGCCGAGATTGGCGCCTTCCGGGATCGGCGAGGAGCCGTTGACGTTCGCGACGCCCTGCATCCGGTCCATCTGGTAGAACAGATCGGTGAACTCGGCGCGCGCACGCTTGTACGACGTCGAGTTGATGTTGGCGATGTTGTTCGCGATGACTTCGATGTTGGTCTGCTGGGCGTTCATGCCCGTGGCCGCAATGGCAAGCGATTTCACAGCGTGATTCCTTCAGATCAAATCGACATACGAACGACTTCTTGGTAGGCCTGCACGACCTTGTCGCGAACCGCGACCGCCGTCTGCAGGGCCTGCTCGGCCGACATCAGGGCCTCGACGACCTTGCGCGTCGATTCCTTGCCCTGCATCGCCGTGATCGAGGCCGCTTCGCCCGCCTTCAGCGTTCCGATCGCGTCCGTCGTCACCTGCTTCATCACCGATTCGAATCCGACATCGCCGCCGGACTGGATCGCGGTCGTCGCCGCGGGCGAGATCGCCTGTGTCTCGGTCGCCCGGGACGCCGCCTGGCCTGCGGAAATCGCGGTGGATGAAATTGCCTCAAGCATTGTCAGCTCCTCAGCAGGTCGATGGTCATGCCCAGCATCGACCTCACCTGTTTCACGACCTGGAGATTGGCTTCATAGGATCGGTTGACTTCGCGCATGTCGGCCATCTCGACCATCATGTTGACGTTCGGCATCTTGACGTAGCCGGCCTTGTCCGCCGCGGGATGCCCCGGCTCGTACTCCACGCGGTACGGCGTGGTGTCGACCCCGATCTCCTTGACCTTCGAAAGCTGTGCGCCCGAGGCGCGGTCCAGCGCGGCATCGAAGGTGATGGTCTTGCGTTGATACGGATCGGCACCGGCCGTGCGCCCCGTCGACGTCGCGTTGGCGAGGTTTTCCGAGACGATGCGCATGCGCGTCGACTGCGCTTCGAGACCGGAGCTTGCGACCGTCAGGGATGCGCTCAGTGAGTCCAGCATTTCAATTCACCTCACTTCGCGCTCGACAGAACCATGCGGTGGAACGACCGCACGATTGCCGAATTCATCGAGTAGTCGCGATTGACGTCGCTGCCCTTGATCATCTCCTGCTCGAGGCTGACGGAGTTGCCGGAATGAACCACATCCCAGCTGTCCTTCTTCGCGGTCGCCCGCGTGTCAGTCTCGGCCGCAGACAATTGCAAGTGCGAGGGCGACGTCGTCGCGAGCCTGACCGGCATGCCGTCGAGCACCTTGTTGAACGGCTCGACGTCGCGCGCCTTGAAGCCCGGCGTATTCGCGTTGGCGACGTTGGTCGCGATGGTCGACTGGCGAAGTTCGAGGTAGCGCGCCTGCGACGATGCGAGTTCGAAGAGATACAGCGGTCCCACGTCAGCCCCATTCTGGTTCATTGGAGAGGAGCTTAGGGTTGCAAGCTTTCGTCAGGCTGATGGAGCCGAAATCATCCTCGGAAATCTACTGAACCTTCTCGGGGCGCGGGGCCTGCTTCGACTGAAGGAAGTAGATGATCTCGGCGACGGGCCGGAAGAACTCCGCCGGAATCACCTGATCGACCTGAACGGCTTCGTAGAGCGCGCGCGCCAGCGCCTTGTTCTCGATGACGGGGATTCTGTTCTGCTCGGCGACTTCGCGAATCTTCAGCGCGATCACGTCCATGCCCTTGGCCACCACGAGCGGCGCCGGGTTTTCCTCGCGATTGTAGCGCAACGCGATCGCAAAGTGCGTCGGGTTCGCGATCACCAGCGTCGCACGCGAGGCGGAAGCAATCATGCGCTGCCGTGAGCGGTCGCGTGCCAGCGAACGCAGGCGGGCCTTGATCAGCGGATCGCCTTCGGCCTGCTTGTGCTCGTCCTTGATCTCCTGCCGCGTCATCCGCAGCTCGCGTCGCCAATGGAAGCGCGCCCAGGCGAGATCGATCGCAACCAGGACGATGGTGGCGATGCAGATCGCCGACACGATCCGCATCGCGATGCTGAGGATCATCTCAGGCAGGGCGACCGGATCGGTGTACATCGCCTCGAACGCCCGCGCTTCGGACGAGCGCAGCACGAAGGCCACGACGACGGTCACCGAGGCAAGCTTGAACAGCGACTTGCCGAACTCAACGAAGCCCTGCGTTCCGAACAACCGGTTCCAGCCGCTGACCGGGGAAATTCGCGAAAGCTCCGGCATGATGCGCTGGAGCACCAGGCTGGGCGCGTTTTGCAGCAGCGACGCTGCCAGCCCGAATACGGCCAGGACGACGAGCAGGGGCACCAGGAACCGCAACGCATCGAGTCCCACCACCGTGAGGAGATTCTGCACGTCCGCTCCGGTGCTGAGGGGATAGCCTGCGGGATCGTCGAGAAGGCTCTTCAGCGTCGGCGTCAATTGCTGCACGCCCTGGCCGATCAGGAACATCTGGATCACCATCAGCGCCGCCATCGACGCGAAGATGGACGCCTCCCGAGAGACCGGAATTTTGCCCTGTTCGAGCGCATCACGGACTTTCTTCTCGGTCGGCTCTTCTGTTTTGCTCTCCTGATCGGATGATTCTGCCATGCCCGTTCAGCGGTCAGCGGAAGACCAGCTCATCCTCCTGCTCGGGGTTGAGCTCGATTTCGCCCTTTTCCGCGAGGTCGAGCGCGAGATCGGTGATCACGCGCCGCGCCTCCAGCACGTCGCGCTGGTTCGAGGGTTCGCCGATCGCGAGCTCGTGCTCGACGACGCGGCGGACGCGCGATGCGACCGACGACAGGATCAGCTCGCGGAAATGCTTGTCGGTTCCCTTCAGCGCGACGACGATGCGGTCGGTCGGCACCTGATCGAAGATCATGGTGCGCGCCTTCGGCGCCAGGTTGATGACGTCGTCGAAGGTGAACAGCAGCTCCTTCAGCACCTCGGCCGACTTCGGCCGCTTCTCCGACAGGCTCTTTAGCATGTCCTCGATATGGCCGCGCTCCATCTTGTTGATGATGTCGGCGACGCGGGCGTAGGTATCGGCGCCGAGGTTGCGGGCGAAATTGAGTGTCAGGTCCTCGTGCAGCGTCTTCTCGAGCACCTTCATCGCGTCGTCGACGATCGGCTTGAGGCTGAGCACACGCCGCATCAGCTCGTTGCGCAGGCTCGACGGCAGCTGGCTCATCACCTTGGCCGCGCAGGACGGCTTGACCTTGGACAGGATCAGCGCCGCGGTCTGCGGATGTTCCTTGGAGAGGTAGGTCGCCAGCGAGTTTTCCGACACCGACGAGACACGGTCCCAGACCGACCGGCTCGAATTGCCGAGCAGGTCCGACATGATCGCCGAGACCTGGTCGGCCGGAAGTACGTCGCCGAGCACCGCTTCCAGGCCACCGATGGTGCCGAGAATGTTGGCGCCCATCGAGAACTGCTGGGCGAACTCCTCGACGATCGACTCGAGTTCCTGCGCGGTGATCGGCCGCAGCTCGGCCGCAGCCTTGGTGACGATACGGATGTCCTGCGGCTCGAATTGCGAGAGCACGCTCGCAGCCGCCTGCCGACCCATGGCCAGCAAGAGTGCCGCGACCTTTTCCGTTCCACCCAGCGTGGCAACGCCTCGCTGCTTGATGGGAGCGATGCCGACCTGTGCCGCCATGTTCAGGTATCACCCTGCCCCAGCGGCCCAACGATCTCGGTGAGCGAGACGCCGAAGCGGGAATTGTCTTCCTCGACGACAACCACCTCGCCGCGGGCGACGATGCGGCCATTGACGACGACGTCGACGGGCTCGCCAACCCGATGATCGAGCGGAACCACCGCGCCGCGGCCGAGCTTCATCAGGTTCGCGACCGGGATGGTCGCCGATCCCAGCACCACCTGCATGGTGACGGGAATGCGCAGGATGGCATCGACATTGGCGAACTTGCCGGTCTCCTCCGCCGTGCGCGCGGCGATCTCGGCCAGCCGCTCCAGCGGAGACGTCTCGGTCTCTCCCGATGCAGATGCAGACTCGTAGTCGAAGGATTGCGCCATTTGGTATCGCCTCTTGGTATTTCCGCTCCCGGAGCGCCTCAACGCTCCGATCGTATTTGCTTCGCTGGTCCGGGCTTCAATGCTTGTTCACGTCGGCGCCGCCGCCGGTCGCAGCGGATGCCAGCCCGCTCCTGGCATCGAGTGCCGCGATCGCCTCGTGAGCCTGGTCGATCTTGGTACTGAGCACGTTGGCGAGCCGCCCGAGATTTGCGGTGGAATCGTGCGCCGCGGTGATGACGGTGTCGAAGGCGCCGGCCGTCTCGTGAACGATGGTCGAGAACTCGCCCTGATAGCTGCGCAAGCGCGCCAGCTCGCGGTGCATCCGCGTCACCCGCATGCTGGTGAACGCGAGCGCAATCAGCAGCACGGCATCAACGAGATAGGATATCATCGACGAACTCCCGTTTCTGATCCACGGGATCGGCCACCTGCATGGCGTAATAGCCATCAAGCTGGCCGATCTGACACCAGAACAGCACCTGATTATTGCTTTCGAGACGGGCCAGCGTGCGCGGCGTGGCTTCGAGCTCGAGCACCTGCCCGACCTGGAACTTCACGACGTCGCCGAGCGTCACCATCTTCTCGTCGAGAACCGCGCTCAACGTCACCTCGGTGCGATGGACCTCGCTCTCCATCTGCTCGCGCCAGCGCGGATCGGCCGCGCGGCCGTCGCTGACGACGACATGCGCGAGCTTCTGCCTGAGCGGGTTGAGCGCGGAGTGCGGGATGATGAGGAACATCTGGCCGCCGCGGAACAGCGCCTGGACCATGATGTTCGCGCAGATCGACATGTTGCCGCTTCGACCGATCGCCAGCGATGCCATGGCTGTCTCGACCCGCTCGACGCGGAAGGTGACGTTGGAGGTGCCGGCGAAGGCGGATTGGAGCGCCTTGGCGAAGCGCTCGAACAGCGCCTGGACCAGCCGGATCTCGATGTTCGAAAAGGTACGCTCGACGTCGAGCGGCGGTTCGGCGCCGTCGGATCCGAACATCGCCTCCACCATGGTGAACACGAAATCGCGGTCGAGCATGATGATGACGCGGGAATCCCACTGCTCGGCGTAGAGCACGGCGGCAACCGCGTTACCCTCGTAGTCCTTGATGATGTCGCCGAGCGGGTCGTTGGTGATGCCGTTGACCGAGAAATAGCACGGCGTTCCGGCCATCGGCTGCAGGCTGTCGGTGCACGATGCGGCCATGCGATCGAAGATCACATTGAGCATCGGCATGCGCTCGATGGAGATACCCGCCGCGTCGAGCAGGTAGTTCGGCAGCTGCTTGCGCTGATCGACTTCGACGTCTTCCATCATCGTCATGCCCGGGCCGCCTTCGGTTCAGCGTCGGTCGCGACGGCCTTGGGACCCGCGATCGTCTCGTTTTCGACGACGTCGATCGAGGGACGCTCGTTGCTCGAGATCATCTTGCGGCCGTGCTCGACCGCGATCTGCGGCATGGCGCCGTTCATGAAGGCCAGCAGCGTCTGCTTGACGATGATGTAGGGCCGGCACTTCTTCTCGCGCGTCATCTTGATCTTGATCGCGAAGGGCGAAAGGACGCCGTAGGACAGGAAGATGCCGGCGAAGGTGCCGACCAGGGCCGCGCCGATGAAGCCGCCGAGCAGCTTCGGCGACTGGTCGAGCGCACCCATCGCCTTGATGACGCCGAGCACGGCGGCGACGATGCCGAGCGCCGGCAACGCCTCGGACACCATCACCAGCGCATGGTAAGGTGCCAGCTTGCTCTTCACGATGGTGTGGATTTCCTCGTCCATCAACGCTTCGATCTCGTGCGTGCGCGCGTTGCCCATGATGATGAGACGGACGTAATCGCAGATGAACTGGAGCAGCGACGGGTCGCCGAGCACGCTCGGGAACGCCTTGAAGATCTCGGAGGACGAGGGATCGTCGATATGCGCCTCCACCTCGTTGCGGCCCTTGCCCCGCAGCTCACGCATCAGGGCATGCAGCGCCCCGAGCAGGTCGAGATAATAGCGCTGTCCCGGCACGGCGCCGGTGATGGCCTGCATGCAGGCAACCCCGGTGTCGACGACCGTCTTCCACGGATTGGCCACGATGAAGGTGCCGACCGCGGTGCCCATGATGATCACGAATTCCCACGGCTGCATGAGCACGGCCAGATGCCCGCCCATGGCGGCAAAACCGCCAAGCAGCGCCGCGACCGTGATGAAAATCCCCACGAAACTGAGCAACCCGCCACTCCATCGCCGATCCCACCGGGAATACCTAGTCGGTGACGCTTGCGCGAGGCTGGCTTCCCGCATCGCCAGCCCCGCGCAAGCAATTCGCGGCAGCTTGGGACAACGTCGCGGAAGCGGCAGAGGGGCGCGTGCCATGCTATCGACCATCGCGGACTACACCAGACTGACCACGGACATGAGCAAGTCGATGACCCAGGTCGCGACGGAGCCCGATGTCAGCCGCGAAACCGATTATTTCCTCAGCCATATCGGCAACGTGAAGACGATCGACGACTTCCTGAAGGATTACCGCCTCTACACCTATGCGATGAAGGCCTACGGCCTCAGCGACATGACCTACGCCAAGGCGTTCATGCGCAAGGTCCTGACCGAGGGCGTCTCGGACAAGGACGCCTTCGCCAACAAGCTCACCGACACCCGCTACCGGGAATTCGCGACCGCGTTCAATTTCGCCGCCCTCGGCGACCAGGCCACCTCGACCACCGCAGCCACGACCGGCACGGCGACCCAATACGTCACGCAGACGATGGAGCAGAATGCCGGAGACCAGAACGAGGGCCTGCGGCTGGCGCTGTATTTCACCCGCAAGGCTTCCACGATCACGAACGCCTACCAGATCCTCGCCGACAAGGCGCTGACCCAGGTGGTCCAGACCGCGATGGGCTGGTCGTCGACGATCAGCTCGTCCGACATCGATGCCCAGGCCAAGATGATCACGGACAAGATCGACCTCACCGACTTCCAGGACCCGGCCAAGGTCACCAAATTCGTGCAGCGCTTCGCGGCGATGTGGGACGCGACCCAGGCCCAGAACGACACTTCGACCAACCCCGCGCTGGTCCTGATCGGCGGCGCCTCGACGTCGGTCGGCCTCGATAGCGACATGCTCGCGACGCTTCAGAACATCCGCTTCAACAGGTAAGTCATGCAATCCGCTCTTTATGTCGGCTTGTCGGCGCAGGTCGCCCTCGATAAGCGCCTCCAGACGATCGCCAACAACGTCGCCAACGTCAACACGGCGGCATTCCGCACCGACGTCGTGAAATTCGAGACCGTGCTGTCCAAGGCGGGCGCGAATCCGGTCGCCTTCTCCTCGCCCGGCGACAACATCATCTCGCGCGAGCAGGGCAACATCACCGAGAGCGGCAACCCGCTCGACGTCGCCGTGGTCGGACAGGGCTGGATCGCCTTCGCCGGCCCGAACGGCACGGTCTATACCCGCGACGGCCGGCTCCAGATCGCCGCCAACGGCGACCTTCAGACGGTGTCCGGCTTCCCTGTCGTCGATGCCGGCGGCGCGCAGATCACGCTCGACCCGAACGGCGGACCGGTCTCGATCGCGCGCAGCGGCGCGATCACCCAGGACAACAACGAGATCGGCACCATCGGCCTGTTCAACATTCCCGCCGACGCCAATCTGGAACGCTACGGCAATTCCGGCGTCACGCCCGACCGTCCCGCGACCGCCATCGCCGATTTCTCCCGCGACGGCTTCAAGCAGGGCTATGTCGAGGGCTCCGGCGCCAATCCGATGATGGAATTGACCAAGCTGATTGCGGCCTCGCGGGCCTTCGACGGCACCAATTCGATGATCGAGGGCACCGAGAGCTCGCTGCAGAACGCAATCCGGACGCTGGGCGAGCCGGGCAAATAGAGTGCGCCTCGTGCGCAATGAGGGTGGACGGTTTCCTTGAACGCTCTTCGGCAACTCGAGTGGGCTCTGCTGGAGCTTCAGCAGAGCACTCCCCTGGCCAGCGTCAGCGGCGCGATCTCCGAGATCGCGCCGACGCATTTCCGCGTCTCCGGCCTGTCGCGCTTCGTCAGGCTTGGTGAACTGATCGGCGTCAACTCCGGCGGCAAGCCCCAGATCGGCGAGGTGGTGCGGATCGACAGCGATGGCATCATCGCAAAGCCGTTCGACCGGCAATTCGCCGGCGGGCTCGGCTCGGTCGCCTACCGGATGCCGCCGCTGTCCTTCGCCCCGGATCCGAGCTGGAAGGGCCGCGTCATCAACGCGCTTGGCGCGCCGCTCGATGGACAAGGTCCCCTCACCCCGGGATCCCGCACCGTCTCGGCGGAAGCCGAGGCGCCGGCGGCCATGAAGCGGGCACGCGTCCACAAGCCGCTGCGCACCGGCGTGCGCGTCATCGACCTGTTCGCCCCGATCTGTGCCGGCCAGCGCGTCGGCATCTTCGCGGGTTCCGGCGTCGGCAAGTCGACGCTGCTGGCGATGCTGGCCCGCAGCCAGGGTTTTGACACCGTCGTGCTGGCGCTCGTCGGCGAGCGCGGCCGCGAGGTGCGCGAATTCATCGAGGACGTGCTCGGCGCCAACCGCAACCGCGCCGTGACCATCGTGTCGACGGGCGACGAGAGCCCGATGATGCGGCGGCTGGCACCGAAGACGGCGATGGCGGTCGCCGAATATTTCCGCGACCGGGGCGAATCGGTCCTGCTGGTGGTCGATTCGATCACCCGTTTCGCGCACGCCGCCCGCGAGGTCGCGCTCGCCGCCGGCGAGCCCGCGGTCGCGCGCGGCTATGCGCCTACTGTTTTTACCGACCTGCCGCGCCTGCTGGAACGCGCCGGCCCCGGCGAGGATGGATCCGGCTCGATTACCGGCATTTTCTCCGTGCTGGTCGATGGCGACGATCACAACGAGCCGATCGCCGACACCATCCGCGGCACGCTGGACGGCCATATCGTGCTTTCCAGGCACATTGCCGACCAGGCGCGCTATCCGGCCGTGGACGTGCTCGCTTCGGTCTCCCGTCTCGCCCACAATGTCTGGGACCCCGAGGAGCGCGAATTGGTGAGCAAGCTGCGCACCATGATCGCCAAATACGAGGACACGCGTGATCTGCGCCTGATGGGCGGCTACCAGCAGGGACGCGATTCGGGCCTCGACCAGGCGATCGACATGGTCCCGAGGATCTACAACGCGATGCGGCAAGACGCCTCGGCATCGCCGAGTGCCGACCCGTTCCGCGAACTGAGGGACATGCTCAGGGGCGACTAGCACCCATTCCGCCCCGATGGGATCGGAGCGGAGCGCTGCTCATTATTTCGACAGTCGGCACGCATGCCGCCACGCGTTGAGCGCATGCGCACGCATCGACGTTTCCGTCGCGCGTGCATCAATCATTTGGATGAGCATCCGACGGTTGCGGTGCGCGCGGCCGACCCGCTGATTCTGCCCTGGCGACCATAACAACCGCCGCGTGTATTCCTTGCGGGTTCCCCTGGCGATTCTCCGGCGCATCGCACAAGTTGTGGATGACTCATCGATGCAGACGCCTCGTCATGCACAAGCTTCGATCAACTTGCATCAACGACGGCCAGCAACGTGCCGTGCAATCAAACCGTCGCATAGTTGCGTGCATGCTTGCGGAACAGCGTATTGCGTTCACCATCATGTGTCCCGAATAGCGAGATTGTCTTGAACGTTACATTCGCATGCAACGACATCCAGTCTCCGAGAGTGTCTCTACTTGATTTTGTTGAGAAGCTCATTCATCGTTTCGACGGCTTATAAGAAACGTCTGCTTGCGACTTGAACTTTAGGGGCTTCGGTTGAACAACTCCGATCCATCGCCCGCTGGTGACGGCAACTCGGGCTCCCGTATGACGACGCGATTGGCCCATGAGCGACGCAGACTGTCGCTGCGGACCGCGCGACGCCGGTTGGTCCAGGTCGGGCGGGTTGCAGTCCATGCTTTCGCGCAAGGACCGGGCACCGCGAGTTCATCGAACAATTCCGGATGCCTGACGTCTGTCGAAGCATTCGCAGGCCCGCGCGCAACGCGGCTTCGGGACGAAGCGGACGCAGCCCTGAGGGCGAGGTAAATACATGCCATTGGCACGAGAAGCCGTCGAGCTGCTGGTTCAGGCGGCGAGGGCTTGGTATTTCGAAGGCAATCAGCATGGATTGCGCGATCGGGAATGGATGGCGCTGCGCTTTCTCGGGCGCGCCAACAGGTTTTCGCGCACCCCGTCCGCGCTTGCCGGCTTCATCGGCGCCACCAGGGCGACTGCCTCGCAGATCGTGAAGACGCTGGAGAGCAAGTCCTTCCTGGTGCGCAAGCCCTCGCATGAGGACAAGCGTTCGGTGGTGCTCCACGTCACCGCGCAGGGCGAGAAATGCCTGAGCCAGCACGACCCGATCAACCATGTCGTCAATGCAGTCACCTCGCTCGGGACCGACGAGTGCGTCAGGTTGCGCGACTCGCTGCGGGAGATCCTCAATCATCTCGATGCGGCCCATCAGCGACTCGACGCCAGCATCTGCCGCGACTGCATGTTTCTCGCCGAACGCAGTCCGGGAAGCGGCCCGGCCGCCGCGAAGGGCCGCCCCACCGCCGAGTTCATGTGCCGGTTGTATCGCGCGCCGGTTTCTCTCGACGAGACCGAACTGCTCTGCACCAGTTTCGAGCGCACCCGCGACCGCCCGAAGATCGAGGAACATCTCGACCGCGCGCGCGTGGCGAGCCAGGGATAAAGCAAAGATTGCGCACGGCTTCGTGGCCTGAGCACGTGCTGCTTCCGGCAGTTGCGGCAGGTGGAGTTTGCGTAAGCGGCATGTCATCGTCGTTGCGCGCGCAGCGGAGCAATCGAGAGTCTTTTCGCGGAGGCGTTCTGGATTGCTTCGCTGCGCTCGCAATGACGGAGCGAGGAGCAACATCGGCGGCCTCTCACGTGCATTTAAAATCGCAGATACGCTTTCGCGTTCTCGCGGCGCAATTCGCCCG
>NZ_AKIY01000279.1 GCF_000282615.1 Bradyrhizobium sp. YR681 | reverse complement strand
GGCCAGCCGCCGCAGTCGCTGCGACGGTCGGCGCGGAGTGCGTGAGGCGGGCGCAGACATCCGCGCGAATTGAGCTGAACCACAAAACCACTTGACGCCGGCGCCGACAACCCGGGGATGTTCGGCCGTCATCGCCCCCTTCACTATTCACGGACGACGGGAGATGGAAACTTCGCCGCCAGCCACGGCTCTCCTGCTCTCAGATTCTGCGCCAAAGCTTCGGCGCAAGCCGTGAGCAGGGTCTCGCCCTTCGCCCGGGAGCTCCGCCTTGCATCGCCGGCAACTCCCGAGATTGATACCTCGTGGAATGGGACGAACCGCTTGAGACCGGGAATCAGCGACGCCTGGACGTCGAACGGAGGACCATTGGCCTCCGAGAGTCGTGCCTCATCGACGAGTTCTGGTGACACCGCCATCATCATTGACGTCTCTGCCTCGCAAGCGTGCATCAGACCGTTCTGGTCTTCCAGGATCGCCGAGATCTCATCGAGAGCGAGCATGAAGTAGGTTGCAGTCGCGATCTGGGCGTTCAGTTCACGCGTCATCTCCGCTGCGATCGCGGCCAGACCGGCAATGTTGCCCGCGTGACCGTTGACGAGCACGATTTTCCTGAAACCCGCGGCGAGGATCGATCGGCACAGGTCGCGCAACAGTGCGTGATAGGTAGGAAGGGATAAGGAGAAGGTGCCGCCAAACGGCACATGGTGATCCGCAAGACCGCACCAAACGGTCGGCGTCACAACGACCGGAACAGGCGCAATCAAACGCGCCGCACGGTGGCACACCGCCGTCACAAGCATATCGTCGACGCCGGTTGGAAGATGCGGCCCGTGCTGTTCTGTCGAGGCGACCGGCAACAAGACGATCGCGTCTCTGGATGCCAGCTCGCATAGCGCACCGGCCTTCAAACGGTTCCAGCAGAACTCGGCCACTTCCATCACCCTTCCAAATCATCGTCCAAGTCTCGCGTGGTCGCGGACTCTCTTGTGAGCCGCAGCGAGCGATTGCTTGGAGTTCTCGCCTCGGCTTACTTTTTCACCAACGGGCACTCGCTCTCCGCCAGGGGCGAGAACGCTTCCTCTCCTGGCACCGTCTTGACGATATTGTAGTACTCCCAGGCAGCCTTCACTTCGGAGGGATCCTTGACCTGTACCAGGTAGAAGTCGTGGACGAGCTTGCCGTCTTCTCGGATCTTCGCGCCCTTCGCATAGAAATCATCGACCGGTGTCGCGCGCATCTTGTCTAGCACCGCATCGGTTGCATCGGTGTCGGCGGCCGCAACCGACTTCAAATAATGCAACACGCCGGAATAAACCGCCGCCTGGGGCTCGGTTGGCATCGCGCCATGCAGCTTGAAGAAGCGTTGCGAAAACGCCCTGGTGTCTTCGTTGCGAGCCCAGTACCAGCCTGTCAACGACGTAAGCCCCTTGCTGGTGCGGGCGTCATGGCGTGCACATCCGTGATGAACATCAGTTCAGCAACTGGTTTTTGACCCGTGCCCATGCCGAACTCATTCCACTGCTTCATCGAGGTCACGAGTTGCTCGCCGGCGTTTGCGAAAGCGACGATCTTGGCTTTTGACGCCTGAGCCTGCAGCAGGAATGAGCTGTAATCAGCATTGCCGATTGGATGGAATACGGCTCCAAGAGACTTGCCGCCCGAAGCCGCGAGTGCTCGCTGCGACTCCATCACCATGTTCTTGCCGAACGCATAGTCGGCGGCGATGAAGAACCAGGTATCAAAGCCCTCGGCCACCAATGCCCGAATTTGGCCCGCGACGAGGTTGTAGGAATCGTGCAGCCAGGCCAGCCCGGTTTTGGCGCATTGCTTGCCATTCAGTTCGGTCGTGGCGACCGACGTATAGATAACGATCTTGTTCTTGTCTCGAGCAATCGATTGAATTGCCAAACCGACTGCCGAGTTGCCAACGTCGATCGCCATATCGACGCCATCGACGTCGAACCACTTTCGCACGATGCCGGCACCGATGTCCGCTTTGTTCTGATGGTCCGCCGATACAATATCGACCTTGAGCGAGGAATTGGTCTTCTTGAAATCCTCGACGGCAAGACGCGCTGCTCGCACTGACCCCTGCCCGTTCGAGTCGGATAAGGGTCCAGCCTGGTCGTTGATGACGCCAATTCGGATCACGCCGCCTGAAATCTCGCCAGCGACTGCCGGAGCATCCATGGATCGAGCGAAGAGCAGCGCAGCCGCGATCATCGATGCTTGCGCGCTTTTCGCAAGACAAGACGTTGGCGTGATATTCCACATCCGACGACGATTCATGAGTTCTTGCCCCTGAGCGAGACTTGCATTGCTGTAAAGACAGCCCGGCGTTGAAAAACGGCGCGCCATCCTGCTCCGTAGCGCGCCATAAACTGGGAGGCCCACGCCTTCCAGGAGTTAAACGGGAGCCGTGTCGCTCGCCCCGAGCTTGCTGGCCGCCCTGTCAACAGCTTCCTGGCGCAGCCGCAGCCAGCCAGCGGAGTTCGCCCTGATCTCTTTCAGCAGCGCCGGAGGCGCATTCTGAACCGTGAGATTGAAGGGTGGCTCTGGCTGGTATTCGATGAACAGCTGAATGCGCTTGGCGACATCTTCGCCGCACAGCTTTGCCGCGACCAGGAGGCCAAAATCGATACCCGCAGTCACACCACCGCCGGAGATGCGGTTGCCATCGACCACGACGCGATCATCGACGCCGATCGCGCCGAAGAAAGACAGCATGTCCCGCATCAACCAGTGGCACGCAGACTTGTATCCGGTGATGAGGCCTGCGGCTCCCAGGATGAGACTGCCGGCACAGACTGACGTGACGTAGCGAGCAGATCCACCCTTCGCGCGGACGAAAGAAATCACCTCTTCGTCGTCCATCATGGAGACCATGCCAGGCCCCCCGCCGATGCAGAAGACATCGAGATCCGGGCAATCGGCGAATGTCGTCGTGGGCATCACGGGAAGACCGACATCGCTGATCACCGGCTCGATGCGCTTCCACAGAAGATGAACGCGGGCGTTTGGCAATCGGGCCAAGACCTCGAATGGTCCGGTGACATCAAGCTGAGTCATCCCGGGAAAGAATACGATTCCGATCTCGATTGGTTTGCTGGACATTGGTCGCCTCGCGCTGGAACGAAGCGAGGTTGACAGAAGGCAGACTTTGCCGAAATGTCATTCTACACGCAATTCCTGCCAGGCCTCCCTTATGCAGCCTGTCCGCCGCCTCGTCTTCGTGCTGTTCGAGGACTGCCTCATGCTCGACTTCGTTGGGCCCATGCAGGCCTTTGAACTCGCTTGTGAAAACTCAACAAGCGACCCTCCTTATGCATGGCAGTTTTGCTCCGTGAGCGGAGGCATGATCCGGACATCAGCTGGCCTGGACGTATCGACCACAGCGCTGGCCGACTGTGACCCATCGAATATCGACACGATCATTATCGGCGGCGGTCCCGGCGTGCATCGTGCCGCCGCCGAGCCCAAACTGACCAACTGGTTCGCGAACGTCGCACCGCACGTCAGGCGTGTTTGCTCTGTTTGCACCGGCACATTCGTGTTGGCCGCGTCGGGTCTGCTGAGCGGTCGTAGAGCCGTGACGCATTGGAGCTCTTGTGACCTCCTGAGCAAAATGCATCAGGACGTGTCCGTTGAGATCGACCCCGTTTTCATTCAGGACGGACAGGTCTGGACGTCTGCGGGCGTTACGGCCGGCATCGATCTGGCTCTCAGATTGATCGAAGAAGACGTGGGGCATCGTGAGGCGATGCGTGTGGCGCGGCGCATGGTCGTCTTTCTCAAGCGGCCTGGAGGACAAGCCCAGTTCAGTGCGCCGTTGCGCGTTCAATCCTCGGAAGGCAGGGTTTTCGAGGAGATATCAGCCTGGATACAAGGCAACCTTCGGCGCGATCTGCGCGTCGAACGTCTCGCTGAAAAAGCCGGAATGACCCCTCGCACCTTTGCTCGCGTCTTTAGACAGAAGACCGGCAAATCGCCCGGCAAAGCCGTCGAAGAGTTCCGCCTCGAAGCGGCTCGCAGGGCTCTTGAAGATTCGAGCGTCTGCCTCAAGGAAGTCGCCGCGAGCTCTGGCTTCCAAAGCGAGGAGCATCTGCGCCGCGCATTCCGCCGGCGATTGAACGTTCTGCCTCATGAATATCGACTGAGGTTCCACAATGGCAATGAGAAGGCACGGCAGACCGGCCATTGATCGAAGGTTGTTTTCCGAGCCATCGGCTGAAGACGCGATTGTCGCCGACCGGGTGCCTTGACGGTGCGTTGGATTCCGCCTGCGCGAGGTTGGACCCTCGGCGACCTCCCGTTGTTGTGGGCGATACGCATGTCCGGGCCGCAGCCGCCCGCCAATGTCTTTTGGTAAAGGACAAGGTCCTTCGGTCGGCGCGCCAAAGCGTGAGCCGCGAGGACACGCCATTTGGCCCAGCGACCAAATCGGTCTCAGATATGTTTTTGAGAGGTGGTGCGCTCGGAGGGACTCGAACCCCCACGGTGTTACCCACTGCCACCTCAAGGCAGCGCGTCTACCAGTTCCGCCACGAGCGCAAGGAGATACCGGCCTGAGGTCGTTAGGCTGGCCGGATCAGCGGTCGCCGATCTAACAAATCCATCAGGGGGATACAAGCCTGCAAAGGCCTCGAATTCCACAAGCTTGGCAGGAAAGTTCGGTCCCCTGCCCGGATCGGCCCTATCGGGCGGCCGGCCTTAGCGGGTGCCCTGCGTCCGCGGCAGCATCTGCTTGACCTCGACCGCGATCCGGTTGCGGTCGACCAGCACGACGCCGGATGCGACGGGGAGATTGTTGGCCAGGACCTTGACCTCGTCGGCCTCGGTTGCGTCTAGCTCGATGATGGCGCCGCGGGAAAGACGTAATACTTGATGGATCGGCATGGTGGTCGTCCCGAGGACGACCATGAGATCCACGGTGACTTTATCGAGAGTGGGCACTGTCAGGACCGCCGCAACTTGGGACTAGGACGAGGGACTTGGTATTTGCGCCTGCGATCATCACCCGGTTATGGTTAGCCAATGGTTAATTCGCCTCAAAACCCCCGACAAGACCTCGATTTGACGTCGTTTTCCGCCGCCGACGGCCAGCCCGTGGAGTGGCTGATTTCGGACGCGCCCGTGCCCTATCCGGAGGCGGTAGCCGCCATGGAGGCGCGCGTGGCTCAAATCGCGGCGGGCGAGGCGCCGGAACTGGTCTGGCTGCTCGAGCACCCCCCGCTCTACACCTCCGGCACCTCGGGCAAGGACAGCGACCTGCTTGATGCCCGATTCCCGACCTTTGCCACCGGCCGCGGCGGCCAGCTCACCTATCACGGGCCCGGCCAGCGGGTGGCCTACATCATGCTCGACCTCAAGCGCCGCCGGCCGGACGTGCGGGCCTATGTCGCGAGTCTGGAGGAGCTGATTCTGCGCACGCTCGCCGCCTTCAACATCCGCGGCGAACGGCGCGAGGACCGGGTCGGCGTCTGGGTGAAGCGGCCGGACAAGGGATCCGAACACGAGGACAAGATCGCCGCGATCGGCGTGCGGTTGAAGCGCTGGGTGTCGTTCCATGGCATCGCCATCAATGTCGAGCCGGAGCTGGAGCATTTCGCCGGCATCGTGCCGTGCGGCGTCGCCGATCCCCGCTATGGCGTGACGTCGCTGGTCGACCTCGGCCAGCTCGTCACCATGACCGATGTCGACGTCGCGCTCCGGCAGGCTTTTGAAGAGCTGTTCGGGCCGACAACAGCGTTGGTGCCGGAAGCAGCCGTCTAGCACTTTTTCTGTTTGAGTCCGACCGCGCCTGTTCTCCGCCCGGCGCGGAATCAGTTACGCTTGCGTCCGGCGCCGCCCACGCCTCCCCCCTCCGCCGGGAAAGCAGACCTCATGCCGGGCGAGTTGATCATCGGACCGACTGTTCGAGCACTGGGCATAAGGAGGGATTGCATTTCAGCTCGCAATGGGAGGTTTTGACGATGAGACTCTCTGCGCCGATCTATCATCTCAAGCGCAAGGCGAAGCGCCTGTCGCGCGAGGAAGGCATTCCGCTCCACGCTGCGCTTGACCGCATCGCCGCGGCGGAAGGTTTTTCCGCCTGGAGCATGCTCGCAGCGAAAGCCGCCGCGCTGACGCCGGCCACTCGACTGTTTCCACAATTCCAGCCGGGTGATCTGGTGCTGGTCGGGGCCCGCCCCGGCCAGGGCAAGACGCTGATGAGCCTCGAATTTGCCGTGGAGGCCATGAAGTCCGGCCATCGCGCGGCGTTCTTCTCGCTCGAATATACCGAGAGAGACGTTCTGGACCGCCTACGGGCGATCGGCGCGGAGCCGGCGCAGTTCGACAAGCTCTTCGAGGTCGATTGCTCGGATACGATCAGCGCCGATCACATCGTCAAGCAGATGGCTGCGGCTCCGCGCGGCACGTTCGTGGTGATCGACTATCTGCAACTGCTCGACCAGCGGCGGGAAAACCCCGATCTGACCGTCCAGGTGCGCGCGCTGAAATCGTTCGCACGCGACAAGGGGCTGATCGTCGTCTTCATCTCGCAGATCGACCGCTCCTACGATCCCTCGATCAAGCCCTGCCCTGATCTTGGCGATGTCAGGCTGCCGAACCCGCTGGATTTGAAGCTGTTCGACAAGACCTGTTTCCTGAACAATGCGGAGGTTCAGTTTAGAGCCGCGAGCTGACGATCAGGCCGCGGGTGAGATTGTTCACCCGCGGCCTGTCGTTTCACGCCGCCTTCAGCGAAACCTCGAGCTTGCCGGCGATGTAGCGGCGCTCCTGGGTCAGGCCGCCGAAGCCGTAGGCATCGCCCTTGACCTCGTCGACATGCAGATAGGTCTCGGGATGCAGCGGGCCTAGGATCTCGGCCATGCGCTTGAACATGGCGGCGAGATAGGCCGCCTTCTCGTCCTTGGTGTTGGTGCCGTCGGTGACGTGGATGTCGATCCAGTAGCTGGCCAGCTTCTGCTCGGCGAGCGACTTGCCGCCGGCGAACCAGTCATCGGCATCCACGGACTTGACGATGATGGCGGTCACCTCCGGGTCCTTGTGCAGGATTTTTGCGGTCAGCTCGGACACGGCGCCGGCGATGTCGGCCTTCAGCGACGGCGACTGGCGGGAAGACGTATAGGACACGGTGATCAGGGGCATGGTCGTTCTCCTCAAGATGCCCGCGCGATGTGCGCGGCGTTGGTGAGAAGCTAGACCTCCCCTCGTCATTTTGGTATCTTATCTCTGTTGATACCAGTGATAACGATTCATAATGACAGCAACCCTCGACATCGCCACCATCAAGGCCTTCCTGCTGGTCGCCGACCTCCAGAGTTTTACCCGTGCCGCCGAAGCACTCGGCACGACGCAGGCGGCGGTCAGCCTGAAACTTCAGCGGCTGGAGACGTTGCTCGGAAAGCGCCTCGTCGAGCGTTCGCCGCGCGCGGTCCGGCTCACCGCTGATGGCGCGAACTTCCTCGATCGCGCCCGCGCGCTGATGGCGGCGCATGACCGCGCGCTGTCGGGCGAGACATCGGCTGCGCAATCACTCTCACTCGGCATCTCCGACCATGCCGCAGGACCTGAACTGGTGCCGCTGCTCGAACGCCTGCATGCGATGTCCGCAAACCTCACCCTCGCTGTCACCATCGGCTTCTCGCGCGAGATGCAGGACGCCTATGACGCGGGCGAGCTCGACGCGGTAATCGTCCGCCAGGAAGGCAGCCGCCGCGGCGGCGAGAAGCTGACTGAGGACGAGTTCGGCTGGTTCGCATCGCGGCGCTTCACCCTGCCGAAAGGCGAGCCGCTGCCGCTGGCCACGCTCGCCCCGCCCTGCGGCGTCCGTGCCGTCGCCGTGCGCGCGCTCGACAAGGCCGGCATCGCCTGGCGCGAGCGCTTTGTCGGCGGCGGCGTCACAGCGGTGGTCGCGGCGGCGCTTGCCGGACTTGCCATCGCGCCGCTGGCGCGACGGATCGCGCCTCACGGGCTTGTCGACATCGGCCCTGCCCACAAGCTGCCAAAGCTCGGCAGCTCAAAGGTGATGCTGCATTCAAAGGTCAGTGACCCCGCAAAACTTGCAGCGCTGCGCACGATCGCGGCGACGTTCCGGAGCACGGCAACCGCCTGAGAGGCGCGCCGGCCGGATCGTCACCGCGTTGATTGCCCGCGGATCTTCCCGCGGAGAACCAGTAGACGATTCCAGCCAGAGATCCGACTACGGCAAAGACAGCGACGGGCGGAAGCACCTTGGGAAAGATGAATGCTCCAATTAGCGCGCCGATCGCCGATCCGGCGCCGGCGTAGAAGAAAACAGAGCGCATTGCGAGCCATTCGCCCAGCGATATGACAATGACTGCCGGAATCCCGGACAGCAGACAGATGAGGACGAACGTCAGCGGCAGTCCGAACACGGCCATGATGATGGTGAAAGCCAGGATTTGCGCGGGGCCTCCGCCAAACAAGGCCACGCTGACTACTATGATTGCGTCCAACACAGCACTCGCGGCCATGCAGGCCCGAATCCAACCTGACACCGTGCGAGAAAGGGCATCGCCAGACATCTCATCACCTCACAGGATCGCCTCAAATGCACTGCGCAACGTCTCGTGCCGGAAAACAAAACCGCGGCTCAGCGCCTTGTTCGGCAGCACGCGCTGACCGCCGAGCAGGAGTTCATCGGCAAAGCCGCCGCCGATCCGACGCAGCAAACCTCCGGGAATGCGGAACACGGCGGGCCGGTGCAGACGGCGGCCGAGCTCCTCGGTGAACTTTGCGTTGGTGACGGGGATCGGCGCGGTGGCGTTGACGGGGCCGGCAAGATCCGGCGTCGCCATCACATAGGCGATCAGGCGAATGAGGTCGTCGCGCTCGATCCAGGACATCCATTGCCGCCCGGTGCCGAGCGGACCGCCGAGCCCGAACTCGAACGGCGTCAGCATGCGCGTGATGAAGCCGCCCTCGGTGCCCAGCACGAGGCCGATGCGCAAATAGACCACGCGGACACCAAGCTCTTCCGCCGGCCGCGCCGCTTTCTCCCAGGCCGCGCACAGTTCGTGGCTAAAGCAGGCGTGCGACTTCGCCGACTCCGTCAGCACCTGGTCAGCCCAGAGACCATACCAGCCGATCGCGGAGCCGCTGACGAGCACCTCCGGCTTGCGGTCGAGCCGTGCGATCAGCTTGACGATCTCGCCGGTCATGTCGATGCGGGAGCCGATGATCTTCGCACGCTTGGCCTCGGTCCACAGGCCGTTGCCGATCGGCTCGCCGGCGAGATTGACGATGGCATCGATGGGCGTGTCCGAAGCGAGCTGATCGAGGCTGGTGATCAGCGTCACCGGCGGCGGCAGCATCTCGGCCTTGGCGGGATTGCGGATCAGGGCGATGACGTGATGCCCTGCGCCGCTGAGGCTTGCCGCAAGGCGGCTGCCGATGAAGCCGGTGGCGCCCGTGATCAGCACGGTCTTGCGGCCGGGGAGCTTTTCGACCAGTCCGTGCGCGGAGGCGCTTTTCATGCGGCCGAGCCGGCGCATCGCGGCAAAATCCCGGACGCCGCAGAGCGCTGCGCCGATCGCGCAGGCGATCGCAGCAATGCTGAGCAGGCCCTGATACACCACCGTCACGCCGAACGGCTGCATGGCCCAATCGATCAGCACCGGCAGCAGCAGCACCAGGATGGCGCCGTAGTTGATCGCGAGCAGCGTGTGATTGATCCGCTCGCTCGGCGGCAGCTTCCGGCTCAGATCCTCCTCGACGAAATCCATCAGCGTGATCACGATCTCGGCGACCAGCACCGCGACGATCAGGAGCGCCAGCACGCCGTAGACCTCGAGCCAGCCGAGCAGCAGGAACAAGAGCGCATAGAGCATGTTGCGGATGCCGTGCAGCTTCAGCTCGAAACGCTGCGACGGGCGCCAGGCCAGCCGCTCGGTGAATTCGTGGTGATAGAAGGTGTCGAACACGCCCATCACGATCTGGATGGCGATGAGGGTCCACAACAGCGGCGTCATGATACGGCCTCCCTGAAGACGGCGGACTGGTGGATCAGCGTGCCGTAACGCGGATGAATGACATCGAGGGTGAAGCGGAAGGCGCCCTCGCCGAGATCGCTATGGGTCACGGTGAGGTCGCCCGGCGTGAGCCATTGCGGCAGCGGGATCCAGACGCGTCCGAGCTGCAAGCCGTAGCCGGCACTGCGGAAGGTCAGCGTCTCGCCTTCCACCGCGATGCGCAGCGCCATCGACACGCCGAATCCGACATATTCCTCGAGCCCGGTCGGGCCCGCAAAACGTTTTGCCGAATGGATCACCTGCGGAAAGCCGCGCTTGCGCGCGCAGATGCGGGTCCAGGTCTGGCCGCCGGTCCCGCCGTCCTCGGTGACCGTGACGATCATGGGCACGCCGGTATCGCGTCCGGTCGGCAGCGGCCCGCCGATCAGGCGCGCGGCTTGCGCGAACCACCAGCCGATGTCGCTGAAGCCGACCTCGTCGACCACGCCGACATAGACCACGCTGTCGCCGTCGGCGACGCGCTTGGAGAAGCGCCGCCAGGTTGCGAGCGGCAGGCGGCCCCAATCCTCGTCCGACAGCAATGCGCGAAAGCGGCGGTCGTCGAGCAGCTTGATGTGAGCGGAGGGAGATGCGCTTAAGCCTGATAATCGAGCCGACGTCATCGCACCCTCCTCAACACTATTTAGCCTTGCCCAGCGGCAGCAAATTGGCGATCTTCTCGCCAAGCCGCATCAGGGCGACCAGCCGCGGCCGCGGCACCTTCAGCATCTGCATGAACCAGTGGTCGGCGAGCTCGGTGAAGGCGAGCATCTCCTTCAGCCGTTTGCTCGCGACCGGATTGATGGTGGGATCGTCGGCGGCATCGGACACGCAGGCCCGCAGCGCCGAGATCGCCGGATCGAGCTCCCGCTCCTTGCGCCGCGCCGCGATCCGCGCCGCGACCTCCCAGATGTCGGTCTCGGCCTCGTAATGGTCGCGGCGGTCGCCGAGGATCGGCACCCGCCGGATCAGATTCCAGGCGAGCAATTCCTTGAGCGAGTTGGAGACGTTGGAGCGCGCCATGCCGAGCGTGTCGGCGATGTCCTCGGCTGTCATCGGCGCCTCCGCCAGATAGAGCAGGCCGTGGATCTGGCTGACCGAGCGGTTGACGCCCCACTGATCCCCCATGTCGCCCCAATGCAGGATGAAGCGCTCGACGGCGGCGGGGAGTTTCTTCTTTCCGGTTATTTCTGTCATGACAGAAATATCTGACATATGCGATTGACTGTCAAGGGCTACCGGCGGCTTGCCGTCCTGCATACCGTCCGCGATATTTGCCTAAAAACGTCCCAGAATGCGGGAACCAAACGCCCCCTTGGACGTTTGCCCCCGTCGAGGTGGGGTCCCGGAATGGTCAAAAGTTTCAGTCAGCAGAGAGACTTGTTCGAGAGCGAACGCAGTTTCCGGCTGTTGGTTGAAGGGGTTGCGGACTACGCACTCTACATGCTCGACCCCAAGGGCATCATCACCAGCTGGAACATCGGCGGCGAGCGCATCAAGGGCTATTCGTCCGAGGAGATCGTCGGCCAGCATTTCTCGCGCTTCTACACCGAGACCGACCGGGCCAACGGCAAGCCGGCCCGGGCCCTCGGCATTGCCCGGGACAAGGGCCGTTACGAGGAGGAAGGCTGGCGCGTCCGCAAGGACGGCACCTTCTTCTGGGCAAGCGTCGTGATCGATCCGATCTACGAGGACAGCGAGCTGATCGGCTTCGCCAAGATCACGCGCGACATCACCGAGCGGCGCAACACGCAGGTCAAGCTCGAGGCGATTCAGAAGCAGCTCGCCGAGTCCCAGAAGTTCGATGCGCTCGGCCAGCTCACCGGCGGCGTTGCCCATGATTTCAACAACCTGCTGATGATCATCAGCGGCAGCCTTCACACCCTGAAGCGAGGCGCTGACGACGACGCCAAGCTCCAGCGCGCGATCTCGGCGATCGAGACCGCGACCAAGCGTGGCGCCGCACTGACCAACCAGCTCCTCACCTTCGCCCGGCGACAAAGCGTCAACCCGCAAGCAATCGATTTTGCCGAGCGCATCGCGGCGATCCGCGAGGTGCTCGACGCCGGCGTCGGCAGCTCCGTGCGCCTCGCCTTCGACGTCGGCCGCGAGGTCTGGCCGATCAGGGCCGACGTCTCGGAGCTCGAGACTGCGCTGCTCAATCTCGTCATCAATGCCCGCGATGCGATGCCGGACGGCGGCACGGTGACGATCAGCGCCCACAACGTCGTGCTCGACGAGCCCCCGCTCGCCGGCGAGTTCGTAGCGATCGACATCGCCGACACCGGGTTCGGCATCCCCGCGGACGTCGTCGACAAGATCTTCGAGCCGTTCTTCACCACCAAGCCGGTCGGCAAGGGCACCGGCCTCGGCCTGTCCCAGGTGCACGGCTTCGCGCACCAGGCCGGCGGCACGGTGAAGGTCGCAAGCGAGCTCGGCAAGGGCACCACCTTCAGCATCATGCTGCCGCGCGGAACGGATGTGCCGGCACGCGACACGGCGGAGGTGGCGCCGCTGCGCGGCAGCGGCACCGTGCTGCTGGTCGAGGACAATCCGGATGTCGCCATCGTCAGCATCGGCCTGCTCGAGCAGCTCGGCTACCGCGTTCGCCGCGTCCCCGACGCCGAATCCGCGCTGCGCGAGCTGGAGCATAACGGCGTCGACTTCGTCTTCTCGGACATCGTGATGCCCGGCAAGATGGACGGCCTCACCCTCGCCCATCATTTGCGCCAGGTCCATCCCGGCCTGCCGATCCTGCTCGCCACCGGCTACAGCGAGGCCGCCGCCGACGTGCGCGGCGACTTCCCGATCCTGCGAAAGCCCTACGAGATCCACGAGCTCAGCGAGGCGATTTCGAAGCTGCCTCGGTGAGGCTCCTTCTTCGCCTCTCCCCGTCAGAACGGGGCGAGGGAGCGCACCGCCCGCGGGGGGACGGATTGCGTTTCACACCGTCGGCAACACCGAGAACGTCTCCCCTGCCCGGCGCAGGTTGAGCTCATCCACACTGGCCGTCTCGCTCGTGACGCTGTCCACCCGCGACGACGGTGGTCCATGTCGGCACAGTGCGACCATGTCGGCGACATGCTTCGGCGTGCCCGCGAAGAGTGCTTCGACGCTGCCGTCGCGGCGGTTGCGGACCCAGCCTTCCAGCCCGCAATTGGCGGCCTGATACTCGACCCAGGCCCGGTAGCCGACGCCCTGCACGCGCCCCCGGATCATCACCTGGAGGATCGCCTGGCTCACTTCTTTAGTCCGAGAAAACCGGCGCCACGCGCCTTCGCGTCGGCCTCTCGCACAACGCGACTGGTCAGCTCCGCTGACGGCAATCCTTTCAGCGCCTTCGGCGCCGTGCCCTCTCGCAGCGCCTTCTGAACCTCGTAGACGGCCTGCGTCGCCGCCGCGATCGGCGCATGGCCCTGCAGCGCGATGCGCACGCGCTGGCTGGTGAGGTAGTCGAGCGCGTTCAATTCGTCCGGCGCGCCGCCCAGCACGATCGGAAGATGCGTGGCGGATACGATCGCCTCGAGCTCCGCGCGCGACTTGATGCCGGTGAAGAACAGCGCGTCCACGCCGGTGGCTTCATAGGCCCTGGCGCGGCGGATCGCATCCTCGATCGAGGTGATCGCGGCAGCCCCGGTGCGGCCCATGATGACCAGCGAGGGATCGTCGCGGCCATCGAGCGCGGCCTTCATCTTGCCGACGCCTTCCTCGAGCGAAATCAGCTGCGCCTTCGCCTCGCCGTAAGCGGCCGGCAGCAGCGTGTCCTCGATGGTGAGGCCGGCAGCGCCCGCCGTCTCCAGCTCCTGCACCGTGCGGCGCACGTTGAGCGCATTGCCATAGCCGTGATCGGCATCCACCAGCACCGGCAATGCGGATGCGCGCGACATCCGCCGCATCTGCTCGGCAAGCTCGGTGAGCGTGATCAGCGTAATGTCGGGATCGCCCAGCACCGCGAGCGAGGCGACCGAGCCGCCGAACATGCCGAGCGGGAAGCCGAGATCCTCGGCAATGCGGATCGAGATCGCGTCATAGACCGAGCCGGGATGGACACAAGTTGCGCCCGACAGGATGGCGCGCAGTTTCTCGCGGCGGGAACGAAAGGCCATGATGCCCTCTCAAATATTGCGACGCAGCCGCAACATACTCCGTCATTGCGAGCGCAGCGAAGCAATCCAGAATCTTTCCGCGGAGGCAGTCTGGATTGCTTCGCTGCGCTCGCAATGACGGTGTCTGTGGGGCCAACGAGGGGCCCACGCGCACCCTTACGCAAACTCCAGAATCAGCGCGTCCACCGCAAGCGTCGCACCGGCGCTGGCGTGGACCTTCTTCACGGTGCCGTCCTGCTCGGCGCGCAGCACGTTCTGCATCTTCATGGCTTCGACCACCGCCAGCGTCTCCCCGGCC
>NZ_AKIY01000278.1 GCF_000282615.1 Bradyrhizobium sp. YR681 | reverse complement strand
CGACGCCATCGGCGTGCTGCGCCTCTTGGAAGCGATCCGCATCCTCGGCATGGAGAAAGAGACGCGGTTCTACCAGGCCTCGACCTCCGAGCTCTATGGCCTCGTCCAGGAGATCCCGCAGAAGGAGACTACGCCGTTCTACCCGCGCTCGCCTTACGGCGTCGCAAAGCTCTACGGCTACTGGATCACGGTGAACTACCGCGAAGCCTACGGCATGTTCGCGTCCAACGGCATCCTGTTCAATCATGAGAGCCCGATCCGCGGCGAAACTTTTGTCACGCGCAAGATCACCCGCGGCGTGTCGCGCATCGAGGTCGGGCTGGAAGAGACGCTCTATCTCGGCAATCTCTCGGCCAAGCGCGACTGGGGCCATGCGCGCGACTATGTCGAGGGCATGCGCAGGATCCTGCAGGCCGACAAGCCTGACGACTTCGTGCTTGCCACCGGCGAGATGCATTCGGTGCGTGAGCTGGTCGAGCTTGCCTTTGCGCAGGTCGGCCGCCGCATCGCATGGCGGGGCACTGGCGTCGACGAAACCGGCGTGGACGAGAACAGCGGCAAGACGGTGGTGAAGATCGATCCGACCTATTTCCGTCCGACCGAGGTCGACCTTCTCGTCGGCGATGCCAGC
>NZ_AKIY01000277.1 GCF_000282615.1 Bradyrhizobium sp. YR681 | reverse complement strand
CGGCGCCGAGAAGCTGCTGTTCCTGGGCTCGTCCTGCATCTATCCGAAGCTGGCGCCGCAGCCGCTGCGCGAAGACTCGGTGCTGACAGGCCCGCTGGAGCCGACCAACGAGCCCTATGCCATCGCCAAGATCGCGGGGATCAAGATGGTGGAGGCCTATCGCAGCCAGTATGGCAGCGACTTCATCAGCGTGATGCCGACCAATCTCTACGGCCCCGGCGATAATTATCATCCTGAAATGAGCCACGTCGTTGCCGCGCTGATCCGGCGCTTCCACGAGGCGAAGGTCGCGGGCGCGAAGAACGTCGTCGTGTGGGGCACCGGCACGCCGCGGCGCGAGTTCCTTTATGTCGACGACATGGCGGATGCCTGCGTGCACCTGATGAAGACCTATTCCGGCGCGGAGCTGGTCAACATCGGAACCGGCGAGGACATCACCATCGCTGAATTCGCGCGCGTCGTCGCCGACATCGTCGGGTACAGCGGCGAGATCTCGTTCGACACCACACGCCCCGATGGAACGCCACGCAAGCTGCTCGACGTCAGCCGCCTAGCACAGCTCGGCTGGCGCGCCACGACCTCACTTCACGACGGCTTGAAGCGTGCATACGCGGCGTATCAGGCTGACGCGAAAAGGTGACCGGGCCGGATTAGGAACCTTTCACCGCAAGCACGAGTTGGCCGATCGGGTGGGCGAGATATCACACGAGGCAGACCGTGCAGGAAGCCGTGCGCGTGGAGTCCACCGCGCAAGTCGCAGGCCATCCAATCCATCCCATGCTGGTACCGATACCCATCGCGTGTTTCGTCGGCGCCTTGCTGACCGACATCGCCTATGTCGTCAGCGCCGAGATCATGTGGGCCAATTTCTCGGCATGGCTTCTGATCGCCGGCGTCCTCTTTGGCGTGCTTGCGGCGATCGCGGGCCTGACCGATTTCCTCGGCAACCGGCTGGTCCGGGCGCAGATGCCGGCCTGGCCGCATCTGCTCGGCAGCGCCGTGGCGCTGATACTGGCGATCCTTAATGCGCTGGTCCATACGCGCGATGCCTGGACCTCGGTGTGGCCGACTGGGCTCGTTCTGTCGGCGATCACCGTACTCATCCTTCCAGTGACCGGCTGGCTCGGTTGGGCGCTGGTCTATCGCCACGGGGTAGGAGTTGCGCGATGACTTCTTTGTTTGCCCGCGCACTCCTGTGCTCTTCGCTCTTGTGTCTTGCCGGCTGCGATGACGGCAGCGGCGATCCCAAGGCACAGATCGGCGCCAATCCGAAATTGCCCGAGATCCAGCAATATCTGCTGCCGCCGATGCACATCGCCCGCATTGTCGGCTGGAAGAAGGACGAGACGCCGACCGTTGCGGAAGGCTTGCAGGCCAGGGCTTTGGCCACGGGCCTGCAGCATCCACGCTCCCTCTATGTGCTCCCCAATGGCGACGTGCTGGTGGTGGAATCCAAGGCGCCCGCGGGAGCCCCGATCAAGCGGCCCAAGGAAATCGTGATGGGCTATGTCGAGTCCTGGGCCACATCAGGCGGCGATACCGGCCCAAGCAATCGCATCACGCTATTGCGCGACACCAATGGCGACGGCGTGCCGGATATGCAGAGCGTCTTCCTGGACCATCTCAACTCGCCGTTCGGCGTCGCGCTGGTCGGCAACGATCTCTATGTCGCCAACACCGATGCGATCGTCAAATATCCCTACACGGAGGGCGATACGAAAATCACCGCGCCGGGCACGGTGCTGACGCCATTGCCGGGCGGCCCGATCGACCATCACTGGACCAAGAGCCTCGTCGCAAGTCCCGATGGCTCAAAGCTCTATGCCGGCGTCGGCTCCAACAGCAACATCACCGAGAACGGCATGGAGGCCGAGCACAATCGCGCCGCGATCCTCGAGGTCGATCGCGGCAGCGGCCGCTGGCGCATCTTTGCGAGCGGGCTGCGCAATCCGAACGGCCTCAGCTTCGAGCCGCAGACCGGCGCGCTGTGGACCGTGGTGAACGAGCGCGACGAGCTCGGTCCCGATCTCGTGCCTGATTACATGACGTCGGTGAAGGATGGCGGCTTCTACGGCTGGCCCTACAGCTATTACGGCCAGCACGTCGATCCCCGCGTCAAGCCGGAGCGGCCGGACCTTGTCGCCAAGGCGATCGTGCCCGACTACGCCCTGAGCTCGCATGTCGCGCCGCTCGGAATGGCTTTCTCGACCGGCACGAGCCTGCCCGCCGCGTATCGCAACGGTGCCTTCGTCGGCGAGCACGGCAGCTGGAACAGGCAGGTGCTCAACGGCTACAAGGTCGTGTTCGTGCCGTTCAGCGACGGCAAGCCCAGCGGCCCGGCGCAGGACGTGGTGACCGGCTTCCTCAACAGCGACAATCAGGCCCGTGGCCGACCGGTTGGCGTGGCCATCGACAAATCAGGCGCGCTGCTGGTCGCCGACGACAGCGGCAACACGGTCTGGCGAGTGAGCGCAACGCATCCGCAACTCACGCAGCGATAGGAGTTGAAAAATGGGCCTTGCTCAATACGCGATCGTGCCGGTGCAGGACGAGTGGGGCGTGCTGCATGATGGCGACGTCAAAAGCAGATACGCCACCAAGGAAGCCGCGTTCGAGTCGGCGGTCGCTGCCGCATCCCTGGCGCTGCGCGAGGGACACGAGGTTCATGTCAGCGTTCCCGGTCGCGAGCCCGGCGAGAACGCGCTGGGAAGCTAGCTTCATCGCCGTGTTAGCAACGACTGAAAGTCCCGGACATCGCGACCATCGTCGCCGCGACGGCTGCTGGGCGCCGACGGCGCCGATATGCTCGGGATCGAGATGTCGGGGCAGGGCGACATTCGCACTCGTACAATCTCGATATTCTGGTTGACGCTTAAGCACTCAAGGGTTGTATTATCCCTCCGAGCATGAATTTGCGGGAGGGGGAAGCTCACCTGTCACTCCGCGCGACCGCATGCGTGATGACGCCGTGTCCGACTGGACCAAAGGCGAGTGGGGTGACCATGGTGATCGCGTCAACCTGGGACATTGAGAGAGCCGACTATCGCGCCATCGTCAACGAATGGCACGTGGTCCGCCGGAGCGAGGAGGTCGCGGAAGGTGCCATCGTGCCGGCGCGCCTGCTTGGCGAGGATATCATCCTGTGGCGCCATGACGGCGAGGTGCACGCCTGGAAGGACTATTGCCGTCATCGCGGCGCGCGCTTGTCGCTCGGCTGGGTGAAGGACGGTTGCGTCGTCTGCCCCTACCATGGCTGGGAATACGGCAGCGATGGCGCCTGCCGCCGTTACCCCGCCCATCCGACGACCCGGCCGACGAGCCGGGCCGCGGCATTCCGCCATCACGCCGTCGAGCAGTATGGATACATCTGGGTCTGCATGGGCAATCCGGTCGCCGCTATTCCCAAGTTTCCCGTGTGGGAGGATGCGACTTATCGCAAGGTCCAGGCCGGGCCGTATTACTACAACGCAAACGCCCTTCGCGCCGTGGAGAACTTCCTCGATCCCGCGCACTTTCCGTTCGTGCACGCCAACCTCAATGGCAACCCCGATGATCCCGACGAACTGGTGGATTACGATGTCGCGTTGACGGATGAAGGCTTATGCACGAGCGAGATCACCTTGTTTCAGCCCTACGGCGATCATCGCGGCATTCCGATCAATGCGGTCTATCGCTACTACTGCTTCCGCCCGACGACCGCCTATTTCAACAAGCAGACCGGCGAGGTCGAGCGCTTCTGCACGTTCCTCGCCGTCACGCCGGTCGATCTGGAAAATTGCGTGCTGCATCTGACCGCCGCCGTCAATTATGGCTTTGATGTCGGCGCCGAGCAGATCGTGTCGCGCATGGACAAGGTGTACGAGCAGGATCGCGTGATCGTCGAGTCGCAACGTCCGAAGACTTTGCCGCTTCATCCCAAGGACGAGATCCACCTGAGAAGCGATCTTCTCGGCGTGGAGTATCGCCGCTGGATTCGTGCATTGGCGGGTGAGGGGCTCACGCCGGATCGCGCGCAGGAGCCGGCGGCCGAGGCCGCGGTCGCAAACTGAGCGACCGGGCGATGCGCAACGCGCGTGACGTGCAAGCAGGCAGTTTGAGCGCGGCGGACTTCGAACGTCCGGCGCCCAAGATAACATCATGTTAGGTTTATCGCATAACTGGGTAATTGTGTTAGCCCGGCGATAGCCTATTGTCACAACCAATCAGACACCTATCGGCAGTGACAAGCGCTTGCGGAAACTCCGCGGGCGCGCGGAGAGTGCTGCCCAATTTCCAGCGAAGCCCGTCAACGGGACGTCAGAAAACCCAGTGGAGGAATTTTTCAGATGACCGCGATCCAACACATGAGTCAGTCCAGGAAGGCTGCTGCCAGCGGCTGGATCGGCTCGGCTCTCGAATATTATGACTTCTTCATCTACGCGACAGCCGCCTCGCTGATCTTCCCGCAAATCTTCTTCCCGTCGGAGAATCCCACCGTCGCCATCGTCGCATCGCTGGCGACCTATGGCGTCGGCTACGTGGCCCGTCCCATCGGTGCCTTCGTGCTCGGACATTGGGGCGACACCCATGGCCGCAAGACCGTCCTCATCGTCTGCATGTTCCTGATGGGCATCTCGACCATGGCCGTGGGCCTTTTGCCGACCTATCATCAAGTCGGTATCCTCGCGCCGATCCTGCTCGTCATCCTGCGCCTCGTGCAGGGATTTGCCGTGGCCGGCGAAATCTCCGGCGCAAGCTCGATGATTCTGGAGCACGCGCCGTTCGGCCGGCGCGGCTTCTATGCAAGCTTTGCACTCCAGGGCGTGCAGGCCGGACAAATTCTCGCAGCGGCCGTCTTCCTGCCGCTGGCGGCCTACATGCCGACCGAGGCCTTCAACAGCTGGGGCTGGCGTATTCCGTTCCTGTTGTCCTTCTTCGTCATCGTCGCGGGCTACATCATTCGCCGCGAGGTCGACGAGACCCCTGCCTTTGCCCGCGAGGGCGAACGGGGAGAAACGCCGCGGGCGCCGATCGTCCAGGCCATCAAGCTGAGCTGGCGCGACATGCTCAGGGTCATCTGCATGGCGCTGATGAACGTCATTCCTGTTGTCGCGACCATCTTCGGTGCGGCCTATGCGGTGCAGCCGGCCTACGGCATTGGCTTTGCCAAGGATGTCTATCTCTGGATCCCGGTGCTCGGTAACATGCTGGCCGTGTTCGTCATTCCCTTCGTCGGCCATCTCTCCGACAAGGTCGGCCGCAAGCCTCCGATCATCGTGGGCGCGCTTTGCTCCGGCCTGCTCGCGTTCGGCTATCTCTATGCCATCAGCATCAGGAACGTGCCGCTGGCGATCCTGCTGTCGCTGCTGATGTGGGGCGTCGTCTACCAGGGCTACAACGCGATCTTCCCGAGCTTCTATCCGGAGCTGTTTCCGACCCGCACCCGTGTGTCGGCGATGGCGATCTCGCAGAACATCGGCACGACCATCACCGCATTGCTTCCCGCCCTGTTTGCGACCGTGGCACCTCCCGGCTCGGCCAACATTCCCCTGACGGTGGGGGCGATCGCCTTCGGCATCACTGTCATCGCGGCGCTGGCGGCCGTCACGGCCCGGGAGACCTACCGGGTCAGCATCGACGATCTCGGCAATCCCAAGGCCGTTCCGATGCCGCGGGCCGATTACGAGCGACGGCGCGCGGAAGCGGCGAGCGGTGCGGCCGCTATCCCAACCTGACGGGGACGCGAGCAAGCGACGCCGCTGCGATCGATGATGTTTGCAGCGGCAGGGCCGGACGCGTTACGTTAATTACCCACTCGAACTGCGTGCGCGCGAGCGCGATCACCAAGAGGTCAAGGGATGAACCCCGTCGTCGTTGCTGTCGCCATCACCGGCTCCGTTCCACGCAGGAAGGACAATCCGGCGGTGCCGATCCTGCCGTCCGAGCAGATCGAGTCGACGCACCAGGCCTTCGAGGCCGGTGCCACGCTCGCCCATATCCATGTCCGCAACGATGACGAGACGCCGTCCTCCGATCCCGAGCGCTTCGCCCTGGTGCAGGAAGGGATCAAAAAGCACTGCCCCGGGATGATCGTCCAGTTCTCGACCGGCGGCCGCGGCCGCGATCCCTCGGCGCGAGGCTCATCACTTTATCTGAAGCCCGACATGGCCTCGCTGTCGACGGGATCGGTGAACTTTCCGACGATCGTTTACGAGAACAGTGCCGCGCTGGTCGAGATCCTCGCCACCGGCATGAAGTCGAACGGCATCCGGCCGGAAATCGAGATCTTCGATTTGTCGCATCTGCATGGCGCCCGCCGCCTGATCGAGGCGGGGCTGATCGATGCGCGTCCGCACGTACAATTCGTCATGGGCGTCAAGAACGCGATGCCGGCTGACGAGCACGTCCTCGACATCCTCCTGGAAGAGTTGAGACGGCTGATTCCGAAGGCGACGTGGACGGCAGCCGGGATCGGGCGCCATCAGGCCGAGGTCATGGGCTGGGCGCTCGCGCGGGACGCCGACGCGGTCCGCACCGGGCTCGAGGACAATATCAGGATCGACAAGACGCGGCTGGCCGCCAGCAACGCGGAACTCGTGAGCATCGCCTGTGAGGTCGTCGTGCGCCGCGGCCGGCGCGTCGCGACCGCGACCGAGGCGCGATCCCTGCTCGGGCTCGCAGGCTAGGGGCTACTGCCTCCTCCTGACATGCTCCCGGCTGCCTTCTGCCATTCGGCGGTCGCGGTTCCCGTGCGTTGAGTCTCCGGCTAAGAGGGGTGTCTCAGGCGTGATCTGCGCCTGCCGGGCAGGCGACGTTTGGAATGCGATTCCTGAAATCTGACAGCAGGCTCATCGGGGTCCTGCTGGTGCTGGCAATCACCCAACTCATCGGATGGGGAACGATCGGCCTTCCGGCCGTCATCGGGCGCGACCTTGCGGCCGATCTCGGCCTCAGCCTGCCGGCGGTGTTCGCGGGCAGTTCGGTGCTTTACGTCACCATGGGCCTGTGCGCGCCCTGGCTCGCCAGGGCCTTTGCGCGGCACGGCGCCCGCAAGGTGATGATGGTGGGCACCGTGGTGGCCGTGCCGGGCTACGTCGTCCTGTATTTCGCCCGCGAGCCGATCCTCTATTTCGTGGCCTGGGTCATTCTCGGCATGGGCGGCAGCGCCACGCTGTCGACCGGCGCCTATATCATGCTCAACGAAGTGGCCGGACGGCAGGCCAAGAACGCCATCGGCGCGCTGATGCTGGTGACCGGTCTCTCCAGCAGCATCTTCTGGCCGACCACCTCGTTCCTTAGCGGTCATCTCGGCTGGCGCGGCACCTGCCTCGTCTATGCCGCCATGCTGATCCTGGTCTCGCTTCCCCTCTATGCCTTCGGTGCGCCGCGCCGGAAGGTCGTCGCGGACGACGGCAGCGAGGCCGCAAAATCGTCCGATGCGCCTGCGATTCCGAAGGGCACGTTCAATCTCGTCGTGATCGCGATCACGCTCAACGCCTTCGTCAATTTCGGCCTCGGCGCCGTCCTGATCGAACTGCTCCGGGCCGAGGGTCTCGCGCCGGCGCAGGCCATCGCCTTCGGTTCGATACTCGGCGTGATCCAGGTCAGCGCCCGCGGGCTCGATTTTCTCGGCGGCGGACGCTGGGACGGAATCACGACCGGGCTCGTCGCCGGCACGGCGCTGCCCGTCGCCATGCTGCTCCTGATGGTGAGCGAGGGCGCAACCTGGGCGGTCGCGGTCTTCATCCTGCTCTATGGCGCCGGCAGCGGCGCGATGGCGGTGGCGCGCGCGACCATCCCGCTGGTGTTCTACGACCAGGCCGAGTTCGCCAAGGCGATGTCGATGATCGCGCTGCCGCTGAATCTCGCCTCCGCCATCTCGCCGCCGCTGCTCGCCGCGCTGCTGACCCAGTTCGGCAGCCGCGGTGCGCTCGGCCTGACGCTGGTGTTCTCCTGCGCGACGGTGCTGATCCTGGTCCTGCTCGGCCGCCGGCGGCCGGGGGTGGCGGTGGCCGGCGCAACCTGAGCCCGACGCGGTAATCTTCGCCGCGCGGAAATTCATCGCCGCGGGGCCGCATTTGCCGCCAGGGCGGGGATGGCCGTATGCCCGCAGTGCAGTGCTCAGCGCCCGAAAATAGTGTATCCGCAGGGAGCGCGGCCGCGGCCTAGAGCCGCCGCGCCAAGATCCAGTTCCCCGGAGGAAATCGACATGTCGGCCCTGCCGCTCTCAGGCATCAAGATCCTTGACCTCACGCGCGTCCTTGCCGGACCCCTGTCGGCCCAGATGCTGGGCGATCTCGGTGCGGAGGTCATCAAGATCGAGCGGCCGGGCACCGGCGACGACGCGCGCGCTTTCGGGCCGCCTTATCTCACCGACCCCGAGGGCAAGGCGAACAACAACAACTCGTTCTACCTCTGCGCCAACCGCAACAAGAAGTCGGTCACGGTCAACATCGCCAAGCCCGAGGGGCAGGCGATCATCCGGGAGCTTGCCAAGGACGCCGACGTCTTCATGGAGAACTACAAGGTCGGCGATCTCAAACGCTACGGCCTCGATTACGAGACCATTAAGGCGATCAACCCCGGCATCATCTATTGCTCGGTGACCGGCTTCGGCCAGACCGGCCCTTACGCGCCGCGCGCCGGCTATGACGCCATCCTCCAGGCGATGGGCGGCCTGATGAGCGTCACCGGCCATATCGACGGCGAGCCGGGCGAGGGTCCGATGAAGGTCGGCCCGTCGATCGTCGACTACATGACCGGCATGAACACCTCGATCGGCATTCTCTCGGCGCTCTACCATCGCGACGTTAATGGCGGGCAGGGCCAGCAGATCGACGTCTGCCTGTTCGACACCGTGATCGCGTCGCTGTCGCACTGGCTGCAGATATTCCTCGTCAACGGCAAGACGCCGCCGCGCCGCGGCACCTGGGGCAATGGCGGCATGCCCGCCGGCGTGTTCCGCTGCACCGACGGCGAGCTGATGCTGGTGGTCGGCAATGACGGCCAGTTCCGAAAGACCTGTGCCGTGCTCGGCGAGCCGGAGCTCGCCAACGACGCGCGGTTCATCAAGAACAACGACCGCGTCGTGCACGGCAAGGAGATCATGGCGATCTTCGCCGGCCTGTTCCTTAAAAAACCGGTGGCCTATTGGCTGGACAAGCTGGAGGAGGCCGGCGTGCCCTCAGGCCCGATCAACAATTTCGAGCAGGTGTTTGCCGATCCCCACGTGCAGTCGCGCGGCATGCGGGTGAAGGTCGATCATCCCTTCCAGCCCGATCTGTCGCTGATCCGCAACGCACTGACCCTCTCGGGCACCCCGATCGAGACCTACCGCGCCCCGCCGCTGCTCGGCGAGCACACGCAGGAGGTGCTTGGCGGCAAGCTCGGCTATGATGCCGGGAAGATCGAGCAGCTGAAGCAGCAGGGGATCATCTAGCGTCGCATGGCTGGGCGGATTGCTCCGCGCGGTGTAATTCTGCAACAGCCTGACGAAATTGCCTGAAGTCATTCGATTGGAGGACGCCGGGGTCAGGCGCCTCCATGTAGGTCTCCGAAGAGCACAGGACCGAGCTCGAACGGAGACGTCGTGAAGAAGCGCATTCTACTCGCCGCAGTTTCCCAAATCGCTTTGGTGGTTGCTGGCGGTGCCGATGCAGCCGACATCCAGCTCAAGGCGGCGCCGCGGATTGCGGCCCCGGTCTATAGCTGGACCGGCTGCTATGTCGGCGCGCATGTGGGCTACGGCTTCGGCCGTCACGACGTCTCGGCCTCGAATTTCAGTTTTGGTCCCGGCAGCACGGCGATCACCACGACGAACGGATTGGACTCCGGCAGTGGAGTCTTTGGCGGCCAGCTCGGTTGCAACTACCAGTTCTCGGGCAACTGGGTCGTCGGCCTTCAGGGCGATATCGCCGGCACCAACATCGGCGGGGAGGTCGCGGATCCCTGGGATCGGATCCTCCCGGGCTTCGTCGGCCCTGGTACGATCGGCGTCAGGACCGACTGGATCGCCAGCGTGACCGCGCGGCTGGGCATGACCGCGTGGGATAACCGCGCGCTGTTTTACGCCAAGGGCGGCGCCGCATTCGAGAACAATCGCTGGGATTTTACCCGATCATCGTATTGCTTCGCCTACGGCGGTTGCCGTGACACGAATCCCGAAGAAGTTCGCGTGGGATGGACGGTCGGTGCCGGCGTGGAATGGGTGCTCGAGCCCAGCCTGCCGAAATGGACGGCTTTTGCCGAGTATGACTATTACCATTTCGGCAGAGACGGCAGCAGCTATCCGGTCGCACTGACATTCATCGATGCCCGCAACGCGCTCGCGTCGGCGCGTCAGGACACGCACATCGTCAAGGTCGGCGTGAATTACAAGCTGTTCACGCCTTGACGCCAGCCGTCGTCTGGTCGAAGCGTCACATGTGGGGCGTGACGGCGAAGCCGGCCGGCTTGTCGCCGCGTTGCCAGCGCTCCCACATCGTCACGTAAGCCGCTTCGAGATTGCGGCGGTAGCGGTCGGAATCGAACAGCGGTTGTGACAGCCGG
Organism: Bradyrhizobium sp. YR681; assembly: GCF_000282615.1. Classification (GTDB taxonomy): domain Bacteria; phylum Pseudomonadota; class Alphaproteobacteria; order Rhizobiales; family Xanthobacteraceae; genus Bradyrhizobium. The sequence continues at coordinate 10,205 of NZ_AKIY01000277.1, read as the reverse complement.
TTCTGTTGCAGCCGCTTGCGCGTGTCGTCCAGCAATGCCGGCTCGAGCGCGAGACGCAGCGCCAGCCGCTCGTAGGATCCAAGATCGGATGTCACAAGCTCAGGCATGCCGATGCCGCGAAGAAGACTACTTGCAACCCGTCCGGCAAAGGATTTGCCAGGGCAGGTGACCACGGGCAGACCGGCCCACAATGCGTCGGCTGCGGTGGTGTGTGCATTGTAGGGCAGGGTATCCAGGAAGAGGTCCGCCAGACGGTGGCGCGCCAGATGGTCGCCTTGCGCCATTCGCCGCGCGAACACCAGGCGCGCCGGATCGATCCCGTGCGCCGCGGCCGCCTGGCGGAGATTGACCTCTGCGCTGGAGCGATCAGCGTACAGCCACAACACGCTGCCGCTGACCTGCCTGAGCAGACGCATCCAGATGTCGAAGATTTCGGGTGTAATCTTGTAGCTGCTGTTGAAGCAGCAGAAGATGAAGCCATGACAAGGCAAGCCGGCCTCTTCGCGCGTGGGCATGTGCGCGGCATCCGGGCGCCGTGAATCGTTCGGCAGATAGCAGTCGGGAAGATGAACGATGTTCTCGCTGAAGAACGGCTGCTGTTCGATCGGAAGAACCGTCGCATCGCCGATGACGTAATCGTAGAAGTCTGCGCCAAGGCTGCCGGGAAAGCCGACATAGTTGACCTGGATCGGAGCCGGCCGCGCCGCGAAGATGGCCGGCCGTGCATTGACGGTATAGCCGCTGCGGTCGATGGCGATGTCGATCTTGAGCTCGCCGATCAGGGCGGCGACGTCCCGATCGCTCATCTCCCTCACATCGTAAAACCGGTCGAACGCGGTCTTCAATCTGGCGCGGATATCGCTCTGATCGTCCGGGCCGAGCGATATGCCGATCACCTCGAAACCTGCGCGATCGTGCCGCTCGATCAGTTCGGCGGTCAGGTAGGCCGTGGGATGATCGTGAAAGCCGCAGGCGACATAGGCGATCCTGATCCGCTCATTGCGCCAGTTGCCGCCGCGCCAGAGGGGGGGCGGGCGCTCGGGAACATGCTGCCGGATATATCGTCTGGCGCAGACGAGCTGCTGCTCCGGATCGTTGCTGTAGCTGAGGAAGGCGAATGCGTCGACGAAACGTCCGGCGGCGACGCGTGCGGCGACCTCGTCTCGCAGCGCCACCGTCCGCGTCCAATCGCAACTTGCGAGCGCCGTCCGCGCCAGGCCATCGAAGGCAAAATCGTGCGCGGGATCGATCGCCAGCGCCCGCTCGAAATTGGCGATCGCGTCCGCGTCTCGCCGCAGCCGGACCAACGCGTCACCGCGCCGGCTGAGGATGTCGGCGCTCTCCGGCTTGATCGCGAGTGCGCGATCATAGGATGAGATCGCTGCGTCCTCGCGGTTCAACCCGAGCAGCGTGTCACCCAGGTTGATGTGCGGCTCGAGATCGTCCGGTTTGATGGCGATCGCCTTGCCGTAGTGTGCGATCGCCTCCTCGGCCCGCCCGAGCGCACGTAGCGTGTTGCCGAGGCTATTGTAGGCCTCCGCATAATCGGGCCGGATCGCGATCGCTCCGGCATAAGCTTTCGCGGCATCGTCGAACTGCCCGGTGGCGCGGAGCGCAGTGCCGAGATTCCAGCAGGCCTCGGCGTAGCCGGGGTTGATCTCGATGGCCTTCTGGTAATGCGGAATGGCTTTGGCGGATTGCCCCTGAATGTGATGGGCATTGCCGAGGTTGTTGTGAGCCTCGTGATAATCGGGGCGAAGCGCGATGGCCTTCCGGTAGCGCGCCATCGCCTCGCTCGATCGGCCAAGCAGCTGCAGGGCGTAGCCGAGATTGTTGTGCGCTTCCGCAAGGCCGGGTCGCAGGACGATGGTCTTCTCGTAAGCGCGGATCGCCTCGTCGAGCTGCCCCAGTCCGGTCAGGGTGAAGCCGAGCAGTTGGTGAGCCTCCGCGGAACGCTTGTCGGCCCTGACGGCGCGGCGGAACAGGGGTTCGGCGTCGGCGAGCCGGCGTTGATCCAGCCGCAGCATGCCCAGACGGAGTAGCGCGCCGGAGTGGCGCGCGTCCGCCGCGAGCACGGCTTGATAGAGTCGCTCTGCCTCCCACGTTCGCCCCTGATCGTGGGCGAGAGCGGCCTGCTGGAACATCAGGTGCGGATGAGGTGTCGGCGGCTGCATCGTCGGCTTTTGTAGGCTGGCGTCCGATGGGCAGCAAGCCGGCGCCAAACCGTGACGTCTCGTCACAAATCAGTATAAGGATGATGCAACAGGACAGGGCGGAGTATCTTCCATGACATCGGGCAAGACCATCATCACCTGTGCCATCACCGGCAACCTGACCAAGCCCGAGCAGTCGCCGTATCTGCCCATCACGCCCGAGCAGATCGCGACATCCGCGCTGGAGGCGGCCGAAGCTGGCGCCGCCATCGCCCACATCCACGTGCGCGATCCCGCGACCGGGCGGCCGTCGATGTCGATCGATCTCTACCGCGAGGTGGTGGAAAAAATTCGCGCCCGCAACAAGAGCCTGATCATCAATCTGACCACTGGTCCCGGCGGACGCTTCGTGCCCTCGATCGAGGATCCCAAGCTCGCCGGCCCCGGTACCACACTGATTGCCCCCGAAAAGCGCGTCGAGCATATCGAGCTGCTCAAGCCCGACATCTGTACGCTCGATCTCAACACCATGAATTCCGGCAGCGAAGTCGTCATCAACACGCCGCGCAACGTCCGCATCATGGCCGAGCGGATGACCGCGGCCGGCGTGTTGCCCGAGATCGAGCTGTTCGATTCCGGCGACTGTCACCTCGCGCGCGACCTGTTCGCCGACGGCACGTTGAAGGGGCCAGGCCTGTTCTCGCTCGTGCTCGGGGTGAAGTATGGCTTCTCGGCGACGCCGGAGACGATGTTCTATGCCCGCAGCCTGTTGCCATCAGGCGCGATCTGGTCCGGCTTCGGCATCGGCCGCGCCGAATTCCCGATGGTGGCACAGGCCTGGCTGCTCGGCGGCCACGTCCGCGTCGGCATGGAGGACAATCTCTATATGTCCAGGGGCGTGCTGGCGAAGACCAATGCCGAACTGGTCGCGCATGCCGCGGGCATCCTGAGGAGCCTCGGCGCCACGGTTGCGGCCGCGACCGAAGCGCGCGCGATGCTGGGACTTGGCTGATCCTTGGCTGATCGCCAGGAGATAAATGCGACGTCAGCATGACGCTCGTGCGGCCTTGCGCGAGGCTTGCGCGCAATCCCCAGATAAACCCGGTCCGTAGATACATAGGCTTCCGCTTCGCGCGCGACTCAGATTCGATCACTCCATTGGGTCGGGAGAGAGCGAATGTCCTATACGATCGGGTTTCAGGCCAAGAACCAGAAGGCAGTTCTGGCAACCGAGGCGGCCACGGCCAACCAGGCTGTCGCCATCATTGCCGCGCTGCGGCAAAGTGCCGACGAAATCAAATTCATCCGCTCGCCGCAGGAAGGCGACATGGGCATCGAGATGCTGCTGCTGCTCGCCAAGGAAGAGGCCGAGGAGATGCCGCAGCGGGCATAATTTCGGCCGAGCGACCACACTTCGACCGGAAGCGAAGCATGTCGGCTGCAGAATGATGTAGCAAGGCGCCACTCTCGCTCGAACCGAAGGTGGCCGCCGATGAAACGCGAAGCGCTCCGCGTCGAACCGATCTCGTCCTTTCTCGATCGGTGGACGGCGCCGACCTCGCCGGTCACGCGTGCCGGCAACATGATCTTTGTCGCGGGCCTGCCGCCGTTCGACCCCGAGACGGGCGAGATCGCGGAGGTGCCGATCGAGCGGCAGAGCGAGTTGATCATGGAGCAGATGAAGCTTTGCCTTGGGGCGGCGGGCGCCTCGCTCGACAACGTCATGAAGTGCAACGTCTACTGCACGTCCGTGAAACACTTTGCCGCCTTCAACGCGGTCTATGCGCGCTACTTCCCCAATGATCCGCCGGCGCGCATCTTCGTCTGCACGCCGGAATGGTTCGGCCCGTTCGACGTCGAGATCGACTGCATCGCGATGGCCTGAAGCCGGTTGCAGATTGGCAACACTGCGCGGCAAGACGGCCCGTGTCATTCTAGCGAATGACGCGGGCAGAGCGGCTTCCCCCTAAGCCTGATCCATCGTGACCGACTCGCAAGGCGCGCGGGTCGATGGAGGGAGGGGCACAGATGTCTTGCCGGATCGTCTTGAAGGAATTGCTGGCCGGAGCCGTCACGGCAGCCGGCATTCTCTGCATCGGCCTTGCCGGTGCGAATGCTGCGGATATCCCGCCGCGATACACGAAAGCGGCGGCGGCCGCAGTCTGGGACTGGACGGGTTTTTATGCCGGTGCCGATATCGGCGGCGCCAAAGCCACGACAGGCGGGCGTTCGAACTTCTTTCAGGACGACGATACCCCCGAGTTTGCCAACAATCCACAGCCGTCACCGGCATCGTCGACCTCGTCCGCGATCGGCGGCGTTCATCTCGGCTACAACTGGCAGATCTCGCATCTGGTGCTCGGCCTGGAAGGCGATTGGCAATGGATGTCGACCAAGCACGGGTTCTGTCGCCAGACCGACATCGGGAGCGACACATGCAGTGACAACGGCAGAGGTTTCCTCACTCTGCAAGGCGAGACGAGGGGGATCGGAACCGTGCGCGGGCGTCTCGGCTATGCCTTCGACCGTGTCCTGGTCTACGGCACCGGCGGAGTTGCGTTCGTGGACACGCGCGATTCGATCACGGCCGATTGTCAGCTCGCCGGATGTGCTAACTCTGGCACCAGGAATTTGACCACGGCGACCTTCTCCAGCGTCAAGATCGGCTGGGTGGCTGGCGTCGGCGCGGAGGTGATGCTGTCGCCGAACTGGATCCTGCGGTCCGAATATCTTCGCGTGGATGCCGGATCGACGTCCGATACGCTCAATCTGGCTCCCGTGAATTGCCTGGGCGCGCCGTGCGGCGCGTCGTGGTCGCGCAGCCAGCGCTACGACATCGGCCGGATCGGTTTCAGCTACAAGTTCGGCGGCGCCACGCGGATCGACTGATCTTGCCGATCGTTCAGACAACGCAACCCGGCCTCTGGCCGGGCTTTCTTGTCGGGCACGCGCTAACGTGCGGCGAGCCGTGACGGTGCCTTCGCCTCCGTCCTTCCCGCCGTCAGCGCCATCGTCGCGACGCTGACGACGCGCGCGACCACGTCCTCGACGTCGTCGAGATCGCATTTGCCGTCCGACAGCTTCGTCAGCCGCTCGCTCTCGCGGATGGTGTGGTGCGCCATCGCGAGCGCGAAGTTCAGGCCCCAGTAGATCTCGACGTCGCTGCGGTCGGGCAGGGACCTGCGCATTGCGCCTGCGAATTTCCGCAAATGATCGATCTCGCGGTTCTTGATGCGGCGGATCGGCGGCACGGATTCGATCGAGGCGCGGATCATGAAGCGCGCCGCGGTGGAGCGCTGGTTCTCCGGCCCGAGGCACCCGCGCAAGGTCGGCCCGACCAGCGCATGCAGGATCACCTCGATCGGCGCGCGGCCGCCGCCTTGCTCTTCCGCCGCCTTCAACTCGCGCAGACGCTCGCGGTTGGTCGCGATCGAGCGGGTGACGAATAATTCGGCGATCAGTTCGTCCTTCGAGCCGAAATGATAATTCACCGCGGCGAGGTTGACATTGGCCTCCGCGACGATGTCGCGCAGCGTCACGTCGCCAAAACCGCGATCGGCATAGAGCCGTTCGGCGGCGGCGAGAATGGCAGACCTCGTGTGATCGCTGGCCATGGATGCCCTCGGGGAGGGGAGTTGCATTTCAAACAGTTGTATGAAACTATCGTTTGAAGGCCGGGAAAAGTCAATCCGCTTGATGGAATTGCGCCGCACCACACGGCGAGGGTTCCACACCGCGCTCAGCAATTCGTCCGAATGACGCTTGCGGGCCGCGCGCGGCGGGAGGACAGTCCGGCGCAAAAACGAACAGCGAGAGAGCAACGAGGAGCGTCCCATGGATTTCGATCTGTCCCCCAAGCAGAAGGAATGGCTCGACCGCGTGCGGTCCTTCATGGCCAAGCACGTGCGCCCGGCGGTGCCTGTCTATGATGAGCAGGATCGCACCGGCGAGCGCTGGAAGGTCATCCCCGTGCTGGAAGACCTCAAGAAAAAGGCGAAGGCCGAGGGCCTCTGGAACATGTTCATGCCGCCGAACGAGCATGAAGATGATGAATTCCGCGGCGCGGGATTGAGCAATCTCGAATACGCGCTGCTCTCGGAAGAGATGGGCCGCGTCACCTGGGCCTCGGAAGTGTTCAACTGTTCCGCGCCCGACACCGGCAACATGGAAGTGTTCATGCGCTACGGCTCCAAGGAGCAGAAGCGCAAATGGCTGCGTCCGCTGATGGACGGCGAGATCCGCTCGGCCTTCCTGATGACGGAACCGGCTGTGGCTTCGTCGGACGCCACCAACATCGAGACCAGCATCAAGAAGGACGGCGATCATTACGTCATCAACGGCCGCAAATGGTGGTCATCAGGTGTCGGCGATCCCCGCTGCAAGATCGCGATCCTGATGGGCAAGACCGATTTCAGCGCGGCCAAGCATCAGCAGCAGTCGCAGATCCTGGTTCCGCTCGACACCCCCGGCATCAAGGTCGAGAAGATGCTCCCCGTGTTCGGCTTCGACGACGCGCCGCACGGTCACGCCCAGGTGCTGCTCGAGAACGTCCGCGTGTCCAAGGAGAATATCCTGCTCGGCGAGGGCCGCGGCTTCGAGATCGCGCAGGGCCGCCTCGGCCCCGGCCGCATCCATCACTGCATGCGCACCATCGGCAAGGCCGAGGAGGCGCTGGAGAAGATGGTGAAGCGGCTCACCTCGCGCACCGCCTTCGGCAAGAAGATCGTCGAGCACTCGGTGTGGGAGCAGCGCATCGGCGATGCCCGCACCAACATCGAGATGACGCGTCTGCTCTGCCTCAAGGCTGCCGACATGATGGACAAGGTCGGCAACAAGACCGCGCAGGCCGAGATTGCCATGATCAAGGTCGCGGCGCCCAACATGGCGCTGAAGATCATCGACGAGGCGATCCAGTCGTTCGGCGGTGCCGGTGTCTCCGATGACGCGGGCCTGGCCAAGGACTACGCCCACATCCGCACCCTCCGTCTCGCCGACGGTCCGGACGAGGTGCACAATCGCGCCATTGCAAGGTTGGAGGTTCGGAAGTATGCAAACTCTTCCAGTCATTGAAAGGGCGCGTCACGCGGCGCTCCCGATTTAAGAAACGACAGGGCATGATCGAGGTGACCGCTTGACGCAAGTGCGTCGGCGGTTACCGACTAGGATCATGCCCGGCCTGAAAAGGTCAGGACTGAAGAGGGAGCGTCATCGTGGCTGACGGCGTCAGGAAAGACGAAGAATTCTCGGGCACCAAGCCGGTCGAGGAGCGTCATCGCTTCGACGAGATGCGGCTCGAAGCCTGGATGCGCGACAATGTCGAAGGCTATGAGGGCCCGCTGGTCGTGCTCCAGTTCAAGGGCGGCCAGTCCAATCCGACCTATCGGCTCAACACGCCGAACCGCTCCTACGTGATGCGCCGCAAGCCGTTCGGCAAGCTGCTGCCGTCGGCGCATGCGGTCGATCGCGAGTACCGCGTCATCGCCGCCCTTGGAAAGCAGGGGTTTCCGGTCGCGCACGCCTATGCGCTGTGCCAGGACGACAGCGTCATCGGCGCCGCCTTCTACATCATGTCGATGGAGGAGGGCCGGGTGTTCTGGGACCCGGCGCTGCCGAGCCAGGACAATGACGCGCGGCGGAAGATCTTCACCAGCAAGATCGAGACGCTGGCGAAGCTCCACATGTATGAACCCACAGCGATCGGCCTCGGCGACTTCGGCAAGCCCGGTAATTATTTCGCGCGCCAGATCGACCGCTGGACCAAGCAGTATCGCGCCTCAGAGACGCAGCACATTCCGGAGTTCGAGAAGGTCGCAGAATGGCTGCCGAAGACCGTGCCGGAGCAGGCGCGCGTCTCGATCGTCCACGGCGACTATCGCCTCGACAACATGATTTTCCACCCGACGGAACCGCGTGTGCTGGCGGTGCTGGACTGGGAATTGTCGACACTCGGCGATCCCATGGCCGACTTCACCTATCTGCTGATGCAGTGGGTCATGCCGGGATTGCAGGGCGTCGATCTCAAGGCGCTCAACATCCCGAGCGTGGAGGAAGCCGCGCAGATCTATTGCAACGTCACCAAGATGACGGTGCCCGATCTGAACTGGTACTTCGCCTACAATCTGTTCCGCCTCGCCGGCATCACCCAAGGCATCGCCGGCCGCGTCCGCGACGGCACCGCCGCCAACGCCAAGGCCCTGGAGTCAGCCAAGCGCACCGTGCCGCTGTCGCAGGCGTCATGGGAGTACGCGCAGAAGGCGGGCGCGGTGTGAGGAGCTACAAAGGCGCGGCCGATGGCTGCGCCTTTTTGCTTCGTGCGAGCGAAGCGAAGCAATCCAGAATCTCTCCGCGGTGGCAGTCTGGATTGCTTCGTCGCAAGAGCTCCTCGCAATGACGAGGATGAAGCTCGGGATCCTCGCTAGCAGTTCGCGCAAGGTCCGTAGCCCGGGTGAGCGAAGCGATACCCGGGACAGTGGTCCCGCATGTCGCTATGCTTATGGGGGCTACAATAGCTCTCGTAGGGTGGGCAAAAGCGCGTAGCGCTGTGCCCACCGTCTGTCTGCGATTGCGGCGAAAGTGGTGGGCACGCTTCGCTTTGCCCACCCTACGGCAGCGTCGCCTACGATTCCGATTTCGCACAATGCGCGATCAGCCTCTCCACGAACCCCGCGCACTTCTCCAGCTCCGCCATCTCCACGAACTCATCAGGCGTATGCGCCTGCGCAATCGCGCCGGGGCCGATCACCACTGAAAGGATATCGGCGATGCTGGCAAACAGGCTCGCCTCGGTGCCGAAGGCGACCTTGGCGTGGTCGTTGCGCCCGGCGAGGCTCTTGGCGAGCGTGACGATTGTCGCGTCGGCTGCGGTGTCGAGCGCGGGATAATCGAGGATCTCCTCGAAATCGATGCCGCAGTCCGGATGCCGCGCCTTCATCGCCGGCTCGAGCTCGGCCTTGGCCCAGGCGACGATCGCGTCCGTCACCTCGCGCGACTCGGTGATGCCGATGCCGCGGCATTCGAAATCCACCGTGCAGGTATCAGGCACGATGTTCAGCGCGGCGCCGCCATGCACGATGCTGGTGAGCAGCGTCGAGTGCGGAACGTCGTAGAGGCTGTCGGTTGCCCGCACGGCTGCGAGCGCGACGGCGCGGCGGCGGATCTCGACGATCAGCTCGGCGGCGTATTCGATCGCGTTGACGCCGTCGGGTGCGATCGAGGAGTGACGGGCAAGACCGCGGAAGGTCGCGCGCACGCCGTGCTTGCCCTTGTGGCCGATGATGACCTTCATCTCGGTCGGCTCGCCGATGAAGGCGCCGAGCGGCTTCACTTTCTTCTTGGCAACCTCATACAGCATCGGCCGCACGCCGACGCAGCCGATCTCCTCGTCATAGGAGATCGCCAGATGAATTGGCGTTGCCAGCTTCGCCTCCAACATCTCCGGCACCATCGCGAGGCACACCGCGACGAAGCCCTTCATGTCGGTGGTGCCGCGGCCATAGAGCTTGCCGTCGCGCTCGACGAGCTTGAACGGGTCGTGGCTCCAGTCCTGGCCGACGACAGGCACGACGTCGGTATGGCCGGAGAGCACAAAGCCTGGCCGGTCCTCGGGCCCGATCGTCACCCACAGCGAGGCCTTCTGCCCTGTTACGTCGGTGATGCGTTCGCCCTTGACGCCGAGGAAAGCGAGATAGCTCTCGATATGGGCGATCAGGGGCAAATTGGTCCGATCGCTGATCGTGTCGAAGCCGACGAGGTCGGCGAGGAGGTGGCGGATGCGATCGGGACGTGAGTTCGGGAAGATCGGGTTGGGCATTGTCATTTCTTGTCGGGGGGGAGGGAGGCTTAGGTTGCCTGCATGAACCATACCAACGTCGTGGCCGGTCGGGCAAATCAACATAGTCCCGTAGCCCGGGTGAGCAAAGCGAGACCCGGGACCACTCGTGCCACGAATACCGGATGTCGCTTCGCTCATCCGGGCTACGAGACCTTGCGTTGCCCGTCGGGCAAAACACCCAAAATGCCGGTCAATCCGCGCCGTCAAAAATATTCCACTTT